>CALAYC010000048.1 GCA_937894935.1 uncultured Verrucomicrobiota bacterium
TCACGCCGTGATACATCTTCACGTGATTACCGATGACCGCCGTTTCACCGACCACCGTGCCCGTGCAGTGGTCCACAAAGAAATGTGAGCCGATCTTCGCGCCCGGATGCAATTCCATGCCGGTGCGTTCATGCGCCCATTCGGACATAATGCGCGGAATGAGTGGAATTTCTTTGAGATACAATTGATGCGCGAGCCGTTGCACGGAGATGGCTTCGATGAACGGATACGCCACGATAACTTCTTCGCGACTCAACGCCGCAGGATCACCATTGTAGGCTGCCTCGGTGTCGGTTTGGAGCAGATCACGCACGCATGGCAGGCAACCGAGAAATTCCAGCGTCAAACTTCGCGCTGCTGCGGGAATGTCTTTTTTCGCCAGATCGCCCGGCGGACGATACTCAAGGCTTTTGCGGATTTCGTCTTCCAACCGTCCGAGCACGGAATCCAACAACGCCGCTGTCTCAACTTTAATTTCCGACGAATGCACGAGGTGTTCGTCGAAAAACCCGGGAAAGAGCAGACGCAAAAGGTCTCTGGTGATGGACGTAATCGCGCGCTTGGACGGCAGATTTTTTCCATCGAGATGATTGATTCCGCCGACGCGCGCGTAGGAGGAAATCAACTCATTGGTAAGTTTTGTGACCGGGTCGTTCACAAGATGATTATCGTAAAGCTGCGCGAACATGCAAGTTTCCGGCAGGACAACGCTGTCCGCGCGACGCGGACAGTGTCAAAACTCGAGACGGCATTGGGAATGGGAAACCTCGTCTTTTCGCGCAAATTTCGACAAATCCGCCTTGGCGTGACGCGTGCTGAAATCCCTTTCATGAGCACGATGACGTTCAAGGTCAATCGCAAGAGCGGCGAATACGTGAAGCCTTCGCTGATCCCGGCCAATCATTCCGCGCAATCTCGCTTTGGCGCGTTGGATGCCGCGATTATCGGATTCTTCGCGTTGTGCGTCGGCGGTCTGGTTTTCCTGCTGCTGCAATTTTAAGCGGCATTTTTACCGCGCCGCATCGCGTGGCGACCGCACCGGCGCCACTGGTTGACGCGATTGCTTTTCCTTCTCGTTTTCCGCGGCTTTATCTTTGAACGCCGATCGCAACAGCCAGTGTCGTTTTAATCCCTGTACCAGTTCGTCGGCGTGAATGATCGCCTGCGAAATCGATCCGAGAACGTTGGTATTCGCCTGAACCTGCGCATTCAAATTGCTGGTAATAGAAGCCAGATTCTCCAGCGACGCACTGATCTGATCAGTCAGCGCGACAAGATTCGTGTCTGCATCGGCGAGTAATTGATTCGCATTTCCCAAAGCTGCTTCGAGACTTTGCTGCGCGTTCGTTCCCAACGCCCATTGCCCCAATCCGCCCGGGCCGCGAATTTCCTCGGTAAGTAACGAGAAATTGGAAACTGCCGGTTGTGCGATGACAGCGACGACGTTGAGATTAGAAGTCAACGTGGCGCTGTGATCGAGCAGCGTATTGATGCGATTCGTTATGGCGAGAAAACCCGGCAGCGCGGCTTCAACCTGATCCACGACCCGTTGCAATCGTTCGGTGACTGCGGGCGATTCGATCGGCTCAAGAAAGTAAATGCCCGCAGTGAGGTTAGTGTAAAAAACATCCGGTCGAGCGCGCGCGGCATCGTTGAGTTCGCTCAAGACCTGTGACCACAATTCATCATCGGAAGGTAACGGTTGTCCGGATTGTTCAGCGGTTGCAATCGCCTGCGATTTCAGTTCTTCCAAACGTTCCTGCCGACGTTGTTTGAAGAAGTTCTCCCGCAAAACACCAGTCGCGGTGTGGTTGGTAATCCACACGGTCGGCACGCCCGCGATGCCTTTCGTGATTTCCAGAAAGCGACCGCCGAGTAAATCGCCCGCATTCACGCGCACCTTGGAATCGCTCCAGATGTAACCGGGATAATTGTAGTGATCCAGCTTCACGCGAAACCGAATCGTGATGTTGTAGTAACTGTAAGGATCGTTGGGAATCACCTCGGTGATTTCGCCGACATCGAATCCCATCAACTTCACCGGATCGCCCACGCGCAAACCCGCGCCACTGGCCACCCCGGTTTGATAAACAATTTTCTGAAGAAACCAGCCTTTGCGCTCCGCTGTGCTGCGCAAGAAATACGCGAAGCCGGCCAGTGTCAGCGCGACCGCGAAGAACACGAACCAGCCCACCGCGCGCTCGACGCGATTGAGCCGCGTGCGCAATTGCGGAGTTAAATCCTGGAGTGCCATGTCGTTTCTCTTCGTCCGGGCTGCCGGTTTCGCCGTGCCACAGTTTCAAATTCTTTGGCGCGGAACAACTTCTTCCCGCAACAATTCTTTCACAATGCTTTCCTCGCTGGCCGCCACGTTGGTCCAATCGCCTAATACCAACAACTGCTGCTGATGCAGACACGCGACGCGGTTCGCATGACGTCGCCACGGTCGCAGATCATCTCCGGAGACAATCAGCGTCAGCTTTTTGCCGTTCTTCGTGGCGGATTCGCGCATCAGTTCATCCAGAAATTTCAACCACCAGTACGTATGGCGCGGATCCAAACCGCTGAGCGGACTGTCGAGCAGCAGCACATCCGGTTGCATCGCCAACGCGCGGGCCAGACCGGCGCGTTGCTGCCAGGCGCGCGGAACGTTGACCGGTGTGTTGTGAGCCCACGGCGTCAGCTCGGTTGTTTTCAACAGTTCATTCACTCGCGCGTCAATCTGTGCTTGGGACAGGTTGGTATGATAACGCAGCGGCAACGCGATATTTTGCGTGATGGTCAGCGCGTTGAGCAACTGCCCGCCGTCGAACACGAGGCCGAGCCGCAACCGTTCCGTGAGTCGCGCCTCTTCAAAGATCGGCATGGTTGTGCCGAAAAAGCGGAATTCACCCGCCGCTGGCGACGTGATTCCGCCGAGCGTCATCATGAAATCTGTTTTGCCGGTATTCTGCGGCGCGGCGAGTATCCAGAATTCCCCTTCGCGTACGGCCCAATTCACGTTTTGTGCTACGACCACGTTTGGCCCTCGCATCGCAGTCACCATCACGGCGCGCAATTCGAGCGCGAGTGTCTCGGTAGGATTAGTAACCGGCCCAGTGTTCATAACATCAGATAGGCGAGGATGAACAGCGCGTCGAGCAACACACACGCGACGATGGATTGACCCACGGCGCGCACCGTCGCGCGCGAAAGCTGATCGAGTTGTAGCGGATGAGCGAGCCCGTGATAACACGTCACGATCGCGATGATGAAACCGAAAATAACGGTCTTCAACGCGAGCAGCACAAAATCCAGATACGTCAGCGCACCGGCCAATTGACTGAAATAATCACTGGGCAACAGCGGAATATCCTGCACGAATGCCCACAGATAGCCGCTTATCAGCGTTCCGAGAATCAGATAGACCGTGAGTGAAAAAATTCCGATCGCCATGCCGATGACGCGCGGCAACACCAGATAATGCACCGGATCGATTCCCAGCGCTTCGAGCGATTCCACTTCGCCGGTGGCGCGCGCGGTGCCGAGTTCGACCACGGTTGCGGTGCCGACCCGTGCAAGCACCAGAATCGCGGTCAGCAGCGGCCCGAGTTCGCGCACGACCACGATGACCATGATGTCGCCCAACAGATTGCTCGCCGCGCCGAGGCGCGAGAGAACTGACACCGTTTGGCCGATGACGAGAAAGCCGAGCGCCAGCGCCGCGAAGAGAAACATCGGCAGCAGTTGAACTCCGGCCCGCGAAATTTCCCGCGCGATAAGCGGTCGGATGACGGCTCGCGCTACGCCGAGTTTTCGCACCATGACACCCAGCGTGATGAGTGCAAACGCGCCCACGCCATGCAGCGCGACGAGAATGTTGAACGCGCGGCGTCCGATAAATTCCGTGCCAAAGCGCATCACGCCGCTGCGTCGTGATGAAGCAACGGGTAACGTCGGCGCGGCGTCCACCATGGCAGCAGCCTAGCGTGAGATGCGAAACAATCAATTCACGACTCGCTTCCGCGAAATCGTCCTTTTAATCTTGCTGCAATTTCTGCTCGGCGTCGCAGGGAGCGATGCCGCGTCGGCGCGAAGGTCGCCGAATTGGAATCGAAGCACTGAAGAGATGGCGCGTAACATCGTTTATTTTGATCTGGAAACCCAACGTTCCGCTGAGGAGGTCGGCGGTTGGAACAACATCAATCGCATGGGCCTGAGCGTGGGCGTGACCTACAGCACTGCGCGCGGCGACTACAAAATTTACGGTGAACGCCAGGTCAATGATCTGTTAACCGAATTGCAACGCGCCGACCTCGTCGTGGGCTTCAACATCCTGCGCTTCGATTACGAAGTGTTGCACGGTTACACGCCGTTTGATCTGACGCAACTACCCACGCTCGACATGCTCGTGGATTTGCAGAACACGCTGCAACATCGGCTCTCCCTTGATTCCATCGCGACCGCCACGTTCGGTGTGGAAAAAACCGCGGAAGGTTTGCAGGCGATTCAGTGGTACAAGCAAGGCAAGCTGTTGGAGATTGCGGAATACTGCTGTTACGACGTGAAAATCACGAAGCTCGTTCATGAATACGGCGTGTCTCAGCGGCAATTACATTACAACAATCGCTTCGGCAAAAAACTGACCGTGCCGGTGAAGTGGGAGATGTGAGGCTATTGTGCAGTGAAGATTGACTGTATGGGCCATCTGAAAACAACAAGAGTCGGTTGGGAGAATGAGAGGCTTGCGGAATTTCTTCTTTCGAGAATTTCATTCGTAGCTAGCCCAACAAAAAACTCTGATGATCTTGGAACCGATTTCATTTGCACCCTGTTTCGGGAGAAAACACAAAATAACAAGGTTCAACTATTCCCGACGAACTCGTTTGCAATCCAAGCAAAAACTGGCAAACCCAAGAAGCTCGATGTCTCAAAACATCTCGATTATTTACGTGGACTCGAAATGCCCTTCTTCGTTGGCTTTGTCGACCAAGAGGAGTTGTCGCTGCGAGTCTTCTCTTGCCATCACCTTTCGGCTCTATTCTCTGGAGTTGGCGATAGGATGCATGTGCTTGAGCTGATTCCAGTCGAAGTTCTAAATCGTGATGAGATCTTTCAAGACTTGCAGGCTGCCTCTTCTAAACCTGATAAGCCTGCGCAATTGAGAATAGTCCATGTCACGACATTGTCTGTTAGTGAAAGTTTAGATGATCGAAAAAGTGCTGCCGATGCCATAGCAAAACAATGCTCGAAAACGCTGAAGGACATAGCCGCAATCAAAAGCGACGAATATTACTTTACGCTTGATGAGGAAGTGTTCTCGGTGTCCGCAGGTATTGGGTCGGTTCAAACTTATCGACGCAATTTGGCCAAACGAGTGCTTGAAGCGTTCTTTAACCTGCGATGGATGCTTAAGAACGGAATGCCCAAGGATAAGGTGGTCGCAGAGTTTCGCATATATGAAACTCTCTGTGGTGAGCTAAAAAAGCTGGGCGTCGCTGAAATTGCCATTGCAGAGCAAGCCTGCCAGCAGCTTGCTGAAGACTTGAAGGGCTAATTTTCGCCAATTTCGGGCAGCACAACCGTTTTGTCTGGCCGCTGGCTCAAGCCATCAACTTCTTCACCAGTTCCCCATGCACATCGGTGAGGCGGAAATCGCGGCCTTGGAAGCGATAGGTCAGTTTCGTGTGATCGAAGCCAAGCAGGTGCAGCATTGTGGCATGCAGGTCGTGGACGTGGATTTTGTCCTGCGTCACGTTGAAGCCGAGTTCGTCAGTCTCGCCAATCGTGACACCACGTTTCACACCGCCGCCCGCGAGCCACATCGTGAAACAGTTCGGATGGTGATCGCGTCCGTCGTTGCTCGCGCCCTCGACCATAGGCGTGCGACCGAATTCGCCGCCCCAGACGACGAGCGTGTCGTCCAGCAGCCCGCGTTGCTTGAGGTCTTTGATGAGCGCGGCGCAGGCCTGATCGGTGTCCTTGCAATTCTGAATGATGTCCTTCTTCAAGTTGCCGTGTTGATCCCAGGCTTCGTGGAAAATTTCGATGAAGCGTACGCCTTTTTCAGCAAGCCGACGTGCGAGCAAACAGGCATTCGCGAATGTGCCTTTACCGGGTTCCGCGCCGTACATCTCGAGCGTCTCTTTGGATTCGCGGGATATATCCATGAGTTCGGGCGCAACGGTCTGCATGCGCGCCGCGAGTTCAAAGGAGTTGATGCGCGTGGCGATTTCGGGATCGCCGACGATGTCGAGGTGTTGCTGGTTGAGGCGCTTGATGGAATCGAGCGTGGCGCGCTGGATGGTGTCGTCCACGCCGGGCGGATTGGAGAGATACAGGACGGGATCGCCGACGCTGCGGAACATCGTGCCTTGATGCACGGACGGCAGGAAGCCCGCGCCCCAATTGCCCGCGCCCGCACTCGGACCTTTTTTGCCGGTGCTGAACACGACGAACGCCGGTAGATCCTGCGATTCCGTACCCAGCCCGTAACTGCACCACGCGCCCATGCTGGGTCGCCCGAACTGTTGCGAGCCGGTGCTCATCAGGAGCTGGCCGGGCGCGTGATTGAACGCATCTGTATGCATGGACTTCACGATGGTGATGTCGTCCACTACGGTCGCGAGGTGCGGTAACAATTCGGAAAGTTCTGCGCCGCATTTGCCGTGCTTGGCGAAGTTGAACTTCGCGCCCATCAACTTCGCGGTCGGGCTGATGAACGCCGCACGATAATCTTTAATTAACTCAGCGGGCGGAGTCGTGCCGTCGAATTTGGCGAGCTGCGGTTTGTAATCGAACAATTCGAGATGACTCGGCGCGCCGGCCATGAACAGAAAGATGACGCGCTTGGCCTTCGCGGGAAAATGCGGTTGCTTCGCCGCGAGCGGATTTATCGATGCCGGGGCGGCCCAACCGTTGTCGCGGAACAATGTGCCGAGCGCGATGGCACCGAGGCCGATACCGCATTGTTGGAAGAACCAGCGGCGCGTGATCTCGCGCGGGTCTTTGCCGTAGTAGAGGTGGTCCTGGCAGTTCACGTTGAGCGACTCACGGAAGCAATGCGGCGCGGTAAAACCGAGTGGTTGTTGATTGATTCGAATCGGTCCAGATTTGTGGGCAGGTTGTAATGGGGACTGTTTCCAGTGTTGTCCACGAGTCGGGAATGTTTGGCGTGCTGGTGACTTCGATTCGACACGACATACCGGGGACGGCGGAAATCCGGAAATTACCCGGGCCAGCAGCATCCAGCCAGACCACAGGATCTGATTGGATGATTAAACCGTTCACCGCAACAAAAGTTCCTTTGCCATAGGCAACGCTGTGGCCCACATAAAAATATCCATTTGTGCTGGCCGTCCAATCAGCGGCGTCGCGGGTGTAGTGAATGTATCCGCCCCCAACTGTGACGAAATGTCCGCCGCCGTAGGCGATGTGAGCAGGCCGAGCCAGATTCGCGGGATTGATCGAGCCGCGCTTTATCCAATTTGTTCCATCGGTTGACGTGAAAGAGTTCAGGTCATGATCCAACGCGACGAAAGTTCCGTTGGCAAAAGTCATCGTGTACAGCGATTTTTGCGCGCCGGACAGAAGCGGAAACCAATTTGTGCCATTCAGTGATGCGGAGTTGGTTTTGGCGCCGGATTCCACCAGGAATAAGCCGCGACCATAGGTTATACACGAGCCATCCAATGAAGTTCCGGCGGGGTAAGCAGTCCAGTTTGTTCCATCAACTGAAGTGGCGGCAAGCGTCGTGCCCGCAATGGTTACAAACTGCCCTTGGCCATAGGCGACTTCCCAAAGCGTGCCTGAGATTCCTGGACAGATTCGCGTTGTCCAGTTGGTGCCATCCTCAGAGGAAAGAATGGTTCCGGAGTCACCCACGGCAACAAACACTCCATCGCCCCAGACGACACTCCGCAATCTTTGGATCGTTCCTGAATTTTGAGGACTCCAGGTGAGACCCGTGGCAGATGTCAAAATCGAGCCTCCATCACCAACGGCGACGAACTGCTCTGCGCCAAAAGTTATCCCCCAGAGCGCGCCAGCAGAGTTGGTGTACCGACTGTGCCAGTTATCCAGGGGATGCGCAGCGAGCTGAAAGGCAAAACAAAACAGGACAACAAACAACACTCTGCCCAATGTGATATAAGCGCCAGCAGGGTTCATAGGCTTCATTTTATCACGGTAAAATGAGTCGTGAAGGATTTAATGTTTCGTCGTTTTCTCGCCTAAGCGCAAAAGATGGTCTTGGCAGTTCATGCTTTTGAAAGTCTTGAGTCTGAAGTCCCGGGCCTCGAGTCGTTCGCGAGTTTGAATTTGCGTCCGGAGACAGTGGAGTTTGCCAGGTAAGTCATCATGCCGGAGCTGAGTCGGCTGATTTCAACCGTCAGCGTACCCTTCGAATCTGATCGCGCAGTCCGAAGTCCTTGGCGAATCCACCCGATTTCGTGACGCGATAAACGAGCTGCGTCAGCGTTCTGTTTTTCTGCCAGCTCACGAGGTCTTCAAATTTTTCGATACGCGCCATGACTCAAGGCTCAAGACTGTTTTCATTCTTTGGTGATCGTCTCATCCAGGTTTAACAACACACGCGACACGACGGTATAAGCGGCGAGTTGTGTCGGCGTGGTGTTCGCAGGTAATTGCTCGACTTTATTTTTGCCGGTGGCGAGTTCCGCGGCGTTTACCCAGCCTTCGGCGATGTGCTGCTTTTGTTTTTCCAACAGAGACAAAAGTTCTTTGCGTTCGCTGTTAGTCGGTGGACGCGAGAGCGCGCGGCGGAAAGCGAAGCTGATTCGGTCGGCGTCCGTCTTGCCACCCTCAGTCAACGTTTTGTGCGCGAGAGCTTGCGCAGCTTCCATGAACGTCGGTTCGTTGAGCGACACGAGCGCTTGCAATGGCGTGTTGGATCGCAGCCGACGGACACATGAAAAGTCGCCGTTCGGCGCATCAAAGGTTTGCAACAACGGATACGGCACGGAGCGATAGCGGAAGATGTAAAGGCTGCGGCGATAGCGATCCGCGCCGGTGGATTCCGGCCAATCTTTCGGGCCATAGCTCGCGGGAGGGGCGAATAGAAATTGCGGCGCCGGTGGAAAAATGCTTTTGCCGCCGATTTCGGTGTTCAACAGGCCGCTCGCGGCGAGGGCGATGTCGCGAATGCTTTCGGCTTCGACGCGGAAACGTGGTCCGCGCGCGAGGAGGCGATTGTAAGGATCGCGCGCGTAAAGTTCCGGCGTGACGCGTGAAGATTGGCGGTACGTGGCGCTGTGGACGATGAGGCGATGGAGGTGTTTAATGTTCCACGTGCGCCCCTCTCCCTTGCCCTCTCCCCATTTGACGGGGAGAGGGTGATCGTCAGGTCGGGTGAGGGGTTCGTTTGAAATCGTTGGTTGCATGAATTCACACGCGAGCCAGTCGAGTAATTCAGGATGCGACGGTGCTTCGGCGCGCGTGCCGAAGTCTTCGGAGGTTTCGAGCAAGCCCGTGCCGAAGTAGGATTGCCAGACACGATTGACGAACGACCGCGCGGTGGTCGGCGATTTCGAATCCACGAGCCACTTCGCGAGCGTGAGTCGCGAATTATCCGCATCAGCGGGCAGCGGATGTAATACCGTTGGTGTTGTCGCGGTGACGACATCACCAGGCTTGAGAAAATCGCCGCGTTTGAGCAGGCGCGTTTCGCGCGGTTGTTCGCGGGCCATGAGCGTCAACTGCGTTTCGCCTTCCGGCCATTGCGCCCAGAGCTTTTCAATCTGCTCATTCGTTTCTTTGAACTCAGGTTGTGTCGTGCGCCAATAACTGAACACCGTAGCGATCTGCTGCGGCGAACGTTTTTCACGCGGGATTGCAAGAATGGCCCGCACGCGTTTGGGTACGACGTCGGCGACGATGGGGCCAGCGTTGGTTGTGACGCTGAGGCGGAAACGGCCGAGATTGTTGTTCATGTGCGCGTCGCTGTTCCAACCGCCGTGCCGTTGAATGATGCGAATATCCCAGATTGTTCCGCCCGGCAGACCCGCATTGGTCGCGCATTGAAACACCGCGACGCGATCCGTGTTGCGGCGCCCCGGTCCGGCATCGAATCCCCAGGCCGTGTCTTCGTTTTCGTCGTTGGCAAATTGCGCCGGGCCGACCACGCGTTTGCGATTGGATTTGTCGTTGTGCTCCGGTCCAAGCGGTGTTTCAGGTTGTTCGAAATCCGCGGTAACCCGATCAAACTTCACGCGCGTTTTGTTCCTCGAATCGAGCGGCATCATGTCCACGGTGAACTCGGTTAGCGCGCCCAGACCTTTCAGCGAGCGCCCCGGTCCGCCGCACGGCAGATTCGGATCCGTGAGCAATTCGAGGCGGAACGCGGTGATGTTTTGCATCGTGTTGGTCAGCCAGAAATGCGGCCCGGCTTTGGTGGGCGCGTAGCCTTGCGCGAGGAAAGAACCGTCATCGAGGCGCAGAAATTTTTGTCCACCGGTGGTGATGTCTTCGGCGTATGGTTGAATGACGGTCCAATGCGGTTGATTGGTGGCGACCGATTCCTCCCACGCGGCTATGCGTTCTTCCCAATCCGGTACGCGATGACGCAAAGCTGCTTCGAGATCACGCATCTGGCGGGAGAGATTGGCGACGAGCATTTGTTGCTCTGGCGTGTAAACAATGCGTTGCGCTTCATCATCGTTGTTCAAGAAAGCAAACAGACTGAAATACTCACGCTGCGAAATCGGATCGAATTTGTGGTCGTGACATTGCGCGCATTGAATCGTCAGGCCGAGCACGCTTTTACCGATGGCATCCATGCGATCAAACATCGCTTCCATGCGGAACTGTTCAGGATCAGCGCCGCCTTCTTCGTTGATCATGGAGTTGCGCAGAAAACCGGTCGCAACGATGTCGTCTTGGGTGGCGTTGGGAAGCAGATCGCCGGCGATCTGTTTGATGATGAATTCGTCGTACGGAAGATCGCGATTGAATGCGTTGATGACCCAATCGCGATAAAACCAGACGTTGCGCGTCTTATCTTTTTCAAATCCGTCAGAATCCGCATAACGCGCGGCATCGAGCCAAAAGCGCCCCCACTTTTCACCGTAATGCGGGGAAGCAAGCAGACGTTCAACCTGTTTTGCGTAGGCGTCAGGTGATTTGTCTGCGAGGAATGCATCTACTTCCTCGGGTGTTGGCGGCAAACCGATGAGATCAAGCGAAAGCCGTCGCAGCAAAGTGATTTTATCCGCTTCAGGCGACGGACTGAGTTTTTCCGTGTCGAGCTTGGCGAGAATGAACTGATCGATCGGCGTGCGCGGCCATTTTTTGTTGCTTACGTTTGGAAGCGGCGGACGAACGGGCGCTTTGAATGCCCAATGATTGGTGTCGTAAGAAAAACCTTTCGCGACGCTGCTCTCCCAGAGAGCGCCTTGATCAATCCACGCGCGCACCAGACCGATTTGTTCTGGCGTGAGTTTTTCTTTTTTCTTCGGCATCGCCGCAATGTCTTCGTGCGTGTCCGCGAGAACCTGCACGAGGATGCTCTCAGCGCTTTTGCCGATGATGATGGCCGGGCCGTTGTCGCCGCCTTTGAGTAAACCGTCGCGATTGTCCGCGCGGAAGCCGGATTCCTGTTTTTTGTCGCCATGACAATCGTAACAACGCTCGGCGAACAGCGGTTCGAGTTCCTTGACGAAATCAATCTGATGCGCTGCCGGTGGCGGGAGAACTCCCGGATCATTTGCGAAAATCGCTCCGGGCCGGACGATAAAAGCGCCGACAAAACACGCGACGGCAACGCGGATATATCCGGCGATTTCCATGTGGTGGCGATTGATGGTCATACTATGCCGAAGCCTCCCGAGGTATCCAAGGGCTATTCTTTTGAAATTCAAGCGCGCGAGGTTCGAACCACGACTGGACGCGAAAGAAGATGAACGAGCGCAATTAATTATGCGTCTGGGAATCCCTCGGTCGTTGTATTGGTTCGTTTCAACCCGCTACAGCCGGACAGGCAATTTGTAGCTGCGATGCCGCGTCGGCTTCGGCATTATCCGACGCCGGATTTTTAGAAGCTATGCACCAGATGCACGAAATTGATTACAAGGTGTTCGGCGATGCGATGCAGTTCGTCGAAATCGAACTTGATCCCAACGAAGCCGCGGTCGCGGAAGCGGGCGGCATGATGTACATGGACGATGGGGTCGAGATGCAAACCATCTTCGGCGACGGTTCGCAACAGAACAGCGGTTTTCTGGGGTCGTTGCTGGGCGCGGGCAAACGCCTGCTCACGGGTGAATCGCTGTTCATGACCGTTTTCCATAATCGCGGTCAGGGCAAAAGGCGCGTGGCGTTCGGTGCGCCGTATCCCGGCAAAATCATTCCGGTGCATCTGGCCGAAGTCGGTCGCGAATTGATTTCACAAAAAGACTCCTTCCTCTGCGCGGCCAAAGGCGTGAGCGTGGGAATCGCGTTCAACAAAAAGATCGGCGCGGGATTCTTCGGCGGCGAAGGATTCATCATGCAACGTTTGCAGGGCGACGGCTGGGCGTTTCTGCATGCGGGCGGAAACATATATGAACGACAACTGGCTCCGGGCGAGTTGCTGCGAGTGGACACCGGTTGCGTCGTGGCGTTCGAGCCGACGGTGGATTTCGACATTCAATTTGTCGGCGGCATCAAGTCCGCGTTGTTCGGTGGCGAAGGACTGTTCTTCGCGACGTTGCGCGGGCCGGGCAAAATCTGGTTGCAATCGTTGCCGTTGAGTCGCATGTCCGATCGCATTGTGGCGGCGTCGCGAAGTGGTGGGCGTCGCGAAGAAGGCTCGATTCTTGGCGGATTGGGCGGGTTATTAGACGGCGATAATTGAATCCAGTGCGCCTTGGTGCGTCAGACCTCCCCAACATGAAAAACAAATCGGCAATCGGCTTTAAGACTGGCGCGGGAATGACTCGCGTTCTGTTGAGTCTCAGTCTCGCGTGGGCGGCAGTTCAAACTGCTGCGGCGCAGAACCGCAACATTCCGGAATTCTTCACCGCGAACTGCGCCACTTGTCACGGCCAGGATTTGCGAGGCGGCTCGGCCAAAAGTCTGGTTGAGGGCAATTGGCAAAACGGCTCGGACGACGCGAGCATAGCACGCATCATTCGCGAGGGCGACGCCACGCGCGGGATGCCGGCGTTTGGGGAAACGCTTTCCGACGCGGAGATTCGCGCGATGGTGGTGCTTGTTCGCGAGAAAATCGCTCAAGCGCAGACTAATTCCTTCGCCAAGCCGATTGACGGTGACATCGTCTCCAGCGTGGAACACCAATTCCAGTTCCGCACCATCACGGAGGAATTGAAAACGCCGTGGTCCATCGCATTCCTTCCGGATGATCGGATTCTGGTGACGGAGCTGCCCGGGCGCTTGCGCGTAATTGAACGCGGAAAACTTTTGCCGGACGCAGTCGCTGGAACGCCCGTCGTGCGTGCCAAGGGTCAAGGCGGTTTGATGACGGTCGCGGCGCATCCGGACTTCGCGCAGAACGGCTGGATTTATCTCGCTTACAGCGATCCCGCCACGCTGGACAACAAAGATGTCGGCATGACCGCGATTGTGCGCGGGCGCATCAAAGACAATCGCTGGACTGATGAGCAAATGATTTTTCGCGCGAAACCGGAACATTACGTGCAGACGACAGTGCACTATGGCTGTCGGTTGACGTTCGATGACAAAGGCTACCTGTATTTCTCCATCGGCGAACGCGGCATCAAAGAGCACGCTCAGGAGCTTTCTCGTCCGAACGGCAAGATTCATCGTCTGCATGATGACGGTCGTATTCCGCAGGATAATCCGTTCGTCGGGCAATCAAATGCAGTGGCCAGCATCTGGAGTTACGGAAATCGTAATCCGCAAGGCCTCGTGTTCAATCGTGTGACGGGAGAACTTTGGGAAACGGAGCACGGCCCGCGCGGCGGCGATGAATTGAATCTGATTCAGCGCGGCCGCAACTATGGCTGGCCGGTTATCACCTACGGAATGGATTATCCGGGAACACCGATCACTGCGTTCACTGCGATGGAAGGGATGGAGCAACCGGTGATTCATTGGACGCCGTCCATTGCGGTGTGCGCTATGGATTTTTATCACGGCAAAAAATTCCCGCGATGGCAGGGAAATCTTTTCGTCACCGCGCTCGCGCAACAGGAATTGCGGCGCTTGGAAATCAAAAATCAGCGGGTCATCAAACAGGAAGTGCTGTTCAAGAATATCGGTCGCGTGCGCGAAGTCGCGTGCAGTCCGGATGGATTTATCTACGTTGCGCTGAATAATCCGGATCGCGTGGTGCGCCTGGAGCCGGCGCAATGAACCCGGGCCGGCATCGTCACCGCGGGCTTAATCTTTCGAAGCGAAGATCAAGAAAAGCGCCGCAGCACGCCTTCACATTGATTGAACTGCTGGTGGTGATCGCGATTATTGCGATTCTCGCCGCGCTGTTGTTGCCGGTTTTATCCAAAGCTAAACAAGCCGCGCGGCGCACATCGTGTCTTTCGCAACTCAAACAACAAGGCGTCGCGTGGCGACTTTATCTCGATGAAAACGAAGGTCGCTTTCCGGATGCGCGGCATTTGAAGACCGCATTGTTCGGCGGCTACAAACCGTGGAGCACCTGGCCGACAAGCGACCCCCGTGCCGGTTGGGCGGCGATGATTTTGAGTAATCAGATTTCCACGCCGGAAATCTGGAGTTGTCCGGCGATGCAGAATGCGTCGTTCAAAAATGCCGAACAGACGGTGCAGTTCGTCGGCACGACTACGAATGCCACTGCGGTGCGTTATTGGATGTGGCGTTTTGATCGCACGGATGATCCGGTGCCGTTGGATAATTTCTGGGGCCGAACCGAAGCGGATTGTGTCGCGTCACTGCGCGAAGCGAACAATCCGCAAGCCGGGCAACCCGGCGGTCCGGTGGATGTGGAGTTGACGGTGGACGTTTATTTCCCGAATACCGTCGGCGCCGTTCCGCCAGAACTGAAAGGTCGCGCCGCGCATGCCAATGGTCGCAATCGTCTCATGCTCGACATGCACGTGGACTTTTTGCGCGACGCCCGGACGCCGAACAGTTAACGCGGCGCTGGCGGTATGCGATGAATAGAAAATGTTCGTCGAAAAGCGGTTCGTACGGCGATTGAATCGCGTTAGCATCGTTGCTAGCTTCGCGGGCGCGTGAGAAAACTCTTTCTTTCACTCGCATCCGCCCTTGCCCTGGTCATCGGCTTCAGCGGCTGTAAACCCACCCGTCCCGCCGACTCCGTTTCCGGCACGATTGAAGTGGACGAAACGCGTGTCGCTTCGCGTTACGGCGGACGCATCGAGGAGATTTTTGTTCGCGAAGGAGACGCGTTAACCAATGGTCAATTAATCGCGGTGCTTTCCGCGAGCGAACTGGCGCCGCGGCGCGCGCAACTCGCCGCTCAACTAGCCGAAGCGGAGGCCGGTCCGCGACGGGAAGAAATCGCGGCGGCCAAAGCCGAATGGGAAGCGCAAACGGCACAGGAAATCTTCGCTCACGCGGAACGGCAGCGGGCGCTGGAATTGTTCGCCGAGAAAACGATTTCGGTGACGGAACGGGATCGCGCGGTGACAGCGGCACAATTGGCGCAACAAACCGTAGCGGCGGCCAAAGCGCGTTACGATTTGCTGTTGGCCGGCACGCGATCGGAGCGCATCGCATTGATTCGTGCGCAGCTGGCCGAGTTGGATGCGTATCTCGCCGAGATGAAGATTGTCGCGCCGACGAATTGTGTGCTGGAAGTTTTGAGCGTGAAGGTCGGCGACGTTGTCGCGCCGAATCAATCCATCGCCACGCTGCTGCTCACAAATCATATCTGGGTGCGCGTCTTCGTGCCTGAACCCTGGCTGGGCCACATCAAACTCGGCGACGCCGTCCGCGTCCGGGTGGATGCGTTTCCCGACAAAGATTTCTCCGGCGTGGTGGAACAGGTGGGGCGCGAGGCTGAATTCACTCCGCGCAACGTGCAGACGGTTGGCGAACGCGTGAAACAGGTCTTCGGCGTGAAAGTGAAGCTGGATAATTCTGAAGGCCAACTCCGCGCCGGCATGGCGGCGGATGTGGTTTTCTCGAACGTACGGAACTAAACGCATCATGTCTGCTGAAACCATGATCTCCTGTGAGGCGTTGACCAAACGCTTCGGACATTTCACGGCGGTGGATCACGTTCCGTTCGCGGTGGCGCGGCTCAACGAGCCGCCAGAACCCAGCCCAGGGCTGAGCGGAGCGATGCCCTGGGGCAGCGTCCCACCAATCATTCCGCGCCCTGAAAGGGCGCAAGAGGCCTGATCCATGCCCCAATCGCTCGCCAAAATTTACGTCCACCTGATTTTTTCCACGAAAAATCGGGAGCGGGTTTTGCCGGATGCGATTCGTCCCGACCTCCATGCCTACTTGGGCGGCACGCTGAACGGCCTCGGTTGCGCGCCGATTGAAATCAACACCGAGCCGGATCACGCGCACCTCTTGTTTGTGATGACCCGCACCGAAACGTTGAGCGATGTCGTCGGGCAGGTGAAGAAGAGCGCAAACGATTGGTTGCGGGCGCGCGGGCCGGAGTTCGCGAATTTTTATTGGCAGGGCGGTTATGGCGCGTTTTCCGTGAGTCAATCGGCGGTTGAGGAGGTTCGTAAATACATCCGCAACCAACGCGAGCACCACCGGAAAACTTCGTTTCAAGACGAGTTCCGCGCATTTTTGAAACGATACGAAATTGAATTTGATGAACGTCATGTGTGGGATTGAATCCGCGCCAAAAAATTTTGGCTGGGGGGACACGAATTTGTCCGCCTCTTGCGCCCCTTCAGGGCGCGCAAATTTTGGTACGCTTCCCCGGGGCATCGCGCATTCGCGCTCAGCCCCGGGCTTTATTCTTATGGCCTTTCAGGCCATTCATTGACCATGTCTGCTGAAACCATGATCTCCTGCGAAGCGCTGACCAAACGCTTCGGACATTTCACGGCGGTGGATCAGGTGTCGTTCGAGGTGGCGAAAGGTTCGATCTTCGGTTTTCTCGGACCGAATGGCTCGGGTAAATCCACGGTGATTCGCATGTTGTGCGGGTTGCTGAAACCGAGTGATGGGCGCGCGAGTATCGCCGGGTTCGATGTGGTGAATCAGACGGAAGATATTAAGCCGCTTATCGGTTACATGTCGCAGAAGTTCTCGTTGTACGACGAATTGACGGTGCACGAGAACCTGAATTTTTACGCGCGGCTATATGGATTGAAAGATGCAGCGCTCAAACAGCGTTTCGATGAACTCATCGCGTTGACGCATCTCGAGCCGTATCGCGAGCGGCGCGCCGGCCTGTTATCCGGCGGTTGGCGACAGCGTCTCGCAATGGCTTGCGCGTTGGTGCATCGACCGAGCGTGTTGTTTCTCGATGAACCGACGGCGGGGATTGATCCGGTCGCGCGGCGGGAGTTGTGGGATTTGCTGTTTGAATTTTCGAGTCGCGGCATGACGTTGTTCGTCACGACGCATTACATGGACGAAGCAGAACGCTGTTCGCATGTCGGTTACATTCATTTGTCCAAACTGGTCGTGTGCGGCGAACCGGATGAATTGAAGCAATTGCCCGTCGTGAATCCGCCGAACACCAAGCGCATTGATGTGACCTGCGAACATGTCACTACGGGATTGCAGGCGATGCGGCATTTGCCGGGCGTGCGCACGGCGACGGTGTTCGGTCAGTCAATGCACTTGTTGGTGGATTCCGAGGTGTCGGAAGATTTTCTCCGCGCCGAACTGGCAAAGGTGAATATTTCGAACGCAGACATCCGCCCGATTGCGCCGTCGCTGGAAGATGTATTTGTGGCGCTGACGAATAACGGGAAATGAAGCTCCAAGCACCAACATCCAGACATCAGAGAAGCTCCAATAACCGGATGCCAAACGGCGCGGGGTGGTTGTTGAAATTTGGGGCTTGGTATTTCTCAGGAGCTTGGAGTTTGAAATCTTGAGGTTTTCATGAAAACTCCATTCCGCGGCTTCACGGCCATTCTTTACAAAGAGTTTCTCGTGGTGTTGCGCGATCCGTTTACGTTGTTCTTCATGATGTTTCCACCACTCGTGGAAATGATTGCTTTCGGTTATGCGCTCGACACCGATGTGAGAGATATGCGGACCATCGTTTATGACGAAGATCGCACGGAGGAAAGTCGGCAACTGATCAGACAATTTGAAAACACCGGCACGTTCAAAGTGGTGGGCGAAGCGCAGAGCGTGACGGAGTTGACGGATTTGATTCGGCGCGGTCAGGCGTATGTGGGAATACAGATTCCGCCGGATTTCACGCGAGATATGCGCGCGGGTCGGCGCGCGAAGTTTCAGGTGCTGATTGATGGCTCGAATTCCACCATCGCTTCGGCGGCGTTGAACACATCGCTCAACGTCGGTTTTTTAACTGGCCTGCGCGCGTTGGCGGAACAACTCGGTATGCGCGAGCCGCCGGTCGAGGTGCGGCCGCAAATTCTCTACAACCCGGAGATGCGCAGTCCGAATTTCTTTCTACCGGGAGTCATTGGCATCGTGTTGCAAATTGCTACGACGTTTGCGACGGCGATGTCGCTGGTGCGTGAGCGCGAGCGCGGCACGTTGGAACAACTGATGGTGAGCCCGCTCTCGCGCTGGGGTTTGATGCTCGGCAAACTCGTGCCGTATCTCGTCATCGGCATGGTGATGGCGGCATTTTTGTTTCTCCTGATGCGGTGGGTGTTCGGTGTGCCGATTGCCGGTGATGTTACGGCGTTGATGATTGGAACGCTGTTCTATGTCTTCGCTTTGCTGAGTCTCGGGTTGCTGATTTCCACACGCGCGCAAAATCAGATGCAGGCGTTGCAGATGAGCATGATGTTTATTCTGCCGAGCGTGTTTTTCTCCGGATTCATTTTCCCGCGGGAAACGATGCCGCAGATTTTTTACGCAATCAGCACGGTGATTCCGGCGACTTATTACATTGAACTGGAGCGGGCGTTGATTTTGCGCGGGGCGAGCCTGGGCGATTTCTGGTTTCACCTGGTAATTCTGGCCACAATGGGATTGGCGTTGTTCGGCCTTTGCGTGCTACGTTTCCGAGGTAAGGTGGCGTAATGAACGAACCGATTCCGAAACTGAAAACGCTGTTATGGCGCGGCTGGCGGCGACGCTGTCCGCATTGCGGGCAAGGGCCGGTTTACAAGGGCTGGCTCGAAATGCACGACCGCTGCCCGCATTGCAATTTCAAGTATCTGGCGGACCAGGGCGATTTGTGGGCGTATCTCGTCGTAATCGATCGTGCGGTGTTTTTGTTTCCGCTGGTGGTGTTGATTTACTTCCGGTTGAACAATCCGACGACGTGGTGGTTTTATTTTTCATCCGGAGTGATTTTCTTTCTGTTGATCTACACGTTCCCGCATCGCAATAGCGTGGGTTTAGCGTGCGATTATTTCTTCCGACGCAAGTGGGGCGATCTGGCAGAATCAAAGCCCGGTGATGCGATGACGAAGTAATGTGACGGAACGCGCGCTCCAACCCGAGGTCCGAGTGCCGCGTTTGCGTCTGCGCATTACGGCCAGCGCCGAGAAACATCTGCGTGGCGGTCATCCGTGGGTTTATTCCGAAAGCGTGCGGGAACAAAATCGCCCCGGCGTTGCTGGCGAATTGGCGGTTATCTTTGATCGCAACGACAAATTTCTCGCGGTGGGTTTTTTTGATCCGGACTCGCCGATTCGCGTGCGGGTCTTGCATGTGGGCAAACCGCTGACGATCGATACGGCCTTCTGGCGCAGGCGACTCGATGCCGCGTTGCAACGACGCGACGGATTGTTTGATGCGAAAACGACCGGCTATCGCCTCATCAATGGCGAGAGCGACGGTTGGCCGGGGTTGGTGCTGGATCGCTATGACACAACGCTGGTACTCAAGATTTACACGACCGCGTGGTTGGAGCGATTGGTGGAAATCACCGCGCTCATTCGCGAGCAATTGAAACCGGAGCAGATGATATTGCGCGTGAGCCGGAATCTGGAGCAGCGAACTTCGCGGCGGGATGGAGAAATTTTATTTTCACAAGATGCCGCACCAAAAATCGGTGCGCCGGTTGTATTTCAGGAGAACGGTATTTGTTTCGAAGCGGAGGTGTGGAAGGGACAGAAGACCGGTTTCTTTCTCGATCAGCGCGAGAATCGTCGCATGGTGGAAACCTTGTCGCGCGGACGAACAGTTCTTAATGCATTCAGTTTTTCCGGTGGATTCTCGCTCTATGCGGCGCGTGGCGGAGCGAAGTCCGTGACCGATCTCGACATCAGCAAACACGCGTTGGAGTCCGCGAAACGAAACTTTGCACTCAATAGCGCAGACCCGCAGATTTCAGCGTGTCGGCACGAATCCGTTCAAGCTGACGCCTTTGAGTGGTTGGCGGGAAATGCGCAGCGGAAGTTCGATCTCGTCGTGCTGGATCCGCCATCGCTTGCCAAACGCGAAACCGAACGCGCTGGAGCCATTCGCGCTTACAGCAGACTCGCGACCTCGGGCATTGATCATCTCACGTCTGGCGGAATCCTGGTCGCGTGTTCGTGTTCTGCGCATGTAAACGCGGAAGAATTTTTTGGTGCGGTGCGAGCTGCAGCGCGGGAATCGGGTCGCCGCTTCACGGAATTGCAAACTACTCGTCACGCGCCGGATCATCACGCGACGTTCCCGGAAGCAGAGTATTTGAAAGGAATCTATCTGAGGTTCTGACGGAACGGGCGATGGACTTCATCGAGCCGAAGGCTTGAATCAAAGCTGATAGCGACCTAGTCTCGGGCTTATGACTACCCGTTTTCGCATTCGCGCAATCGTTGTTGCTGCCGTCCTGACGATCGGTTTTTCCGCAGTTTCAATCGCCCAAACGCTGACGCTGGCGGCGATTCCCAAAAGCACCGGCGGCGAGTTTTGGGAAACTGTTGCGACCGGCGCGCGGAAAGCTGCGCAGGACCTCGGTATTAATTTGAAATGGGAAGGTACGGTCACGGAAACGGAAATCGCCGAGCAGAACAAAATCATTGAGAACATGGTCAATCTCGGTGTGAAAGGCATTGCACTCGCGCCGTTGAATCAGCGCGCGATGAAGCGACAGGTGGAGAACGCGGTGGCGGCAGGGATTCCAGTCGTGATTTTTGATTCAGCGGTGGACGGGAGTGCGCATTCGAGTTACGTGGCGACGGATAACAAGCAAGGGGGCGTAATTGGCGGCAAAGAACTGGTGCGGCTGTTGGATGGAAAGAAGGGCGCGAAGGTGATGTGCATGCGTTTTGTCCAAGGCACAGGCAGCACGGAAGCGCGTGCGGCGGGATTTATCGAAACTGTGAAAGCGGCAGGATTCAATGTGGTGGCGCATCCGTATCCGGACACGGGAACGATTGAAGGTTGCAAAACGGCGGCAGCGAATACGCTGGAGAAATTTGTGAAGAACGGCGCTTTGGACCTCGACGGAATTTTTGCGGCGAATCTTTATTCGACGATCGGGGTCGCGTCTGCGTTGGACGACCTGCGAAAGGGCGGCATTAAAGTGAATGTGAAATTCGTCGGGTTCGATACGTCGAAGCGGTTGGTGGAAGATTTGCAGGCGGGAAAAATTGATGCGTTGGTGGCGCAAAATCCCGAACGCATGGGTTATCTCGCGGTCGAGACACTCTACAAAGTGGTGAAGAAAGAAAAAGTCCCCGCCGTCGTGGATACAGGCACGGTGTTGGTCACCAAAGAGAAAATTGAATCCGATCCCGAGGTGCGGAAGTTCGTGGGGTTGTAAGTGTGATTCATCGCTGGATTCTGTCTGGGGCGGCGATTAAACTCCGCAGCTTATGTTCGACAATGTCAAAACAGCTTTGGAAACGGCAACGCAGAAACTGACGCATTTACGGAGGTTTCTTTGACGTCGCCAGTTTGCAAAAGCGCCAGAGCGAACTTGATGCGCTGATGGCCAATGAGACGTTCTGGAATAATCGTGAGCAGGCGCAAAAGCTGATTGAGGAAGGAAGTTCCATCCGCGGCAAAATCGAGCCGCTGGTGCAGGCGGAGAAACAGTTGGAAGATTTCAAGGTGATGCTTGAACTCGGCGAGGCTGAGCCTGCCGACGCACAACCCAAGATTGAACAGGAACTCGAACGCGACCTCGGCAGATTTCTGAAAGAACTCGACACGTTCGAGCTGCGCGTTTTTCTCACCGGGCCGCACGACAAGAGTAATTGCATTCTCAGCATCAACGCCGGGGCCGGAGGCACGGAAGCGTGCGACTGGGCGGGCATGTTGATGCGCATGTATCAGCGTTGGGCGGAAACGCGCGGCTGGGAAGTGGAAGTGGAAGATGCGTTGCCGGGTGAAGGCGCGGGCATCAAGAGCGTGACGTTGATGATCAAAGGCGAGAACGCCTACGGATTTTGCAAGGCGGAACGCGGCGTGCATCGGCTCGTGCGGATTTCGCCGTTCGATGCAAACAAGCGGCGGCATACGAGTTTTGCGAGCGTGGACACGATTGCGGAAATCGAAGAGACGTCGTCGGACATTGTGATTCCACCGAGTGAATTACAGGTGGATACGTTCCGTTCCGGCGGTAAAGGCGGGCAGAACGTGAACAAAGTGGAAACGGCGGTGCGCATTACGCACTTGCCGACGGGATTGGTCGCGGCTTCGCAGAGTCAACGGTCGCAACATCAGAACCGCGCGACGGCGATGCGGATGTTAATTTCAAAAATCTACGCGCAACGTGTGGATGCGCAGAAGGCGGAAATGGAACGGTTTTACGGTGAGAAGGGCAGCGTGTCGTGGGGCAATCAGATTCGCAGCTACGTGTTTCAGCCATATCGCATGGTGAAAGATTTGCGCACGGGCGTGGAAACCAGCGATGTGCAAGCAGTAATGGACGGCGATCTGGACCCGTTTGTGAACGGCTGGTTGCGCGCGGGCTGTCCGCAGAAGCGGATGCAGGGCGTGAAGGATGATGAGGAATAATCACGACCGACCGCTGAAAACAGAAAAGAAATTGCCGCGTCAGAATTCAGATTCGCGATGAACATTCTCGACACCATCGTTGAGCAGAAAAAACTCGAAGTTGCCAAATTGCCGGAGCGATTGCTGGCAGTGGGTGATTTGCGCGATGCGATGTTGGAGCATGGCGAGCGACGGGATTTTTTTGCGGCGTTGCGGAAACCGCGGCGCGGCGATGTGGCGCTAATTGCCGAAGTGAAGAAAGCGTCACCGTCTAAAGGCGTCATCTGCGAAAACTTCGATCCGGTGCGCATCGCAAAAGAATACGAAGCGGCGGGCGCGAGCTGTTTGTCGGTGTTGACGGATGAGAAGTTTTTTCAAGGTTCACTGGATTATCTGCGGGAAATTCGCACGGCGGTGAAGCTGCCGTTGTTGCGGAAAGATTTCATCATTGATGAGCGACAGATTCTGGAAGCCATTGAATGGGGCGCGGATGCGATCTTGTTAATTGTCGCAATTCTCGATGATGCGCGCCTGAAGAAGTTTTACGACCTGGCCAACGAAGCGGGTTTGGCGGTGTTGGTGGAAGTGCATGATGGGGCGGAGTTGGATCGGGCGATGGCGATTGGCGCGAAATTGATCGGCGTGAACAATCGCGATTTGAAAACGTTCAAGGTGGACCTCGCAACCACGGAACGGCTCGCGCAAAAACTTTTTGCTGCAGATAAGGCGGGCCAGACGCGATTGCTGGTCGGGGAGAGCGGCATCGAAACTTGCGGGGATGTGCAACGATTGAAGCGCAGCGGTGCGGGCGCCATTTTGGTCGGGGAAAGCCTGATGCGCACCGGCCAGATTGCGACGAAGATATCTGAACTTCTCGGCAGAGAATAAGACTTCCGCCCACTTTCATTTCACGAGTAGCGCACCTGCTTGTCTGTCTGCTGACGACGCAATGTGCTGTGCAAATTGCGGGGAACTTGGAAGAATTCCGGCGACAAATGATGCGTCGTCAGACACCACGCGAAACCGCCGAAGCTAAAGCCAGTCGCACTCGCGAGATAATCGCGGAGTTGCGGAAGACTTATCCGGATGCGCATTGTGAATTGAATTTTTCCACGCCGCTGGAATTACTCATCGCCACCATCCTTTCTGCGCAATGCACTGACAAGCGCGTGAATCTCGTTACGGCGGAGCTTTTTCGAAAATATCGCAGCGCCAGGGATTACGCCGAGGCGCCGTTGAGCGAATTGGAGGAGATGATCAAGACCACCGGTTTTTATCGCAACAAGGCGAAAAACATTCAGTCGTGTTGTCGCGCGCTGGTGGAGAAACATGGTGGAAACGTGCCGCAGACGATGGAGGAACTTTATGCGCTCGACGGCGTCGGTCGCAAAACCGCCAACGTCGTTTTGGGAAACGCGTTCAATCTTAACGTCGGCATCGTGGTGGACACGCATGTGACGCGGTTGTCGAATCGGCTCGGCCTGACGAAGCATCTGGATGCGGTGAAGATTGAGCAGGATCTCATCAAGCTTGTGCCGCAGGAGTTGTGGACGCTGTTCAGTCATCTGCTGATCTGGCACGGGCGACGACGTTGTACGGCGCGCAAACCGGATTGTGCGTCGTGCGAAGTGCGCGAGTTGTGTCCGCGAATTGGCGTAAAATGAAGTGGTTATTTCTCAATTCCGGTGCGGGCGATGCGGCGTTCAACATGGCGTTGGATGAAGCGCTGTTGGAAACTGCATCGCGACGACAGTTGCCCGTGCTGCGCAGCTACGGCTGGACGCAGCCTGCTGCGACGTTCGGCTACTTTCAACATTACGCGGAAATTGAAAAGGCGACATTGTTGCGCCCGCTGATTCGTCGGCCGACCGGCGGCGGCTTAGTGCCGCATGATGTGGACTGGACGTACAGCCTGATAATTCCACCGGGTCACGAATGGTACGATTTGCGCGCGGAAGAAAGTTATCGCGCGATGCATGAATGGCTGCAACGGGCGTTTGCGAAATTAAACGTCACAACCGAGGTGGCAAGTTGCTGTAAGAAATCGCTGCCCGGCCAATGTTTTGTCGGGCACGAGAAATTCGATTTGCTGTGGCACGGGCGAAAAATCGCCGGCGCCGCACAACGTCGCAATAAAGCCGGGTTGCTGATTCAGGGTTCCGTACAACCGCCGCCGGCGGATTTGCGGCGAAGCGATTGGGAATTGGCGATGCAACAAACCGCTGCTTCTGCGGTAGAATGGCAGGTTTTTGAGCCGAACGGCGAGTTGCTGGCGTTAGCGGAGAAACTCGCGGCGACGAAATATTCGCAAGCGCAGTATAATCAGAAGCGCTGAACCGGCAGGCTGATTAATGGCGACGCTGCGGGAGCTTGAAGGTGGGCGGCGGCAGCGGTTTCGACGTTGGTGTTGAGAGATTCAATTGGCGTGACGGCTGTTGAACTGCCGGGGCATAATTCGGCACGCCCTGCGGTTCATAAGGGTTACCCACCAAACGAGCGGAATCTGTGAAGCTCGGCGTACTTGGTGCAGGTGTAACAGTGACGCTGCGATTCACCACCGGCGCCGGCGTGGCAAAGGAACTTGAAGGCGTTATCTGATACGGCGACGAATTCACCGTGACGGAAGAAGAAACGGACGGACTTGAATTGCCACTGCCTGAGCCTTCCAACAGACGCTTGAACGAACCCACGCGTGCATCGGGCGTCTGCCGGAATCCGGAATAAGCATCGCCGCTGCGGAACGTGGTAAGACGGTCAGGCTGGCGGAAGTAGGAACGGGTGCTGGTGTCGCCGGCGGCGGGCGACAGGTTGTTGCCGCTTTGAGAAAGTGGCATCCCGGACGAAGCGGTATTGCGAATCTGAAAACTCTCGCGGTAATCGGCGAATGGATTGGAACTCCGTGGCGCGATGGATTCGAACAAACCGGATTCGCGATTTGCTTCAGCTTTTTCCGCGCGGTTTGCGGCCGCGCGATCGACGCGATCATAATAGCGATCAAGCGAAGATTTGTTCTTCTTTTCGTACGGGTCGTAACTTTCTTCGCGCAGTCCGAAGAGCTCTGCGTCGCTCTCGCCTTTGTATAGTTCGGGTTCAAGGAACATCTGTTCCGCGCGTTCGTTCATCTGTTCCTTGAGCGATTTTCTGCGAACCTGCGGTTCAGCCGACGGCGCGGTGATTTTGGCGGGACGAAATGTTTCGCGACCGGAATTCAACGATTGGAACGGTTTCTTCAGCGAGGACTCCATGTCGCGGAACGGCGAAGCGGGCGCGCGGACCTCGTTCAAGTTGGAAGAAACGACGTCAGACTTCGGTGCGGAAAAAATGATGGCAGTGCCTTTGGAACCCGAGGCCGGTGCGGCGGGAGTTTCTTCCGCACGAGC
Source organism: uncultured Verrucomicrobiota bacterium (assembly GCA_937894935.1). Taxonomy (GTDB): domain Bacteria; phylum Verrucomicrobiota; class Verrucomicrobiia; order Limisphaerales; family JADLHS01; genus JADLHS01. The sequence goes on from CALAYC010000048.1 coordinate 26,346, forward strand.
GAACGTCGCGCTGCTCAAGCCCAGCAACACGACCAACATTGTGGATTTCCCAAAGGCTGCTTTCATCAGTGCGCATCCTACCGCAGCCTTCAGATATCGTCAAAAGGCCATTTCGGCTTTAATCCGAGCCCGCCAGCGCCATGTCGCGGGTGTAGTAAAGGATTCGGCCGCAATTGATACAGGTGACCAACTCCTGCGCCGCCTGACACGCCACCAACGTTTGTGTCGGCAATTTCATGTGGCAACCGCCGCAAACTCCGTGATTAATGCCGACGACGACGTTTTCACCTTTGTTGCGAGCGAGGCGTTCGTAACGGCTGCGGGTGGACTCGTCCACCGCGGCGGCGAGGTCCGCGCGATTGCTCTGCAACGACGCAAATTCCTGTTGTAAATTCTTCTCCCGCGCGGCCAATTGCGCGACTAATTCGTCCATCTGCTTTTTAGCCTCGTTCGCTTCCACGGTCAGACGTGCGACGTCTTTCTGTGCCGCTTCAGCCTGTTCCATCAACGCAATTTCCTGATCTTCAATGCGGTTGATTTCGGCTTTGCAGTTTTCGATTTCGTTCGCCAGCGCTTTGTATTCTTCGTTCTTGCGGGTTTGTAATTGCTGGTTGGCGTAGCGGGCGATCTGTGCCTGTTTGGCTTCGACCTCGAGTTCGAGTCGCTTGCGATCGGACTCAATCTGGCGGACGCGTTGCTTGGCGGCTTCGAGATTGGCGTTAGCAGAATTTGCTTTGCCTTTCAGCGCTTGGCGTTCGGGTTCGATGTGAGCCAATTCCGCTTCCACCCGGCGAATCTTGCGGTCGCGATCCTGCAGCACGAGGAGTTTTTCGATGACTTCCAGCATTGAACGCAGGCTAACGGCCACTGCAAACCAAGTCAATGCAGGCACTGGAATGTGTCCTGACTCTTTGAGAATGTCCCCTTTCTGACTCGATGAAAATGTCCCCATG
>CALAYC010000049.1 GCA_937894935.1 uncultured Verrucomicrobiota bacterium
TGGCCATCAGCTCCGGCACGCTGAACCTCGCTAATGGCGGGAGCAGTTCTGGAAACGTTCAAGTCACACCGGGCGCGACGCTTTCCTTCTCCAGCAATTTTAATTTCAACGATGACAGCGTTGTCGGTGGCGGCGGGGCTTTCACGGTGGCGAGCGGCACGGTGAATTTCAACGGCACGGCGCTCTTCACGAACACCACTGCGACCTTGAGCGGAGGATCAGTTTACTTCAACAACACCCCGAGCGGCGCGGTGGCGATTCCCAATCTGGTCATGACCGGTAGCGGCACTTTAGGCGGCACGAACTCTGTGACGTCCGGAAATCTGACCTGGAACGGCGGCTGGTTGCGACTCAATCTCACTACCGCACTCGGTAGTATTGGCGCGGGCACGACGAAGCACCTCGTCGGTGGTACGTTGATCAACGCAGGCACGCTGACAATGGCGGATGCGCTCAACATCGGCACGGACAGCTATGCGGCGACGAATTACGGTGTCATTTCCAATCTGGTCAGTGGGATTGTGAACGTGACCTCAGACCTCGGCATTCATAGCTATTACAACAACGGTCTCATTTACAATCTGGGCAGCTTCAACAAAACCGCCGGGACCGGAAACAGCAGCATCAGCAGCGTATTTCACAACTACGGCACCCTCGAAGCCCAGGTCGGCACGTTCAATTTCAACACGGCTGGCGGACTGGTTTCGCATAACGGCACGATGGCGCTCGGGTTAACCGGCACGAATGCTTACGGACGCATCACGGTCAGCGGCACTGTTGGCTTGAACGGCACGCTCCGCGTCGATCCGCGCGCCGGTTATGTGCCGCAGGCGGGGGATCGCTTCACGTTGCTCACGGCGGGTACGCGCACGAACACGTATGCGGAATTGCAACTGGGCCAGACGCCCGGCCTAGCGTGGCAAGTGAGTTATGCGCCGACGGCCGTTTCCTTGACCGCACTGGAAGCCACGGCGGGAGCGCAGAACATTTCCGGCACTGTAACGGATTTCAATGCGCAACCGGTCGGCAATCTCATCGTCTATGCCTTCAATACCAGCGGAACGAATCAGTATTACGTCAGCACCGTCACCGACAGCAGCGGGCAATACACGCTCGGCGTTACCAACGGCAACTGGCGTGTCAGCGTGCAAGGCGCGGTGGCGCGGGGTTACGACGACCCGACACCGCAGGATGTGATCGTGAGCGATGCGAATATCACAGCGAACTTCGTGCTCGCGCCGTATTCAGGCGCATTCTATTCCATCGTCGCGCTCAACAACCCGCCCGGCGCAGGATATGTAATCGGCACAGGCAATTATTACGCCGGCACCACCAACGCCATCACCGCCGTCGCCAGCAACGGTTATTACTTCACGAACTGGACTGAGAACGGCGTCGTAGTCGGCACGTCCAACACGCTGGTATTTACGGTGACGACGAATCGCACCTTCGTGGCAAACTACGGCGAAGCGCGTCCGTATCACAACGTGACGCTGGCGACCTCGCCCACGAACCTGACGAGCCTTACAGGCGCGGGCACTTACACCAATGGTGAGACGGGCACATTCATCGCGCCGCTCATGGTGGAGTCGGGTTCATCAAACTATTTCTTCCAACGCTTCACCCTGACCAACGTCACCGTGAGCACGAGTAACAGTTTCAACAAAACTTTCTCCACGCTCGACTCCACCGATTTGCACTACGTCGCAGTTTATACCGGGCTGCGCACCAATCCTGTCATCGCGCAAGTCGTGCCCAGTCGCAGCGGCGTGATTCCAACCAACGACAACTTCACCATCACCTTCCGGTTTGATCGTCCGATGGACACCAACGTCACGCCCGCGGTGACGATTACGAACATTGTTCCCGGCGGTGTGTCGCCGACGGTTGTTGGTGTTGGCACCTGGGGCAACTATTGGCAGGCGAATGATTCCTACACCACGCCTGCACTTGTGTTCACCAACGGCATGGATGGAACGAACCTCGTTTACATCTCCGGCGCGACGGATACCAACGGCGGCACGCTGCTGCTCACCAACGCTTACACGTTCGCAGTGGACACGATTTATCCGACACTCACACAGATCGCAGCCACGCCCGGCATCAATTCCAGCGTCATTACATGGAACTCCGACGAACCGGCGAATGGTATCGTGGATTACGGTCTCAGCCCGGCGTTCGGGATGACGAGTTATGGCAGTTCCGGCGTCACCAATCACAGCATCACGCTTAACAATCTCATCGCTTCGACCACGTACTATTATCGCGTGCGTTCCGCCGACGTTGCAGGCAACACCACGGTTTCTGACACCGGCACGTTCACCACGCTGGCCGCGCCAGATTTGCTCGTCACCAATCTCAACGCTACCGGAAATCTCGTCTCCGGCGGCACACTGACGATTTCGTGGACGGACACCAACGCAGGTTCGGGCGCGACGTTCACCTATTGGTATGATCAGACCATCGTTTCCAATCTGACCACCGGCGCGCAATTGTTGAGCACGACGTTGTATTACAATCCTACGGTCACCGGCCACATCACGGCGGGCGGCGCGCAGGAGCGTTCGGTAAATCTCACCCTGCCCAACGGTAACGCCGGCGTGGGCGAGCTTCAGATCACTGTCATCGCGGATGTTTACAATCATCAGTACGAGTTCAACGCCGGTGGCACAGCGGAGAACAACAATCGCGCCACGTTTAACGTGACCAGCAGCCTGGCAGCTTACCCGGATTTGCAGATCACCGGTCTGAACGTCACCAACACGTCGCTCGAATCGGGCAGCGTGGTCGGCTTGAGCTGGCAGGACCAGAACACCGGCACAGGCGACGTGAGCAACTCCTTCGTGGACCGCGTTATTGTCGTCAACGCAACGAATAATCAAACGCTCGTGGATACCCTGCTGCCGTACGCGGGCGGCGTGGCAGGAAACAGTTCTGTCGCGCGTCATTTCGCCTTCACCCTGCCGGATGGGCCGACGGGCGCGGGTGAATTACTCATCACCGTGATAGCCGATGCGGCGAATGCCATCTATGAGTTCAACAATGATGACACTGCCGAATTGAATAACACCAATACTATCGCCACCACTGCCGCGCTGGCGCCGTATCCTGATTTGATTGTCACCAACATCCTCGCGCCGCTGACTGCCACCGCCGGCCAGACGATTCAGTTGGTCTGGACGGATGTGAATCAAGGTCACGCCTCGGCGACAAATTCCTGGTACGATCAGGTCTTCCTCTCCAACAGCAATGGCATCGGCGGTGGACAATTGCTCGCCACCTTCAACATCACCAATGGACTGTCGGCCGGACAATCCCTCACGCTCACCCAGAACGTCACGCTCCCGGCCTTCGTCTCCGGCACCAACTGGCTCATCGTCAAAGCCAACGTCGCAGCGGCGTTTTATGAGAGCAGCCTGACGAACAATGCGGCCATTGCCACCAACGCGACTATCCTCGATTCGGCATTGCAACTCACGTTGTCGCCCGACACGGTGAGTGAAGCCGCCGGCAATAACGCCGTGCTCGTCAGTGTTTCGCGCAACGGCGGCCTGACCGAGCCGCTCACGGTCAATCTCAGTTCCACGCTGACGAACGTTCTGCTGCCTGCCAGTGTTGTCATTCCTGCCGGGCTGAGTTCGACCAATTTTTATCTCGGCGTCGTGGACAATAATTTCGCTGGCGATACCGTCGCCGGACTGGTGACCGCTTCGGCCACTGGTTTCACTTCGCGTTCCGCCGACCTGACCATCACGGACAACGACGTGCCGACCCTGACCTTGACATTGAGCGCTACGGAGATTCCTGAAGATGCCGGCCCAAATGCCGTTTCTGTGTTAATCACGCGCAACACCAGCCTCGCCAGTCCGCTGATCGTTTCCCTTGCCAGTGATCGACCGGATGTTTTGCTCGCGCCGGCCACAGTAACAATTCCAGCGGGCAGCGCTGCTACCACCTTTGCGCTGACGCCCGTGCCGGACGGTATTCTGGCCAGCGGTCGGCGCGCCCGGGTAACCGCGACCGCGTCCGGTTTCACTCCGGTCTCCGCCGCCGTGGATGTGTTGAACACCGACTCCGTGCAACTCAGCCTGACGCTCGCGGATTCGGTCGTCAGCGAAGGCGCGGGTAATAACGCTACGCTCGGCACTGTAGCGCGCAGCGTGGTCACCCCGAACGCGCAAAAAGTGCAACTCACCCGATTGGGTAGTCCGCTGGTGAATGTGCCGAGCCAGGTGACGATTCCGGCGAATTCTGCTTCCGTGAACTTCAACGTCAGCGTCGGCTCGGACGGTTTAGTCACCGGCATGCAACCGGCGTTCATCATCGCGACCCCGCTGAATCAATCCAATATTCCGGATAGCGTCGGCGAAGCGGAGTTTGAATTGCAGGTGCTCGACACCAACGGCCCGAGTTTGAATCTGCAATTCGCGGCTCCGGTGATTTCCAAAGGCAGCAATACGCTCGCAACATTGATTCGCAACACTCCGGCGACAAATGCGCTCGCGGTTACGCTTTCCGCCGAATCGACGAATGTCATTTCCTTCCCGCCCACGGTGAACTTTGCGCTGGGGGAAACCAGCGTCACGTTCCCGGTCACGGGCGTGTTGGATGGTTTGCAGACCGGTAATCGTGACGCGGTGCTGACGGCGACAGCGAGCGGCTTCAATTCCGCCGTACGTTCCCTCACCGTTTCGGACATTTATCTGCCGGACCTCGTGCCCGCAATCGTCAGCGCGCCGACCAGCGCTTACACCGAACAGCAAATCACCGTAACGTGGACAGTGAGCAATATCGGCCTCGGCGCGACGACGAATCAAAGCTGGTTTGATTATGTCTATCTCGCGACTGATAGCGTGGGCGGTGGTCAGACCTTATTTGCCGCCAAACAACGCGTGCAGGCACTCGGAGTCGGCGAGAGCTACACGAACTCCGCGAACTTCTTTCTCTCCGCTTTGCCGGGGAATTTCTGGATCATTGTTGAGGCGAACGGCAATCGCACAGCCAGGGAACTCAAGACCGCGAACAACTCCGTCTTCGCGCCAGCGCCGATTGCCGTGAATGCAGCCTATCGCGCCGAGCTATTGAGCGCCACGCCGTCACTGGCTGCGGCAGGCACGCCGATTGTTTTGCAGGGCCGCACGTACAATCCTACCAATAATGCGGCGATGGGTAATCGTTCAGCATTGGTGCGGGTGTTTGTGAACGGCACACGGCGCGCGTTCCCGGTGACGTCGGATGCAGACGGCAATTTCGCCTACACCTTCCACCCGCTGGCGAATGAAGCGGGCGATTACCTCGCCAGCGCGGATCATCCGAGCGTAGCTGATCCGACGGATGCCCAAACGTCGTTCACGCTGCTTGGTTTGGCGATCGCGCCGGCGACGGTTTCACATCAACTTCTGCCAAACACGCCGGTCAGCGGCACGTTGTTGTTGAGCAACCTGAGCAGTCACGCGTTGACCGGACTGACCTTCAGCACGCCGGACCTGGGCACGAACCTCTCGGCGGAATTTACCTTCACCAACACCACGCTGCCGCCGGATGGCGTCCTTGGCGTGAATTACACGTTGCAATCACCGCTCACGCGCGCGGCGCAGTTGAATTTCTTCGCCACGGCGACCTCGACTGAGGGCGCGACTCGATCCGTGCCGATGTATATCAAGGTCGTGCCCACGCTCGCGCAACTGGTCGCAACCCCCAGCTACTTGCAACACGGCATGGTGCGCGGCGAACAGACGGTGGTGTCGTTTACAATCGAAAATACCGGTGGCACGGCCAGTGGTGATTTAACCGTGCAATTGCCGAATTTGCCGTGGCTGAGCCATGGCTCGGCGACAAATATTCCGTCCATCCCGGCCGGAAGCAACGCGGTGGTGACGTTGCTGTTGAATCCGGCGGACGATCTCACGCTCGGCCTCTACAACGGCAATATCGCCGTCTTCAATCAAAACGTCGGCGTGACGATTCCGTATCAGTTCCGCGCGGTGTCCTCGGGCATCGGTGATCTGATCGTGAACGTGACGGATGATTACACCTATTACGTCGCAGGCGAACCCAAGGTGACGAATGCCACGGTCGTTCTGCGCGATCCATTCACCGGCAGCATTGTGGCACAGACTAATTCCGGAACGACTGGCGTCGTGCAATTCACCGGTTTAACGGAAGGCGGTTACACCGTGGATGTCTCGGCGGAGAAACATAACCAGTTCCGTGGGACCGCAAAGATTGTTGCCGGAACAACCAACACGCTCGAAGCCTTCCTGCCGCGCCAGCTCGTGACGTATCAATGGTCGGTCGTACCGACGGAGATTGAGGACAAATACAAGATCGTGCTCGAATCAGTGTTCGAGACCGAAGTGCCCGTGCCCAATGTGGTCATCGAAGAACCACAGGTCATGCTCGTGGTCGCGCCGGGTGAGGTGTCGCAGTTTGAAATCAAGCTGACGAATCATGGACTCATCGCCGCTAACGATGTGACGATTGAAGTGCCGTATAACTCGACGTATCTCATCACGCCCTTGGTGCAGAACATCGGTAAGATTCCTGCGAAGAGTTCCGTGACAGTGCCGGTGACGGTGCAGTTGCGGGAAACGGCCAATGCTTTGCCGACTTTGGCCGGGAAACATCCCCAGGCTGCCGATGGCGGCGGTTGCACGTTGGAGGATATCCACGGCTGCCTGCCCAAAATTCCGCTGAGTGCAAAATACTCTTATCCGTGCGGCGGCAACAATGTCGGCCAGAGTCGTTCACTCGATCTATCCATCATCTGCGCCAGCAAGAGCGCGAAAGAATGTTTCGATGAACTGAAAGGACTGATTGGCTCGGCGAACCTGCTCAGCGTTGGATGCAATGCCATCAGTGCATTCCTCGCGTGCGTCGGCGCGGACCTGACGCCTTGTCAAAAAGCCGCGATCTCGACCGCGTGTGGTGCGGCGTTGGGCGGCGTGGCAGGTGCGGCGGGAGCGGGTGCGGGCGGCCTGATCGAATGCCTCTGCTCACACCTGGCTGACATTCCGTTCCCATCGTTTGGCGGTGGTTCATCGCCGCAACCGGGCGGAGACATTTTGTTGCCGATTTTGCCGACGGGTGGCTACTACGCGGCCGGCAATCCGGTCGTCACTTATATTTACATTCCTGGTGGCAACTGTAGTGGTTCACCTGCATCACTGGCCAGCGCGTCGGTTACTACAACTGGTTACAATCCGTCCTCTGCGCCGCGCCTCCTGGCTCCAGACAAAGCCAACGCTTCCTCCGGCGTCTGTGCCCGCGTGCGCTTGCGCATCAATCAGGAAGTCGTCATGACTCGCAGCGCTTTCGTCGGCACGCTGGAGATCGAGAACGGCGGTTCGTCTTCCATCACCGGTGTGCAGGTGACGCTGGACTTCCGCGATGGCGGCGGTACGAACGCCGCAAACAAGTTCGTTATTGAAGGCCCGGTGCTAAGCGGCCTGACGGCAGTGGATGGCACAGGTGAATTGGCCGGCAGTGCAACGGGGTCGTCGGTTTACACGTTCATTCCGACGATTGACGCTGCTCCGACTGCGCCCAAGACGTATCAAATCGGCGGCACGTTGCGCTACATTGATGACGGCCAGGAAGTTGTTGTCCCCCTGCTCTCCGCGCCCATCACAGTTTATCCGGAAGCGAAACTCGACCTCATCTATTTTCAGCAACGCGATGTGTACGGGGATGACCCGTTCACGCTGCCTGTTGAACCGTCCGAGCCGTACACTCTCGGCTTGATCGTAAAGAACATCGGTGCGGGCGACGCAAAAAATTTCGAAATTACTTCGGCGCAACCGCAAATCATCGAGAACGAAAAAGGGCTGCTCATTGATTTCCGCATCCTCGGCACGCGCGTTGGCAGCAATGCCATCTCGCCGTCGCTCACCGCCAAACTGGGGAACATTCCCGCGGGCGCGGCCCGAACGGTGACATGGGATCTGGTCTCGACACTGCAAGGCAAATTCATCTCGTTCGAAGCGTCGTTCGAACATGTGGATGGTCTGGGTCGCACGAACCTTTCGCTCATCAATAGTATCGAGACGCATGAGTTGATCCGGGCCGTGCGCGCCAATCGCGATCACGACGATGGCATTGTGGACTTCCTGGTGAATGATTTCGCCGATCCACAGAATCTCCCGGACTTGCTGTATCTGAACACCGGCGCGGTTGAACCGGTGCACGTCGTGACCAATGGCACGTTCAACGCACCGGTCGGCGCGGGTCATTTGCAGGTGCAACTCACCACGACGGTCAGCGACGGCTGGAATTATTTCCGCCTGCCTGATCCAGGCGCGGGTTATCGGCTGGCAAGCGTCGTCCGGTCGGATGGCAAGGTGCTGGAGCTGACCAACAACGCGTGGACGACGGATCGCACCTTCCCGTCGTCGAGCCCGGGCGCGATCAAGGAAAACCTCGTGCATCTGTTCGACTGGGCGGGTTCAGGCCAATACACGTTGACCTATCGTTCCACCAACACAACGATTCCATCCATCGTGCAGTTCGTACCCGTAACACCATTTACGCAGACCGGGGCGGTGGCCACGGCAACGATCATTTTCTCGGAACAGATGAATCTTGCGACCTTCGATTTCAGTGCGCTGACGTTGACACGGGACGGCGGCGCAAACCTGATCACGGCTTCCAGCGGCATTACCATTACATCGGCTGGCGGCAACAGTTACACGATCAACGGCCTCGACGCTTTGACGGGCGAAGATGGCAATTACACGCTGACGGTCAGCGGCCACAACCTGTTTGACGTGTGGGGCAACAACGTTGGCGATACGTCGGCGTCTATTTCCTGGGCCAAAGGCAATGCCGCGCCGGTAGTGGAAAGCATCACTACAATCGCGCCCAACCCGCGCAACACGCCAGTCGCTTCCCTGCTCGTCACCTTCTCGAAGGCAATCAATCCGGAGACCTTCACATTCGAAGACCTCGCGCTGACCCTGGACGGCAGCGTAAATCTCATCGACGCAGACGTCACCATTACAACGGCGGACAACATTACTTTCGCGATTTCCGGTCTGGGCAGATTGACGGGAGTGGAAGGAAATTATGCCTTCACGGTCAACGCCGCCACGATCACTGACAGCAGTGGCACGGCTGGGCAAGGGAGCAAGACCGTCACATGGACTATGATTACAAGCGCACCGCGCATCACCGCCCTGCCCCCAGTGAGCACGAATCCACGTAATATCGTCGTGCAAAACCTCGACGTAACGTTCTCGCATCCGATCGACCCGACGACGTTCACTTTTGCCGACCTGGTGTTGACGCGCAACGGCGGGCCGAACCTCATCAGCTCCAACGTGACTGTGACGGCTTTGAACGCCACGACTTATCGTATCGGCGAAATCAGTTGGGTGCAGGGCAGCGCAGGAAATTATTCGTTCACGGTGAATGCGACCGGCATCCAGGACCTTGCCGGAAATTATGGTATCGGCAGCACCAACATCACCTGGCAGATGATTCTCGATACGCCGCCCACGCCAACCAATCTGGTCATCACACCCGACCTCGGCATCTGGACGACAGACGGCTTGACCAGCACGAACCCGATCACGCTTACAGGCACTGTGGCAGGAACGAACCTGACAATCCGCATTTTCGACGAAAGCACGAGCACCGATCTCGGAGCGGCCACAGTAAACGGCACGAACTTCAGTGCGGCCCTGCTGTTTCCTGCGCCGGGTACGCATCGGCTCAAAGTCACAGCCATTGACCAGGCGGGCAATGTTTCCGCTGCCGCTTACAAGCAGGTCATCTGGGATCAGGTCCGCCCCTCGGCCAACATCGGACAGGTTACCACGCCGATTTACTCCGGCATCAACAGCATCACGGTCACCTTCACAGAAGGCATCAATCCCGCGACGATTTCCGCCGCCAACTTCGTGCTGACGCGTGATGGCACGAATGTGTTGACGCCGTCGTTCAGTCTGGTTGCCAGCAACATCGTTCAACTTACCGGACTCGCCGCGCTCACGGAGGAGTTGGGCCTGTATGAAGTTACCGCCAATCTGACGGGCGTTGAAGATTATGCCGGTAATACGGCAACCAACATTCTGACGATGTCGTGGTTGCGCGATACGCTGAATCAACCGCCAATCATCATGCCGATCACCAACATGGTCGTAACACCGGATGGCTCGGCGTATTATGCGGTCGAAGCGTTCGATCCGAACGGTGATGAATTGACCTTCAGCCTGGCGGCCGGCGCGCCCACCAACGCCATCATCGTCGCAACGAACGGCGTATTCCGCTGGCGACCGACCCGCGCGAATGCCTCGACCACGCACGATGTCACCATCATTGCCACGGACAACGGCAATCCGCCGATGAGCGCGAGCAATACCTTCTCAATCACCGTGCTGGATTATCTCGAGGTTGCCCTGGGCCAAACCAACCTGATCGGAGGCGAGACGGCGACACTGCCAGTGGTGATTTCCTCCAGTGAAGGTGTCAGCAATGTGCAATTCCGCGTGGCGGTGCCGTTCGGTGTGCTGACAAACTGGACGTTGGTTTCGGAATCCGCGCAGGTGGGCAGCACGACGTTACAGACGGATGCCGACAGTTTCACGATTAACTTGCAGACCTTGCCGGGACAAATTCTTCAGGGCACGCAGCAGGTGTCGCGACTTGAATTCACCGCCACGACCAATTCATTGTCGCAGTTCCTGCCGTTGCAGGTGGCTGAACTGGGCGGCATCAAGCCCGGCGGCATCACCTACAGCAACAACGTGGCGGGAGATGGACGTGTGGTCGTCGTGCAGGAACATCCGTTGTTGGAAGGATTGGTCTTGTCCAATCGGACGCGGCAACTGGTGATTTATGGCCGCCCCGGCACGAACTACCAGTTGCACCTCACGACCAACGTAATGCCGCCGATTAACTGGCAGCCGGTGGCGACCTTCAACCAGACCAATGTGCTCGTGCCCTGGCCGGTGGGCACGAACAACGGCATGTTCTTCTATCGGTTGGAACAAGTGGTGCCGTGACGATGAGCGCTGGGGCGGTTAGCGCAGAAAATCCCGCTCCAGCGATTCCACGAGTTTGGAGACAGCCATCATCAATTCGCCGCGACGTTCGATGTCCACTTCATCCGCCGACATATCAATCGGCTGCGCGATGACTTCGGCGTAACGTTTGTTCAGCGGCGTCGTTTCGTCGTGGTTTCCAAGCAGACGAACGAGTCGCAACACTTCGTCAGCACGACGTTTCGCTTCGGCAATTCGCTTCAACGCAACCGACGCAGAAATGTTTCTGACTTGTACGCGTTTCAGCAGGCCGCAATCAAAGCTCGCACAACGCTGCGGGCGATTCTCATAGACACGACACAAACCGTTCACCAGACAGGAACAGGGTTGCGCGAACGCCGTTTTGCGACCTTTGCGGAAGAACTCCACGCCGAGCTTACCCAAGAGTTTCGCGTTATCGCCGCGCTGAAGTTCCACATCGCCGAACAGCACGCCATTGCAACACAGCCCGCACTTCGGACAGAGCTGCGCGATCGCGCTCATGGAATTAGCCACACTCTTTTTCACGCGAGTTGCCAACCGGGAACGATTTCGTCGTCGTAGTTCGCGACGATCGAGCCCGCCAGAAGTTTTCGTTCCGCCAGAATTCCCACCATCGCGGCATTGTCGGTGCAGAGAGATTTTTCCGCGAGACGCAGTTTGATCCGTTGCCGCTCACATGCTTTCGTGAGTTCCGCGCGCAAACCGCGATTACACGTAACGCCACCGGAAGCGGTCACGCAGCGCACGCCCAATCGTTTCGCCGCGCGCACGGTTTTTTTCACCAACACTTCAGTGATAGCTGCCTGAATACTCGCGCAGAGATCGCGCAACGAGTGGTGGTCATCCGCCACGCCCGGATTATCGCGCAGGAAATAGCGAATCGATGTTTTCAGCCCGCTGAAACTGAAATCGTCATTGGCGTCGTTGAGTAACGGACGCGGAAAATCAAATGCCCTCGGATTCCCCTGCTCTGCCAGACGATCAATCACCGGTCCGGCAGGATACGGCAAACCAAGCAGTTTGCCCGCTTTGTCGAAGCATTCGCCCGCCGCATCATCAATCGTCCCGCCGAGCACGCGATGTTTCAGTTCCGATTCCACGTGAACGAGCATGGTGTGACCGCCGCTGACGATGAGGGAAACATTGGGTTCAAACTGCTCGAACTCCGCGCGCGGCGGCTGGCCCGCAATCCACGGCGAGTAAAGATGCGCTTCGTGATGGTGAATACCAACGAACGGTTTGCGCAGCGCGTAGGCAATGGATTGTCCGGCTTTGAATCCGACCAGCAACGCCGTCGGCAGTCCTGGGCCTTGCGTCGCCGCCACGGCATCCAGTTGTGATGCCGCAACGCCGGCTTCGCGTAATGCCGCCGATGTTACCGGCAGTAAATTTCGCAAATGCTCGCGCGCGGCAAGTTCCGGCACGACCCCACCGTATTCCGCATGAAGCTGGATTTGCGAGGAAACCACCGACGCACGAACAGCACCATCAGCAATGACTGCCGCACTGGTTTCGTCACAGGAAGTTTCGAGCGCCAACAACAACACCGGCTCAGAGTAGATTTCCCGTCGCTTGAATCAATTCCGATCCGCCCGAGAAGCCATTTTGCCCGTTCTCGCACGGGAAGGCTCGGGAGCGCGTTCAGTGAAAACCATGATGCCTTTGAGCACATCAAGTGCGCGTTCGAGTTGCGGATCGCGCGCATTGCGGACGAGATCCCGTTCCGTTTCCGGCAGTGATTCGACACCACCAGGTGTAACGCGCAATCGGGCGAGCCGTTCTTCTTCGTCGCTCATCGGCACAACAATGTCGGGCGTGATACCGTGCTCGTGAATCACCTTATGACTCGGCGTGTAATACTTTGACGTCGTCAAACGCAACGCCGCGCCACCTTCCAACGGAATGATTTCCTGCACCGATCCCTTGCCGAAGGTTTTCTCACCAATAACGATCGCTTTGCACTTACCCAGCGCCGCACAGTCCTGCAACGCACCGGAAACAATCTCCGAAGCACTCGCGCTGCCGTAGTTCACTAACACCACCAACGGCAGATCCCGATACTCACCACTGCGACTCGTGATGCGCCGATCTTTACGTTCGTTGCGACCTTCTGTGGTGACCACTAATTGCCCACGCGGCAAAAAGCGTTCGCAGACTTCCACCGCCTGATCAAGCAAGCCACCCGGATTACTTCGCAAATCCAACACCAGCGCTTGCATGCCCTGCGCTTTCATTTTCTTCAGCGCCGCATCGAGTTCGGCACTGGTTCGCTCGCCAAACTGCGTCAGGCGCACGTAACCAATCTGGTTATCGAGCAAAGGGAATTCCTTTTTTCCGTTGATGTCTTTGACCATGTCCACGCGAATAACCGCACGGGTCAATTCATGCGTCATCGTCTCACCCGTGGAAGGACGCATCACCGTCAGATTGACCTTCGTATCCGGCTCGCCCCGCAACAACCGCACGGCTTCTTCAACCGACATGTTATTCACGTTGGTGCCATTAATTTTCAGCAAACGATCTCCCGCCAGAATACCCGCGCGAAATCCGGGCGTATCTTCAATCGGCGTCACCACGGTGATAAAGTCATCGCGCATCTGAATCACAATGCCCAGTCCGCCGAACTGTCCCTGGGTGTCGCTCTGCAATTCCTTGAACTTCGCCGGCTCGAGAAATTCGCTGTGCGGATCGAGGGAATCGACCATGCCGCGCAAGGCATTGTGAACGAGTTGTTGATACGTCAGATTCGAACCGTCCACGTAATCGCGCCGCACTTTCTCCATCACATAGGAGAACAGCTCCAGATTGGGATAAGGCGAATCCTTCTCCGCCGCCGCCGCATTGGCGAGATAGACCTGCGCGCCAAGCGCGAGATTGATTGCCAATACGACACTGACAAATCCGTAAATAAGACGTTGTTTCATAAGCCGGCCCAGAACGAATCGAGCCGTTGCACGATAGAGTCGCGTTCTCGGAATGGCAAGGTGCGCGACAAGGTTATTTCTGCTCAAACACCGCTCGGTTATGCCATCTCGAACCATATCGACAGATTCTCGTTACAAATAAGCAGAATTCCCGTGGTTTCTGTTTTTCAACTGCGTAAAAACCGCCCGGAAAGGTCCACAAAACCACTTGAATATTCGCCACTAATCGAATGGCAACACGGTATCTCTTGCGTTCCGCAATTTATGAAAGAACTACTGTAACCACCGTCATTTAATCCGCAGAAATTGCCGGAGTGCTCCGAACAGATTGAAAGCAGCCTTACCGGTGGCTGGCCGGCGACATTGTTGTCTCGATCGGTTTTACCGGATTCGACTTGGTCCAGCCTCGAATCGCCGCCACCAGCCACGCCACCAGGAACAACCCGCCTGCCGCGACGGCCATCATCGCAGCGGAACTTGTTGCGCCCAGGTCCGACTGACCGAACCAGCGTCCGATGGTTTGTGGCAAGGTCACCGCCCCGATATGCCCCAACACCGCGCTCAGAGCCGCAAAGCCCAAAGCGAACAGCAGCAGCCAATGCAGGCGATGCGTGAGTAACGAAGCCGCCGCCGCTGGCACCACCAGCATCGCAATCACCAGAATGCTGCCCACGCTTTCAAACGCGAGCACAGTCGTCACCGACGCCACAACCGTCAGGCCGAGTCGAATTGCATCAGCGTTGAATCCCAACGTCGTTGCCAAGGCTGGATCAAACGCCGCAATCCGCAGTTCTTTGTAAAATAACAATGTCAGAAGGATGTTCACCAACAGCAATCCGCCGCTGATCAGCGCCACCCGCGGCACGCGCCCTACATCCACGACCGCGGTTTCAATTGAACCATAAAGCACGCAGTCCGCATCCAGGTCCACCTTGTCCGAAGCGACGCGAATCAAAATCAATCCCAGCGCAAACAAGGCGCAAAACACCACGCCCAACGCCGCCCCGCTTTCCACCTGACCGAGTCGCTGCACCATTTGCGTAAGCACCGCCGTCAGAACTCCGGCGGCCACCGCGCCAATCACCATCGGCAGCACCTCGCGCGAATTCGTCAGCAAAAACGCAATCGCCAACCCCGGCAACACGGCATGACTGATTCCGTCGCCCAACATGCTTTGGCGATTCAACATCAGGAACGCCCCCGGCAACGCACACGCGGCGCAAATCAAAACGCCCGTTATCACAATCCACGTATCGAGTTCGCTCCAATTCATAAACCTGCTCCTCTCAACGGAACGACGCGTGGCTTTTCCGGATCCGCCGGCACCAATGCCGCCCCCTCGCGTCCGGCCAAAAGTTCCTCCAGTTTGTTCACGATGTTCGGCTCGATGACATGTTCAATCTCGTCGGCATTGTGATGAATGTGTTGCGGTGCGACGTCGGCGTACTGCAACAGATAGGTTTCCCAGAGGCGATGATTTCGCGTGACACGACGCGCTTCGAGTTTGCCTTCCGCGGTTAAATGCACTGCATCGCGATTGTCGTTCAACATGATTAACCGCTCGGCGAATCCGATCCGAAGTAACTGCCGCAACCGTTTCTCGCTCCAGTCATTCGCTCGCCGCAGGTCATCAAGCGATACCGGACAGTCCAATAAATTCACCGCATCGCGACCGGGCGGCTGCGAACACGTCTCGCACCATTCGTAAATTGCCCGCAACAAATGTTGGCGCGCGACACGATGCTGCACGCGACGTTGTTCAAGCCAGCGTTTGCACAATCCGCGTTCCGCGCCAAACACCAGACTCGCCGCAAAGCAAACGACCGCCGCCAATACAATGACCGCGCCCGCCGGAAGTTTCGGGAACAACGCGCTCGCCGCCACTCCGACGAAGCCACTGACGGCGCCAATCACCGTTGCCAACAACACGGTAACGCCAAGCCGATGACTCCAAAATCGCGCTGCCGCGGCGGGAACAATGAGCATTGCGACCACCAGCAGCAATCCCACAGCTTGCAGGCCGATTACTGTCACCGCCACCACCAATCCCATCAGCGCCAGATCCAACAGCACCGTCGGCCAGCCTTGCGTACGGGCAAATGTGGCGTCGAAACACAGTAATTTGAATTCCTTGAACAACGCGGCGCACAACAGTGCGGCCCCAATGCTCGCGATTAAAATCAGCTTCGCATCACTTGAAGTCATCGCCGCGGCTTTACCATAAATGAAGTGCGATAACCCGGCGGCGTTGCCGGTCGGCAATTGCTGCACCACCACCATCAACGCGATGCCCAATCCAAAAAATACACTCAGCACAATCGCCAGCGCCGCGTCGTCTTTCACGTGACTGCGCGCACGAATGGTGACCACCGCCAACATTCCCAACACCCCTGTGACCGCAGCCCCGGCCAGCAGCAACGGCAGTGAACGCCCGGAAAGATGCGCGGCTTCGCCAATCAGAAAGGCGATTCCGATTCCCGGCAATGTACAGTGGCTCACCGTGTCGCTGAGCAACGAGCGTTTGCGCAACAGCAGAAACGTTCCGACCAACCCGCTCGCCGCGCCCAATGCAGTGACGCCGGCAAAAACCACGCGCGTGTTGTAATCCGTCAATGCAATCGTGCGCCAGATCCGATCGCGCGACGGCCATTCAATCGCCGTGTCGGTGATGGATTTTCCGGAAGTGCCGTGGCTGTGTCCCACGTGACTATCCCGGGCGCGCACGAGCCAGCTCAGGCCGCCGAGCAAAACCACCACGATTCCCAGAATCGATAACGCACGCGCCCGATTCATGATCGATGCTGCGCCGCCACGCGGGCGCGTTCAACGGCTTGTGCGGCTTCTTCCAACAGGGTGAGTCGCGCGCCGTAGGTTTTACGCAGATTCTCCGTGGTGAAGATTTCGGCCACCGGACCTTGCGCTACCACGCGCATGTTCAGCAACGCCACGTGATCGAAATATTCCGGTACCGTCGGCAAATCGTGATGCACGCAAACGACGGTTTTGCCGCGCGCCCGCAGTTCCCGCAAGACCTCCACAATCGCGCGCTCCGTCGCCGCGTCCACACTCGCGAACGGTTCATCCATCAGATACAAATCCGCGTCCTGCGCCAGCGCTCGAGCCAGGAAAACGCGTTGTTGTTGTCCACCGGAAAGCTGACTGATTTGCCGCGTGGCAAAATCTCCCAAACCGACTTTTACCAATGCCGCGCGCGCCATTTCGCGATGTTTATGCCGCACCGGCATACACCAGCCGAGCCGCCGGTACAGCCCCATCGCCACTACCTCAACAGCGCTGACCGGAAAATCCCAATCCACACTTTCGCGCTGCGGCACGTAGGCGACGCGATGCCGCGCTTTGCGATACGGCAAACCGAAAAAGCGCACGCTGCCGGACGCGGCCGGAATCAGATCGAGACTCGCCTTGAGCAACGTGCTTTTGCCCGCGCCGTTCGGGCCGACAATCGCCACCAACTTCCCTGCCGGCGCATCAAAATCCGCGTCCCAAACCACCACCTTGCTCTGATACGCGACGTTGAGATCGCGCACCGCAAGCGGAAGAGTTTCAAGCGACGTTGCGTTCATAAGTTTATTTTGCTGCCGTCAACTTGCCATTCAGCCCGCGCTCCGGCGCTTGCCCGCCCAAGGCCCGTGCAATGGTGGTGACGTTGTGATCAATCATTCCGATGTACGTTCCTTCGTACGTGCCCGGCTTGCCCATGGCATCGGAAAACAATTGTCCGCCAATCCGCACGTTGTGTCCACGCGCTTTGCCGCCTTCGATCAACGCCTTGATGTTTTTGTCCGAGACACTCGATTCCACGAAGATCGCCGGAATTTTTTTTGCGACGATAAAATCCACCAGCTTGTTGATGTCAGCCACGCCAGCCTCGGATTCCGTGCTGATGCCCTGAATCCCCTTTACTTCAATGCCGTATGCGCGACCGAAATAATTGAATGCGTCGTGCGCGGTAATCAATACGCGTCGCTCCGTCGGAATACTTGCCAACGCCTGCTTTGCGTACGAGTCGAGTTTCTGCAACTCCGTCAGATATCGCTCCGCATTCTTCTGGTAATAGGCGGCGTTCGCGGCGTCCAGGTCACTCAGCGAACGCACCACCACCTTGACCGCTTCCATCCAACCCGCCACATCCATCCACACGTGCGGGTCCGTGTGCCCCTGAAATTCCTCCGGCTCGAGTAAAAATTTCTCATCCAATAACTCCGTCACGGCGAACACCGGTGTGCCTTTGCGCGATACTTTCAAAAAGGTATCCGTCATGCGGCCTTCGAGCATCAGTCCGGAATAGAACACCACATCGGCCTTCAGAATTTTCACCACATCATCGCGCGTCGGTTTGTAGAGATGCGGATCAACGCCTTCGCCCATTAATCCAATAACCTTCGCTTTGTCGCCTGCGACTTCGCGAACGATATCCGTGACCATGCCACATGTCGTCACGATGGTGTAATTCGGCGGCAACGGCTTCGTCGCACCCAACGCGATCGGCGCAACGCTCACCGCGATTGCGCTCAATCCGATTATGGCCAGCAAACGAGTGAGAAAATGCATTGCAGTCAGATTCATATTGATAGCTCGACTAGAAACGAACGGTGAAACCAACGAATGGATTGAAATCCGGTGCGGCGCGCGTTATGCCAAAATTACACCCCAGATCCAACTGCGAATTGGGGCAGAACCCGTAGGTCAACCCCACCCCCACCTGCCCTTGCCATTGCGCGTTGCTCTCCGGCGTAAATAACGCCGCGAACTCCACGTAGCCGCCCAGGTTTCCGACAATATCATGCCCGAACGTAATCGTATTGAGATATTCCGTGTCGAATGCGTTCGACGCATCGCGAACGAAATCCACCTCTGTCATCAAGCCCATGCCCCAGCCTGCAGGCAATTCCACTGCCAGCGGCAAAATGATACCTCCTTCGGTTTTGCCATTGCGAACGCTCGACTTCGATAACGGCCATTTAACGAACGGCATTACCGCGAATGCAGTCGTTCCTCCATCGTTACCCCAAAGATTGATTTTTAATCGCGTTTGCACCTCGCCGAATCCGCCGTCATCCGCCGTGACGCCCGCGACGCGATCCTTCACTCGCGAATTCACATAACCATCCAGCACGAACTGAATGTCCACGCTATTCCACAAACCCGCCTTGAGATTGAGGCCACCCAAACCCCAAACCCGTGACCGCACATCACCAGCGTTGGAACGATCGCGATCCAACACTGCGTTCGCAAAATCCATTTCAATCTGAAAATGTCCGGCATCGACGGTGTACGGACTTTCCGTTTGATCCGGACGATCGGTGCTCAACTCCCGCATCAACTCGCGCGGTGTCGGATTGAAAAGATGATACTGCGACTTTTTCGGAGCATCGGTGGCAAGTGCAGCAGAGACGGAAAAGAGAACTGCGATCGCAACGGCCATGCCCCGCCCTTCGCCGCCATTCCCGATGATCCGGCTTGCGTCACACGAGTCCATTTTCACGGTGCTCACAGTAGCGCGCGGATTATTTGAGTCAAGAAATAGATTTAGACATGCCTAACTATTCAAGAAAAGCCTAGTTTCCCGTGAAATGCGACTTGCCAGCGGGCCCGCGTTTTGTGTCTCGTTGGGAATGCCTGAATGGATTGAGGTTATCATTCTCGGAATCATTGAAGGGATCACGGAGTTTTTGCCGGTGTCATCCACCGGTCATTTGCAACTGACCCAACGCTGGCTCAGTCACCCGCAGAGCGAGTTGTTCGACATTGTCGTGCAATGCGGCGCGGTTCTCGCCGTGCTCGCTGTGTTTCAAAAACGCGTCAGTGGCTTTGTGCGCGAGTGGCGCGCGCCTGAAACCCAAAGTTATCTCGGCAAACTTTTCATAGCGTTCGCCATTACCATCGTTGGCGTGCTCGCCACAGAGAAACTGGGTCTCAAAGTCTCCAAGGAAACCTTGAGCGCGAACGCCTACACCATCCGGGTGGCGCTGGCGACGTTGATCGGTGGCGTGCTGTTTCTGCTGGTGGAAGCGTGGTTGAAGAATCGTCCGACGCGGAATGAAATTACCTGGATCATCGCCATCGCGGTGGGACTGGGACAAATCGTTGCGGCGACGTATTCCGGCAGTTCGCGTTCGGGCACGACGATTCTTTTCGCGCTGATTCTTGGCGCGACGCGACCAGTCGCAACGGAATTTTCCTTTCTGCTCGGAGTGCCGACGCTGTTAGCAGCCGGTGGCTACAAATTGTTAAAAGCCTGGAAGGACGGAGAACTGGGCGGAGAAAATTGGGGATTGATTATTCTGGCAACCGTCGTCGCGGCGGTAATGGCATTCATCGCGGTGAGGTGGCTGTTGCGCTTCGTCCAAACGCACACGTTTGTTGCGTTCGGCTGGTATCGTATCGTACTCGGAGCGGTGATTTTATTACTGCTGCTTTAATCGCGGAACCATTACTGGAGTTGCTGCGGCAACTTCAGCAACTCACTTCTCCGGCATCGGAATCAAAATCTTATTTCCCGGAATCAATCGCTCCGGCTTCAAACCGGGATTCGCTTTCAAAATTAAATCCGTCGTAATCTTGCGCCCCGTTTCCTTGCTGTAGGCAAGCGCGATAGCGAGCAGCGTATCGCCGGGAGAAATCGTGTGTTCCAATGCATCTTTGGGAAGATTCGCCGCGGGTTCAGTCGAGGCGCGAATCGGTGTAGATGTCGCGGAATTACGCGCGAGTTTCGCGAGACGATCAAATTCCTTTTCCAGAAATTCGCGGTCCGCCTGCCGATCTTTTTCAATCTGCTGAACCTTTCGCGCCAGGTCGCGCAAGTCGTCGTTGCTGGCGGAACGCGTGGTGGATTGATTCTGCATTTGCTCGCGCAACGCAGAGATTTCCCGGACCAGCGTTTCGATCTGGCGCTTTTGATTCTGGTTCTCCTCTTGCAAATCCTGGATGTAACCGGTCAGGCGCTTCACCCGTTCGTCCAATGCCGCCACATCCTGCGCGCCAGCGGGCGATGCCCACGCCGCAACCATCAATAAAACTGCCGCTCCCAGAGAAAATCGTTTCATATGCCGACAATATGAAGGCCACTCAGACCTAGCAAGCCTCGGTTGTCCACAAAGCGAGACGTCCGAAACGCGATAATTTTTGTCGCCTCTTCGTGTCATTTCTCACTTCGCCTCCGTCGCCCCGCCCCTGATGCAACCAGGCACGACGAGACAACACTTTTATGTCTCCTGTTGTGCGCCGCCAGCAAGCCAAACGGCTTGCCGCCACGTCCCGCGCCTGTCATTCATTTATAGACGAAAGGAACGCTGGTTGAATTATGGTTAGCCCGGACATTCACGACACTGCAATGGTGACGCGACGGCAGACGTTGCGCCTCCTGTTGATTGAGCATGATGAAGCGTTCGCTCGCACCGTCACCGGTATGTTGGAACAGGCGCGGGAACGGTTTGGCGAAGTGATGGTGGTGTCATCGCTGAGCGAAGCGCTCGACCTGATTCGCGACGAGGAATTCGGCGTAATTCTCCTTGAGTTCTTTCTTCCGGACGGCGCCGGTCTGGCCAACATCACGGTGCTACAGCAAGCTGCGCCGCAGACTCCGATTATCGTGCTCGGCGCCGCAGACGACGAAGCCATCGCCATCGAAGCAGTTCACGCCGGAGCGCAGGATTACATCGTCAAAGGTCAGATCAATTCCAGTTGGCTGCGCCGCTCGATTCGTTACACCATCGAACGCCACGAAGCGGAAATCGCTCTCATCGCGCAGGAGGAAAAATATCACAGTATCTTCGATCATCTCGTCGAAGGTATTTTTCAAACCACGCCCGATGGCCGTTATATGCTCGCGAACACGGCGCTCGCGCGCATTTACGGCTACAGCAGTCCGGAAGAACTGATGGCGAGCGTGACGAATATCGGAGAACGCCTCTACGTGCAACCCGGCCGGCGCGAGGAATTCCAGCGCATCATGGAGGAGCACGACACGATCACCGGGTTCGAATCGCAGATTTTCCGCAAGGACGGTAGCATCATCTGGATTTCCGAAAACTGCCGGGCGATTCGCGATAGCGAAGGCCGATTATTGCATTACGAAGGCACGGTCGAAGACATCACCGCCCGTCGCAAAGCCCAGGACAGCGTTGCCGAATCCGAAGCGCTCTACCACTCACTGGTGGAAACAATGCCGCAGAATGTGTTTCGCAAAGACCTGCTCGGGCGATTTACGTTTGCGAATCAACAATATTGTCGGCACTACGGCGCGAAGCTCGAAGAAATTATCGGCAAAACCGACTTTGATTTTTTCCCGGTGGAACTCGCCAAAAAATATCAGGCCGACGATCAACGCGTGATGGCCACCGGCAAATCCTTTGCCATCGTTGAAGAACATCAACCGCTCGGTAAGGAGAAAAGTTACGTTCAGGTGGTAAAGACGCCGCTCTACGACAAAGACGGCCACGTAATCGGATTACAGGGAATTTTCTGGGACATCACCGAACAGAAACTTGCCGAAGAACGTGTCCGTCAGGCGCAGGAAAGTTTGCGCGCTTCCGAAGCACTTTATCATTCGCTCGTGGACACGATGCCGCAGTGCATCTTTCGTAAAGATCCCAACGGCGTTTACACGTTTGCCAATCCGCAGTTCTGCAAGTTCATCGGACGACCGCCGGAAGAAGTGCTGGGCAAAACAATTTACGATTTTCTTCCACCCCAAATTGCGAAACAGCGCGAAGCCGACGACCAGCGCGTCATGCAATCGCGCAAACCGTTTTCGCAAATCGAAGAAAGCAATTTTCCCAATCAGGAGGTGCAATACATTCAAGTCCTGAAAATTCCCATCTGCGACGCCAACGATCAGGTGATCGGTCTGCAAGGCATGTTCTGGGACATCACCGACATCAAACTCGCGGAACAACGCATCAGCAAAGCGAAGGACGCGCTCGCCGCCAGCGAAGAACAATTGCGGGAGAAAAACCTGCAGATGGAAAACGATCTCAAGACCGCGCGCGAGATTCAGATGGCGATGTTGCCGCAGCAATATCCCGTTCTGCCGCGCGGGGTGTCCGACGAAGACAGCGCCTTCCGATTCACGCATCGTTATCTGCCGAGTGGCACCGTGGGTGGAGACTTTTTCAGCGTTACGCCCATTTCTGACAATGAAGTGGCCGTTTTAGTCTGCGACGTTGCGGGCCATGGAGTTCGCTCCGCGTTGATCACGACGATGATTCGTGCGCTGGTGGAAAATTTACGTCCACTGGCGTCCAATCCCGACCAGTTCATGACGCAACTCAATACGGAACTGTTCGCGATTCTGAAACCCGGCGGCTCGTCCATTTTGACTACGGCATTTTATCTCGTCGCCCATTCGCTCACCGGGCAGATGCGTTACGTCAATGCCGGACATCCCAAGCCGTTCCTGTTGCGTCGCAGTGAAAACGTAACCGAGGAAATTAAAAATTACGCCGGCTCACGAAGCCAGGCGGCGCTCGGGTTGTTCGAGAACTATTCTTATCAGGCGTCGGAAATCAAACTCGGACCGCGCGACCTGGTCATGCTGTTCACCGATGGTCTCTACGAAGTACATGCTCCGGACAACAATCTTTACACGCGCGAAATGTTGCTGGCGGCAACGCGGAAACATTTGCACGAGCCGGTGTCGCAGTTATTCGACACGCTCCTGGAGGAGGTTCAGAATTTTGCGACTCGCAATCAGTTTGAAGATGACGTTTGCATCGTAGGCGTTGAATACACTCCGCCCTTGCCTGCCAAGTAGCGGTAAGTTTCTGGCAAAATCAGACTGGCACAATCGCTCCGACAGGAGTTTATTGAACGCGAACCGGAGTCAGTTATGACAATCACGGTCGCATCAAAAATAAACCCTCTACCAGGAGATCATCCCATGGACCTGCATCATCCGATCTTGCGTGAATTCCCGGAACATCGCGACACCATCAAGCGCCTCCAGGGGGACGCGCACTTTCGCAGTCTCTACGATGAGTACCATCGGCTCGATGACGAAATCTATCGCATCGAGGAGGAAATAGATTTCGCCACGGATCAGGAAATCGAAGAACGCAAAATGCGCCGCGCGAAATTGAAAGATTACATCTACCACCTGATCACGAATCCGCAACGGACGACTGAGTCAACTCAGTCAGTCAGCTAATAGTTCAACCACCCGCCTCGAAAAAATCGAGGTGAACGACCGCCGCGCCGGGTTTTTCACGCCCGGCCCGGCAAACGATTCAACAGCCTCAAACCGGCAGGCCTACTTCCGCACTGATTTTCTTCGCGGATTCCGCGTCCACCCATTTCACCAGCGCCATGAAATTCAACAGCAGCGGGCTGTCCGGCTTGGCCTTGAACATATTCCGCAAGCTCGTCAACACCTTCGCGTAAACGGACGCATACTTCTCATGCGTCAACCGCGTGACGTAACTTTCCAAAACCGCTCGCGCAATTGGATCCGTCCGTCCATCCGCCAGATATGGAATCTGGCAAAAGACGCGAATAAACAGAATCGGCTCCGTCTCGCTCAGCGTAATCCAGCTCTGGCGCATTTCGTCGCCATCATACTTTGCATGTAACCGCTCTCGAATCGCCGCCGCGATCTGCGCCGGCTCAGCGCGTCGCGCAATCAGCTCTTTCACACGATCCCACGCCAATTGCCGCTCAACTTCCGGCGACACGGCGGCAAGCGGACGCGCTTCGTCGTCCAGACCTTTCAAGCCCAACTCCGTTCCAATCGCCCGTCCCAACAACTCCGCATCCACGCGCTTCATACGATCGGATGCCATCACGCCACGAATGACAAGTTTTTGCCGTTCCGCATCGGGGACCAACCGCAACGTCGTTGCCACTTCGGCAGCCGTAGGCGGCGCTTGTTGTGCCGCCGGCGGAATCAGCACGCGAACAAAATCAGCCACCACTTCGTTTTCATCCGGCAATTTTTCCGCGCGCAACCGCATCACATACTTCAACAGCCGCGCCGGACCGCCCGACTTGCCGATGTTATTGATCACCATCATCCGTTGATCCGGATTGATGATAAATTCCAGCAGACTCTCCGCCTGCAAAATCCATTTCTCTTCCAATCGTTCCTGCCCGGGCGCCAGGACCAGTTGCTCAATCAAACCCGGCAAACGCAACGCGAAGACTACATCCGGCGCTTCCGTGGCCTGATTTTCGTAATAGTGCAGCAACTCGATGAGGAACGACATCCGCTGAAACGCGTTCTTCTGCGCGCGCGCCGCGTCGGTAGTCGTGCGACTGGTCTGAACGCGTTGATGCAACGTGTTCAGCGCTTCTTTCTTTTCGGCCGGGAGCGTGCTGTTCTGTTTCAGCAACGCCTCGAAATCCGGTTTGAACGCCAGCACGATTTCTTCCTGCTTCGGCCGGGGATTCAACTTCGGATCGGTCGTTAAATCATGGAAAAATTCCAGGGCCTCTTCGCCAAATTCCCGCACCACCCGTTCTTTCGGCACCTGTCCTTTGACATAGCACCGCGTCGCGCGCACCACCGGCGGACTGAAGAAATATTCCGGATCTTCGCCGACCTTCTGTAACATCGCGGTTTCCAGTGGTGAATCGGATTGAATCAATTCCTCCACCGTCGGTTTGATAGCCGCGCGAATGTCGCGTTTGTTCTGCTCCAGATTTTTGAGCACCGACGGCTGCGGCAATCCGCCTTCAACCGTGCCTTTGGACAGCGCCGCGCACACTTCCGCCACTTGCGTGTTGTGCTCGATCAGTTTTGCCACCATCACGCCGACGTCGCTGATCGGCAATTTGCTGACCAGATTCGTGAGCAACAGCACCAGCTCGCCGTGCGACCGCTGCCGATGCTCCACCACCCGCTCCACCAGCGTGCGCAACAACTTGTTTTCTTTCTCCAACGCCTCGCGCTCTTCCTCCAACAAACTCACCCGTGCCTTCAAATCCACCCAATCCCGCTGCACTTCGTCCAGCGACGCCAGCGGCTTCGTCATCATTATCGTATCATCGCTTTCGGCCATGCCTGCAGTTTGCCCGACAAACCTCCGCCTTTTCCAATGAAAATTTCGTCCGCCCGTGAATCCCAGCGCCGATTTTGGTCCGACTGCTGGTATTTGAAATCTCGCAGTGCGGAAACTCGCTCCGACAGCTTCTTGCTGCTCAATTACATCCAGGCCAAGGATTCTCCTAGTTTACGCCGCACCGGTTTTCACCGATGAGTTAGCACGTCAGGAGTTGTCGGTGTTGAGTTATGTTGTGGGGTTGGGGACAAAAGGTCCGGTGTCACTGCCGGACCTTTTCTTTTTGCTCAAATCACTGCGCCGGCTGAAGCGACAAAGCGCGCAGATTCATCGGCTGCCAACCGTTCGCAATCGGACGGACGCGCAGCGCAACCTCTCCTGCCGGCAAATTCAGTGCCGGTAAATCCACCGTCACGTACTTCGTGTAAGCACCGGTAGCCGGAGTGGTCCCGACGAACTTCTGGTCGCCGACTTCCACCTGAAATTTTGTCTCTGCCAACGCGGCGACTTCCGCCTTTACACGAAATCGTCCCGGCTGCTTCACCCGAAAATTCCATTCCACCCAATCAGCGCTGTCCGTCCAATAGCCGATGTTGTCATGATTCGCACCGGGTTCGTATTGCACGCGACCGTGCAACGTCGCATCCATCGCAGCCAGACGAATACTGCCATCCGGGTTTTGCGTCGGTAACGTGACGACCACTTCCGGTTCACCTTTAATCTTTAAAACGATGGTCGTGGAAATCGCATCCGGCGCAGTGGTCGGAACAGTCAGCGTCCAATCATCTCCGGTGCGTTGCTTCGAAATCGTTTTTCCTGACGCAAGAAAACGTGCGGTCGTCACTTCGTTTTTCAAACCGGGCACGACCAGTTTTCCGTCCTTCGGCCAATCGAAGACGTGCAGGTAAAGTGTCGTTTCGCCTGCACCGACTTTCTTCGTCGCGCGTCCCCACGGCAGGCGTTTGAACGGCGACGCGGTCGTGGCGTAAATCGCTTCGTGATTCACCTTCATCCACGCGCCGATTTCTTTCAAACGCTCGACACTCGGCGCGGGAATTTTCCCTTCGGCGGTTGGACCAACGTTCAGCAGGTAATTGCCACCTTTGCTGGCACAATCAATCAGATTGCGCACGAGCATCTGCGTGGATTTCCAGTTGTGATCGTGTTTGTTGTAGCCCCATTGTCCGTTCATCGTCATGCACGATTCCCAATCCACGCCCGGCCCGAAACCGGTCGGCGGAATTTCCTGTTCCGGCGTCCCGTAATCACCGACGCCCTGCCCTTTGTCCATGCCTTGCATGCCAGAGCGACCTTTGCCCACGCGATTGTTCACGATGATGTTCGGTTGCAAACTGCGTACGTAGCGATACAAATCCACGCCCCGCTCGTGCGTCCAGGGCGATTCCCATTCACCATCGAACCACAGAATTCCAAGCGGCCCATAACCGGTGATGAGTTCCTTCAACTGTCCTTTGAGGTAACTGATATAGCGCTCCATGTCGGGCGGACCGGCGTTAGCGGCGAGATCATTGTAAGCGCGACGCGTGCCCCAATCCGGATGATGCCAGTCCATGATGGAGTGATAAAAACAGAACACGATACCGGCTTCTTTGCAGGCATCGGCAAGTTCGCGCAACGGATCGCGTTTGAACGGTGTGCGCGCAATGTCCCAGTCCGTCAGCTTGGAATCCCACAACGCAAATCCATCGTGATGTTTGCTGGTGATTACGATGTATTTCATTCCTGCGTCTTTCGCGTAACGCACCCATTCCTTGGCATCGAACGCGACCGGATTGAATTCGTCAGCAAACTTTTCGTAGCGACTGACCGGAATTTTAGTTTGCTCCAAAAACCATTCGCCGTAGTGCGTCTTGCCTTCCCATTCACCGGCCGGCACGGCGTAAACGCCCCAGTGAATGAACATACCAAATCGCGCCTCCCGAAACCATTTCATGCGCGCCTCGCGTTGCTCGGGAGTTTCGTTCAACAACGGATCATCGGATTCGGCAGCAAACGAGTTATTGAAGCTCAAGCAAACAGCGAGAGCGATAGAGAGAAAGCGCGAGAGTGTTTTCATACGCATGAATCGGGCGTGACGTTGCGAGAATATTTCACCCCGTTGCTGATTGGGAATCCAAATTTCAAAACGACAGCGTGGAAGCAGCAGCACGAATCCAGCTCATATCGAAGCCTAAGCACGATATTTAATGGAGCTTCGGTGTCACCTTCACCTGACTCAATCGACAAATCTCCCGCGAATTGAGCGCCCCCCTCTCCTCCATTCAGAAATGGAGGCCGAAGGCCCGGAGAGGAGGTGTTCTTCGTTTTGCTCCACTCAACACGAAATAAATCGGTTAGAAGCCTCCCCCGAATTGGAGCAACTCCGCGCTTCACAAGATTTCCGTCGCGTGGGAAATTTTGCGCCTCGCATGAAACTGTTTTTCGCCCTGCTGCTTGGCTGCGCCATCGCTGTTTCTGCCGCGCCGATCAACGTTGATGATTTCCCGGAAGAAAAACTCGATTTCCCCATCGCCGCCGGACCGTTCGAGCCAATGTGGGATTCAATCAACAAAAACTACGGCGACTGGCCCGCGTGGTTCAACGATTCAAAGTTCGGCATCTGGATTCATTTCGGACCGCAAGCCGCCGGGCGTAGCGGCGATTGGTATGCCGCCCGACTCTACATCTCGACGAATGCGGCTTACACAAATCACCTGCAGAATTACGGTCACCCGAGCGAAGTCGGCTACAAAGACGTATTGCATCAATGGCGTTTGCCCAAGTGGCAACCGGAAAAATGGATGAAAGCATTCCACGACGCCGGCGCGCGTTACGTGCTCATCATGGGCGTGCATCACGACAATTTCGATCTTTGGGACTCGAAACATCAGCCGTGGAACTCAGTCAACATCGGTCCGAAACGCGACATGCTCGGCGAATGGAAACGTGCGGCTCAAAAACACCACATGCGCTTCGGCGTTTCATTTCATCACGAATACACTTGGTGGTGGTATCAACCGGCGTTTGGCGCAGATGAAACCGGGCCGTTCGCTGGCAAACCTTACGACGGCAATCTCACGAAAGCAGATGGCAAAGGCAAATGGTGGGAAGGTTACGATCCGGCGCAGCTCTACACGATTCGTCTCGCAGGGTATCCGGAATATGAACCGCTGCACGCCATCGCTCACGGACGCCAGGGTATTTTCTACAAGCACCTCGATTATGCGCGCGCTTATGCAACGCAATGGGCGCTCCGGATTCAGGACGCGATTGAGAAATACGATCCCGACTTCATTTACACCGATGGCAATTCGACGCAACCGTTCAGCGGCAAACGCAGTGGCAGCGGTTACAAATGTGACGCCGGTGCGCGGCTTGTCGCGCATTATTACAATCGCACTCTCGCCAGACGCGGCACAGTGGACACGTTCTCCGTCATTAAATTTCATCAAGGCACCCGCGGCATCGCGCGAACTTACGAAGGCGCGTTTCCCCGCGACATCAACACGAACCAACTCTGGTTCGGCGAGAACGCAGTCGGCGATTGGTTCTATCGTCCCGGGTTCGTTTACGATCCGGGCATGGTGATTCGCGCCTTACTCGAATACATGGCGCGCGGCGGAAATTACACCGTTTGCATCAGTCTCACACCTGACGGCGATCTCGATGAAGGCAGTCAACACCTGCTGCGCGAAGTCGGTGCGTGGATGAAAATCAATGGTGAAGGTATTTATGGCAGTCGCGCCTGGAAAATCATCGGCGAAGGCGAAATGGTGTCTAATCCGTCGCGCCCGAATGATCCGCCCCGTTTGAAAACTCCACCCGGTCGCGGTGGCATGGGCCAGGCACATGCAGATTTCAAATTTTCAGAACAGGATTTCCGATTCACCGTCGGCAAGAACGGCGCGCTCTACGTCTGGTGCATGACGTTGCCGCAATCCGACGCAGAACTGACAATCAAATCTCTGGGCACGGACGCGAAACTGTTCGAGCGCGACATCAAATCCGTTCAACTGCTCGGCAGCGATGCCAAATTGAAATGGCAACGCACCGCGGAAGGACTCAAGATTCAATATCCGCGCGATGCAAAGTTACAAATGGCCGTCGGATTCAAAATCGAATAGCCGTGGTCAGCGCGTCTCAAGTCGCTTCGCCCAGAAAGCGGTTCGATCCAGATAATACTCCAGCGGCAACGGTTGATAATCGAGATAGGTAAAACCGGGAATTTGCTCGGCACAGCGGGCTCAATCTGCGTGCCTTCATGCCATTTGTTGAACAAATTGCGACGTCACCCTCCAACGCAGCGGTCCACATACGAACGTAATATAATAGCTGCCGACCTTCGCATTGACGTTCGCAAATGCAGATTTCATTCTCGCGACATGCAACCCCGTTTCCTCGCGCTGCTCGGTTTGCTCTTCTGGTTCGCTCCACAACTTCACGCGCATGATCCGTATGAAATCTCGTCCGTTGCGTATGTGTACGCGGACCGCATCGACGTGGTGGTGGATTTGGAACAGCGCACCGCGTTCAAACTCGCAGGCATCGCACCGCCATCAGGTGAGACAGATAAACAGGCGACGACAGCTCAACTCCAACAATTTGCCGCTAACTTTTTCACCTGCACCGCAGGCAACCATGTCCTTGAACTGCGACAGGCTCGCGTTGAATCGGGACATGATGATCACCTCCAATTGCATCTCGAATTTTCTCCCTCCTCACACCGACCGTTACAATTCACCACACATGGTCTTGAACGCGCCGGTGATTTGCCGTACGGCACGACCTTGACGGTGCTCGACATGGAAAGTCAAAAAGTGCTCGGTCAAACGACATTGTTCGCCAGCACGCCATCCGCCGTATTTCCTCCTCCTGCCAACGAATCCGAGTCCGCTGAATCACAATCTGAAATCACTCAGGAAACTTCCGTAGTTCCCGAAGCGTTCACCACTGCCCCACCTGCTCCACCGATAGAAGAAACAGCCACGCCAGTAGCCACTCCGGCGCGAACGACACGCTTATCTTTCCTGATCGGAATCGGCGTCATCGCACTGGTTTTTGTCATCCTCGCTGCGTGGCGGAATCGGACTTAACCGACCGCAACGATTCATTTGCATCCAAACGTGACGCGTGATAATTCCCTCGCATGAAATGTCCGGCCTGCTCCCATGAATTGATGCAATTTGTCATTGGCGGCGTGACCGTGGACGCCTGCGAAGGCGGCTGCGCCGGGATTTGGTTCGATGGCTACGAATTGCAACGCGTGGATGATCAGCACGAAATCGCCGGCGACACCGTCCTCTGCCTTCAGCGCGATCCTAAAATCGTCGTGGACCATCAGCGCAAACGCGAATGCCCGCGCTGCCACGGCATTAAATTGCGTCGTCATTATTACAGCGCCGCAAAACTGGTCGAAGTCGATCAATGTCCCAACTGCGGCGGCTACTGGCTCGACCAGGGCGAACTGGAAAAAATCCGCGCCGAGAAAGCTCAGTCCACGCGAACTTCCGCCGCCAAACCGGTCGGTCTTTCCATGGAAACCATCCGCTTCCTCTATCAGCAAAAGATGAATCAATCTCCGCGCACCTGACCGCGCGTCACAGCCCATCTGAAAACGCGTTGCTATCGCGGCGCATTTCCCGTAACACCGCGTCATGCGCTACCTGATGAAGCAAAAGCTGTTCAGCTTTGGCGACGATTTCACCATCAAAGACGAACGCGGCCACGACGTATTTTTCGTGGATGGCAAAGCGTTCACCATCGGCGACAAACTTTCCTTTCAGGACCTGAACGGCAACGAACTCGCCTTCATCCGGCAAAAGCTTTTGTCGTGGGGACCGACCTACGAAATCACACGCGGCGGTCAACTGGCCGCTATCGTGAAGAAACAACTCTTCACGTTGTTTCGCTGCAAATTCACCGTGGACGTGCCCGGACCGGATGACCTCGAAGCACAAGGCAATTTTCTCGACCTGGAATATACTTTTCAGCGCGGCAACCGCACGGTCGCGGAGGTTTCCAAACGCTGGTTCGCGTGGAGCGATACCTACGGCGTGGACATTCGCGACGGCGAAGATGACGTGCTGATTCTCGCCAGCACGGTGGTCATCGACATGGTTTGCCATCAGGAAAGTCGCCGCTGACGGCGATTCTCCGAGTGCAGAGAATCGGTTTGCCAATCCAACCGCTGTTCACTACCGTTTTGGCCGTTAAATGCCGTGAGCCGCACAACCACAACAACGATTTAGCGTTCATTCCGAAACCGGAGTGAACGCCAACGCCTCAGACCGCAAGTCCGGGGCGTTTTTGTTTCCCGAATATATGAACCGCAGAGACGCCGAGGCGCAGAGGAATTTGGAAACCAGGAAATCAGGATTCCTGAACCGAAATCCCTTTCCGGAGTTCTTGAGTTCCAAATTGTCTTTTCTCTGCGCCTCTGCGGTAAATTGAATGGAATTTTATGGCCGACGAACAACAAGATCCGAAAGAAC
The DNA here is from genome assembly GCA_937894935.1 of uncultured Verrucomicrobiota bacterium. Lineage (GTDB taxonomy): Bacteria > Verrucomicrobiota > Verrucomicrobiia > Limisphaerales > JADLHS01 > JADLHS01. The sequence continues at coordinate 32,457 of CALAYC010000049.1, forward strand.
GTAAGACTCTCGACGAACGCGCGAAGATGACCGATCTGGAGCGCATCCGCCACTCGTGCGCGCATGTCATGGCCACCGCCATCCTGCGCCTGTGGCCCGACGCCCAATTCGCCTACGGCCCGCCCGTCGAAAACGGCTTTTACTACGACCTCGAATGCTCGCATCGCATCTCGCCCGACGACTTCGAAAAAATCGAAGCCGAGATGAAGAAGGAGATTAAGGCGAACAATGTTTTTGAGCGAATCGAAGTCAGCC
>CALAYC010000050.1 GCA_937894935.1 uncultured Verrucomicrobiota bacterium
ACCACCCCTGCCGGTCAGCGCAACAACTTTTCAATCGCAGTTTTCCAGCCCAGACGGGCGCAAGTCTCGCACACCTTTTCCTGAAACCGCTCGCGATCTTTGCCATCCCGAAAAACCTCCTCCCGCCGATCCCCATGATTCATCAAGTGGTCGCGTTGGATAAATGATTCCCACCAGAGCCGAATAAGCTTCAGTTGTCCCCGAAAAGATTGAATTTCCCGCGATCCTGCTGATTTTCATTTTCCATCCAGGGAAAAATTTCCCGCCCGCGACTTGATGTGCGTCCGTTCTAAAACAATTTTCAGTGATGCCAAGGAAAAAGTTTGGCGAGAGCAAAACTTCCACGAGCCGCCAGCGAGCGCAACAAAGCTCGCGAGGACGCTCGCTCCACCGGTATACCCTGCCGGGCTCTTTTGGGAGGCAAGGCGTCTGCCGCCTCAGTTTCGGAATTCCGATTATCACTTTCGGTCCTGACCGAAAGAACGTCGGAGGTGGGGGCGAGAGGTTCGGATGAGCGAAGGCGGGGAACGAAACATCCGGACGCGAGGTCGCTCGTGGGGGAGGCGGGTTCGGAATTCGCGAGGGCTTAACCGAAACTCCGTTTGTCACGTTCGGAGTTTCCGGAAAGACTTCCGGAGTTTCGGTTAAGCATGTCGGCGGTCCGAAATGCGGTTTTGTTCCTTCTTGAGACACTATCGGAGTTGCTTCCTTCAGGATGGGAGGGGCGAAACTGTCTGCGGAAACTCCAAAAGGCGCAACCTAAACTCCGAATGTCATAAACGAAGTTACGGAAATGATAAACGGAACTCCGAATGCCGTTTCCGAAACTTCGAATGCGACAATCGGAATTACGGAAATGTTAAAAGGAGTTTCGGTTGCCCGTTTTTCTCCGCCAAATCTCGGAATTGGGACGCGGTTCCGCGCTTTTGAGACAAAAAATTGCCGGAAACTGGCATGGCGAGAAGGCGGCAGAGGGTTTCCGGTTTTAGTGGGACGGGGCAGGTAGCAGGATGCCACTTTTACCGCCACATCCTTCGCGTGAGGCATTGTCACTTCGCGACTGAACTCGCTACTGCGGCATGTTCGCCTGCGAGCGCGCTTCAGGAATCCACGATTGGATTTGTTTGATGCGCGTTTCGTCCAGCGGATGCGTACGCAAGAACCATGGGGTGTTATCGCCCATCTGTTTGTTGTAAGCGCTGAAGCGTTGCCAGAATTCCACCGCCGCTTCCGGCGGATAACCCGCGCGCGACATGTAAATCAATCCAATCCGATCGGCTTCGGATTCCTGCGCACGGCTATGCGGCAGTTCCGCGCCCAGCGTTGTTCCAAGTCCGTACGCCACCTGCGCTGCGGCCTGCCAGCGCGGATCAACGCTCTGCAATCCCACGCCCAACAACTCGCCACCGGTTTGCATCAACATCGCGCGACTGAGCCGCTCACCACCGTGTCGAGCAACCGCATGCGCCACTTCGTGCCCCATCACCGTTGCGAGACCAGCCTCATCTTTAGTGATGGGAAGAATGCCGGTGTAAATACCGACCTTGCCGCCCGGCAGACAAAACGCATTTGCCTGTTCACTTTCGAAAACGACGAATTCCCATTGCGCATCGGGCATGTCTTTGCTGGCCACCGCAGCGATGCGTTGACCGACGCGTTGAACCAACGCATTGAGCGCCGCATCTTTGCTGATGGGCGTTTCCTTTTTCATTTCCTCGAAGCTGGTCAACCCGAGCTGCATCTCCTGCGCTGGAGAAATGAGATTGAGTTGCGACCGACCGGTTACCGGCACACTGCTGCAGCCGGCCAGAGCCAGAACGAGCGTCAGCGCCGCAGTCAGGAAAACCATGCCGCGCGACCAGAAGTTGGAAATCTTCAAGCGTTTCATAACTTCAGCGAAACAAATTTTCTTCGAAATTCAATCTGAAAGCCGGGTCAGCAGAACCCGACAAACCAAACCGCGCTGCTCAGAACGGCCAATTCACTCCCGCCATAAAGTAAACCGCGCCAGAGGTATTCAATCGCGCCTCTCGCCCGGCGCTGGAAAAATTCGCGTCACTCAACGGCATATATTGAAACCCGACGTAAACGTCGCCGTGATCTTCCACATGATACATGACCGTCGCGGAAAAATATCCGCCATAAATCAATTCCGTTTCACCGAACGTCGTGCGAAGGGTCGTCGGCCCGGAGGCCAGCGCGAGTTGATCATCGAAAATCGCGTCGCCAGTCACCACGCCCATCGCCGCACCAGCGCTGACGGCGACCGCCCAACGTGGATGCAATTCCCAATGCAGCGTTGGCCCGAGTCGGAACGTGAACAGCGTCATGTCCAGCGTGCGGGCAGAAAGGAGATTTACCGTTGATTGCATCGTTCCACCGGAAGCAACGTCGGAAATCAAAACGCCGGGACCATTGTATGTGCCCTGGTATGGCGCTTGAGGAATGACGACGCCGGAAACGTCGTAAGTGTGCGTCGCCAGGTCCACAGTGGAAGTTCCGCCTTGCATCTGTTTGATTTCGAGCGGCAGATATCCGAAGCCGAATTCCCATCCCACCAAGGCGCGCCGCCATCGAAAGAGATGCCCGCCGTATGCGACATCGAGACCAATCTCCGGATCGCCTTTCTCACTCCCCTGCCCGCTGGCGGTGTAAGAATTGATGGCAGTGAAGGTGAGCGTTTCGGCAAGGGGATCGTATTGATTGGCGTTTTGATAACCCCAATACCAGGTCGATTGATCGTTGTTTCCCGAAGCATCCACGCGCACGAAACCATCGGCGTATTCGTGATTCACGCCGGAGACACCGGTCGGCCCGGGATTTATGCCAGGCACATTGAACGTGCCGTTCATGCGGAAGCTGGCTTCGAGATTGAATCCCACCAGCGCGCCGATACGGAAATGCCGCGGCCATGCGTACTCATCAAAATAATCGGTTTCCAGATATCGCGTATAATCCCTTGTGGCGTCCGCCTGTGCCGTAACTGAACCTGAAAACGCGGCGGAACCGGCCAGAATGCTTTGCAGCAAAAATCGCCATGCCGATGACTGGAAGTATTTAGCTTTCATCGTCGGAACTCAGGGAGCTTCTTGAACCCAATAAAAACGCACCGGATCATTTGTCGGATGTCGAACCGTTTTGGGCGGGCCGCTGTCAATCCATTGCACGCGCGTCGCCGGAGCCACGAGGGACGGTTGCGCCTGCAAGGCGTTCGAAAAGTTTCCGTTGGTCGCATAGAAAATCGTGTAGGTCTTCCCGATAGTTGCCGGAAACTCAATCAACATTCCCGCTGAAAGCATGTTGGTAATCGTCACCGGTGAACTGTTCGTCGAACCGGGCGTTGGAATCACCGCCGGATCCGTCAACGCCACATAAGCCGGCACATAACCCGGCAACGTGCCGCGCGGAACAACGTAAAACTCAAGCAACAGCGTCACGTCCGCTCCCGGCGCGAGCGATGAATTGTAAGCGACAAATGGGCCGATTGCGGTTCCCACGGCATTCGTACCTACTGCGTTGTAGAGCGTCGCGTTGGCGGGAAGATTCGTTGCCACCAATCGGAATGCCGGCACAGCGGTCGCGTCGTTGTTTGTCACTTCCACCCACATTTCCAACAAACCGGTCTGCCGACTCACGTGTTGCGTGATGACGTTGATTCCGAGATTCGCATCAATGATTCCCGTGACGTTGAGTGTGCTCGTCGCAGAATTATTCGCTGCGTTGGTATCGTCCGAACTCGAAAACACCGACGCCGCCAGATTGAACGCACCGGAATTCGTCGGTCGCACTGTAACAAGTAATTGCGTGCGCACGCCGCTGGCGAGATTGCCAATGGTCCAGATGAGATTCGTGCCGACGAGATTCGTCGCCGCGTTGGCGGGCGAAACATTTTGCAACACGAGACTCGCCGGTAACGGATTTGTCACCACAACGCCCGACGCTGTACCCGGGCCGAGGTTCGTAACAAAGAGCCCGTACGTCGTCAGTTCGTTGGTGAAAACGACCGTCGAAGCGTTTGTCACACCGATAGCGAGATCTGTTTTCGGAGCGATAACAGTGGTTACAACGTTAGTTGTAATGGGCAGGAAATTAAACGCCGCGACCGAGATAGAATTTGTGAATTCGCCTGTCTCCTGCGGTGCAATCACCAACGTCAGATCCGCGATAACATTCATCGGCAGCAGACTGAAACGAAAGATGATATCAGGACCATCGACGAAAACATCCGAAATCCCGAGCTGATTGGCATTGTTGATCGCGCTATTGCTAAGAGTTACCGACGAAGAGACGGTGTTAGTAACAAAAACAGCTTCCAGCGCAAAAGCTGATTGGTTCGTAACAAAAATGCGGTAGGTAATGCCGTTGCTCACCACCACCGGATTCGGCGTCGCCGTGACGCCGACCGAATATCCCTGTGCCTGAGTTGAAACGGGAGGCAACAACAGCGCCAACAATACCAGGGCGCAAGACAGGAATTTAATTCGAAAGCTCATGGAAAATCCCGGTCGGCTCGCACCGACGACCGGGCCATAGTTTCCGCCACACCAACAGCTTTTGCAACTCAAATATGAATTCCTCTGTCATTCCAAGGCGACCGCAACACTTCCGGCGCAACACTTCTCGCCGCACTTTCTAAAATCCATCGGTTGCCACTCGGCAGCAGGATGGATATTGTCGCGATATGAAAATTCAACGCCGCGAATTTCTCACCCGCACCGCACTCGGCGTCGGTGGCGCACTCGTCGCTCCGCAATTGCTCGCCGAAGTGCCGGTTGCCACCAAACCATTCGATCCGTTTGAACGCGTGCCGATCGGAAAAACCAAATTGAAATTTTCCCGCATCGTGCTCGGCACGGGCATGAAAGGCGGCAATCGCGAGTCCAATCACACACGACTCGGTAAAGAAAAGTTCGCGGCGCTCATCCGCAAAAGCTACGAACGCGGCGTGAACACCTACGACCTTGCCGACCTTTACGGCACGCATCCCTACGTGATGCCCGCGCTGCAAGGCATCGCCCGCGACAAGATTAACATCATTACCAAGATTTGGTTTCGCAGTGGCGGCATTCCCGAAAAAGAACGCCCCGATGCCGACGTAGTGACCGAGCGTTTTCTGAAGGAGCTCGAGACAGATTACATCGACCTGATGTTGTTGCATTGCGTGACGTCGCCCAAGTGGAACGAAGAACAGCAGAAGCAAATGGAGATTCTCACGCGCATGAAGGAGCAAGGAAAAATCCGCGCGCTGGGCGTCTCGTGTCATTCGCTCGAAGCCCTCGAAGCCTGCATCAATGAACCGTGGGTCGAATCCGTTCACACGCGCATCAATCCTTACGGCATGAGCATGGACGGTCCGCCGGAAACAGTAGTGCCGGTGCTGCAAAAAATTCATGCCGCGAACAAAGGTGTCGTAGGCATGAAAATCATGGGCGAAGGTCGCTTGCGCAACGACGATGAAAAACGCGATGCGTCGGTGAAATTCGCACTGACCCTCGGGTGCGTGGACGTCCTGAACGTCGGTTGCGAATCGCTTGCTGAGCTCGACGATCTGGCGGCACGCATTCGCAAAGTTCAGCGCGTTGCCTGAAGCCTTTTGGATTGCGCGGGCAACGCAAAGCTACACCGGCGCTTTCAACCTTACTCTTTCGCAGTGAATTGAAGCGGGAGTTGCGCTGAAACACACCGCTTCATTCCATAACCTTTTCTGCGCGCAAAAATTCCCGGGCGGGTTCTTTCCTCAAAAAGCGCATATCTTTGATAGAACCTATGTATTCTGTCGCGCCGAACCCGCTCACTGTCGAATTGTCTCGTCCGAAAGGACGCGCCGACGGAACCAATGACAAATCGCAGTGCCGCGTTCCTTTTCTCAGTTTTCTGGCGTTACTCTTATTTCAATCTGCGGCTTCGGGCGACATTACCTATTCGTTTAATTTTGATCCGGCCTCGTCGCCCCAAGCGCAACAGGTGGCAAATTCGGTAACGGCCGTGGCGGCGATTTACAATCAACACGGCTCGTTCAATAAACATTGGAATGTTTATTACAATCCCGGCATCCCGACCGCCGAAGCGAATTACAACGGTTACATGGGTTACGGCGGAACGCGAAATGAGCGCGTCGTTTTTCACGAAGGCGGGCACACGCTCGGCATGGGCACAACAACTGCCTACGCCAATCTGATTTCTGGCGGCATCTGGGGCGGGTCGTATGGCAATCAAGCGCAGTTCGACACGTACAACAGTTATCCCGATGGCTTGCACGGCGACAGCCATGCCATCTGGCCAGGCGGCTTTAATTACGACAACGAAGATGGATTCATCGAACGGCTCTGGCACATCCGCATCATGGCGGCGATGCGTTGCGATATGGGAATCCTCGCATTCAGCCAGGAAGCGCGAAATGAATTGGTGCATCCGGGACAAACGGCGGAATTCCGCGTCACCTCACCTGTCGCAGCGACGTATCAGTGGCAGCGAAACGGCATTCCGTTATCGAACGGCGGTGATATTTCAGGCGCGACGAGTCCGGTATTGCGGATTGCTAACGCCGATGCAACGGATCAAGGCAGCTATCGCTGCGTCATCACCGGCGCCGGCGAAACGCTGAACAGTCGCCCGCGACAATTATGGGTCGCGCCCGCGCAACAGATCGGTCAATGGAACTTCGACGGCGACACCACCGACAACGTCAGCACGAATCACGGCACGACTTTCGGTTCGCCGGCATTCGTCGCCGGAAAAATCGGCTCAGCGATTGATCTCGACGGTGTTGATGATTACGTCCATTTGCCCACTAACGCGAGTTTCGCCAAAGACATTACCATCGCAACTTGGGTGAACTGGGACGGCGGCAGCAGTTGGCAACGGATCTTCGATTTCGGCTCGGGCATTTATCAAAACATCTTTCTCACGCCGCGCTCCGGCAGCGACTCGATGCGCCTCGCCTTCAAAGACAGCGTCAATGGCGTTAACGCCGAACAACAGATTAACACGACTGCATTGCCGGTCGGTCAATGGGTGCATCTGGCGGCGGTGTTGAACGGCGATTATGCGACGCTTTACGTCAATGGCGTGGCCGTGGGTTCGGTTGCCAATGTGCTCATGAATCCGATCGATTTCGCCGGAACACAAAATTACATCGGCAAAAGCCAATACCCCGATCCGCTGTTCAATGGGCGGGTGGATGATTTTCGCGTTTACAATTACGCGCTGACTGGACCGCAAATCTGGAGTCTCTGGGGACAGAGCGAAAATCAAGCGCCGGTGTTTAGCACAAATCTCATCGTGTATCCGGACGCCACACGCGGCATCGCTTACACCGGTCAAAGTTTAAGCGGATATGCGAGCGACGCGGAATCGCATCCCCTCACCTTCGTCAAAGTGAGCGGCCCCGCCTGGCTTTCAGTCGCCGCTAACGGAACGCTCTCCGGCGCGCCGAACGCTGGAAGCGAAGGTTTGAACAGTTTCATCGTTCGCGTCAGCGATTCGTTCGGCGCAAGTTCCGATGCTGAATTACGTCTCAACGTTCTTGCGCCACCAATTGACTTTGATGCTCGACCAGTGGCGCATTGGGATTTTAATGACGTCGCGCTGGGCGCTGCGCATGGTGGCGCGTTACCGGATTCCGACAGTTACACCGTCTGGCGCGTCGCGGCCACAGACAAATCCGGCAACGGCAATCATCTCACCACGTGGGAACATGCCTGGGCAGGATTCAACTGGTCCACAAACAGTCTGCGCGGCGATTACAGCATCGTCGCAAGCGGAAGTTTCCCCGCAGCTTACACGTGGCCCGCACACAGTCTGCCGCCGCACGCGGATATGGAAACAGTCGTGCTGACGAACTTCACCGTCGAAGCGCTCTTCACCGCTACGGGCAGTGGAATCCGCACAATTCTCGGTCGCGATGGCCGCAACGTTTCTGCGAGTTCGCCCAACAACGCGATTCTCTATTTCGGCATTGATGGCAGCAATCGCCCGTTACTCGAATTCACCGACATGAATTCGCAATCCATTCGCCTCGTGGCCGACACTACCATCACGGCAGACAACACGACGTGGTATCACCTCGCTGGCGTGTTCAATGGCACGAACCTTTCGCTTTACCTGAACGGCGTATTAATCGCTTCCACCAACAAAGTCATGGGCGCGATGGCGAATCACGCGATCGGTCTGCCGAGCGGTTCGGACTGGCACGCGGGCGGTTGGTCGGTGGCGCGAGGACTGTGGTCCGGCGATCATGTGGATCGCTGGTTCGGATTGATTGATGAAATCGCTATTTCCGGCAAAGCTCTCACCCCCGGCGCATTTGTCATCAACAGCTACGAACTCTGGTTGAACGCATATAATCTCGCTGGCGCAGCGTTTGAAGATGACGCCGATGGCGACGGCGTCATCAACGGCGCGGAATATTTTCTCGGCACGAATCCCACGGACGCCGCATCGCCGCATCGCCTGCTGACGCTATCCGATGACTTGTTGTCCGTGACGTATCCATTCAATCGCACCGCAGCAGGAGTTTCAGGCGTGATTGAGTGGACGACCAATCTCGCCAGCGGCATTTGGTCCAGTTCCGGCGTCACCTACACGACGAACACTTCGTCCAGCGAAGTCCGCGCGACCTTTGCGTCGGAAATTAGCCAGCAACTTTACGTCCGATTGAAATTAACCCGCTAACGTTCAACTCCATTCGTCATGTCTGTTCTTCGCACTGTTCTGCTGCTGTTCGCGCTGTTGAATTCTCTGCGCACGATTGCCGCTCCGTCTGATACACCGGTTTATCTTTTCACTTCATTTCGCGGCAGTGGTGATGGTTTGCATCTCGCGTGGAGTGAAGATGCGCGACATTGGACTGACATTGGTCGCATGTTTCTCAAACCGGAAGTGGGCAGCAAACTGGTGCGGGATCCACACATTGTTCGCGGCCCGGATGGTTTGTTTCACATGGTCTGGACCAGCGGTTGGAACGACAAAGGCATCGGTTACGCCAACTCGCGCGATTTAATCAACTGGTCAGAACAACGTTTTCTGCCGCTCATGGAAAAGACGCCCGGCACAAAAACCTGTTGGGCGCCGGAAACGTATTACGATGAAACGCTCGGACAATTTCTTATCGTGTGGTCTTCCAACGTGGAAACGCCCGGCAGCGAACCGCCCAAGGGTGGTTTTCATCGCGCGTATTATGTGCTGACGAAAGATTTTCAGACGTTCACCGAGCCGAAGCTCTTTTTCGATCCGGGCTTTAACAACATTGATACGACGATGCTGAAGGTGAACGGCAAGTATTACATTGTGTTCAAGGAAACCGACGATCAACCGGCCGGCATCTGGGGCGTGATTCACGGCGCAACTGCTGAACATCCGCTCGGTCCTTACACGCTCTTACCCGAACCGATTATCAAAGGCGAACGCGTTGAAGGTCCGGCCCTGGTCAACGTCGCGGGCAAAGCGCTGCTCTACGTGGATTATTACGTAAACAATCGCTATGGCGCACGTGAAACGAGCGATTGGAAACAGTGGCAGGATGTTACCCGCACGACATCAGTAGTGAACGGCCAACGCCATGGCAGCATTATCGCAATCACGCGCGATGAATTGCGCCAGCTCGAGCCGAATTTCGATCGCCCCGCGCCGCCGCCGGTATTACCCGGCGTGAATGCCGATCCGCATATCGCCGTGTTCGGCGACACGTTTTATCTCTATCCGACGACCGACGGCACGGAAGGATGGCGCTCGACATCGTTTCAAGCGTGGTCTTCGCGCGATCTGGTGAATTGGAAAAACGAAGGTGTCATTCTTGATCTGCCTCGCGATTTGACGTGGGCGACGATTCACGCGTGGGCGCCTGCCATCGCGACGAAAAACGGCAAATTCTATTACTACTACAGCGCGCAACAAAACGTCGGCGTGGCGGTGGCGGATTCTCCGACCGGACCATTCAAAGATCCGCTCGGCAAGCCGCTTGTCGCGAAAACCGATTTCCCAAAAATGCAGGCGATTGATCCGATGGTGTTCGTGGATGACGACGGCGCCGCATATCTCTACTGGGGGCAGGGTCGCTGCAAAGCGGTGAAGCTGAATGATGACATGATTTCGTTCAACCTGGCTGAGGTGCGCGATCTCACGCCGCCCGGCTACAACGAAGGCCCGTTCGTTCACAAACGCAATGGCAAGTATTACCTCACGTGGTCTGAATTCGATACGCGCGATCCGCGTTATTCGGTTGCTTACGCGATTGGTGATTCGCCACTTGGACCATTCACTAAAGCGCCGGAAAATCCGATTCTCCGTCAAAGCAGCGTGGTGAAAGGCGCGGGCCATCATTCCATCGCGCAAATTCCCGGACGCGATGAATGGGTGATTGCCTATCATCGTTTCCGTATTCCCGATGGCAACGGTTACAATCGCGAAACGTGTCTTTCTCCCCTACGTCACGCGCCGGACGGACGGATTCTGCCTGTGGATGTGTTCGAGCGCGCGATGTTGAAATGAACTGAAGCCGTTCTCGAAGCCGACTACCGATTGGCAAAATAGAAATCCTTCATCGTCTTCGCACGGGAAAGCGCTTGCGCCGTCGCCGGATTTCCGAAGGATGAGCGCATGGCTTGGTTTTATTTAATTGTCGCCGGTCTGCTCGAAATTGCGTGGGCGATCGGTCTCAAGTTCACAAACGGCTTTTCCAAACTCGGGCCGAGTGTGGTGACGATTGCAATTATGATCGCCAGCTTCGGATTGCTCGCGGCGGCGCTGAAACACATCCCGGTCGGCACCGGCTACGCGGTCTGGACCGGCATTGGCGCAGCCGGCACAGCGCTTGTCGGCATGTTCTTTTTCGGCGAATCCCGCGAACTGGCGCGAATTTTTTGCATCGTACTGATTATCGCCGGAGTGGTTGGACTTAAATTGGCTTCGTCGCCCGGACGTTGACACACGTTATATTTCTTCGGCTCGCTACAACGGATTTCAGCAACTCCCCCTGCCCCGTTACTGTTGTCTGGCCATGTTTGCCGTCGCTGGCATAATTTCCCTCACCCATGAGTGACATTACGTTGATGCTGCAGGCGGTCGCACGTGGTGAACGCCAGGCATCTTCCGATTTGCTCCCGTTGGTTTACGAGGAGTTGCGACGGCTCGCTTCCGCCCGAATGGCGCGCGAGGCGAACGGTCACACGTTGCAACCCACCGCTCTAGTCCATGAAGCGTGGCTGCGATTGGTCGGCGATGGCGATCGCAATTGGGAAAATCGCGCGCACTTTTTTGGTGCGGCAGCGGAAGCGATGCGGCGAATTCTGATTGAAAACGCGCGGCGCAAATCTCGCCTCAAGCGCGGCGGCGGTCAGGCGCGAGTGGATATTGAGGAAATCGAACTCGCCGATACGACGCCCGACGACAAAGTGTTGTTGATTGACGATGCACTGGAACGATTGCAACGCGAAGATCCCGATAAAGCAAAAATCGTCACACTGAAATTTTTCGGCGGCCTGACAAATCAGGAAGTCGCCCAGAGCCTGAACGTCACCGAACGCACCGTTGAGCGACAATGGGCGTTTGCCAAAGCGTGGATGTTTCGCTGCATCCAAAATGAATTTTGATCGGCGTTGTTAAATGATAACGAGCCGATGACTCATGACCGATTGAACCCATGAAATCCACCTTGCGCGACGAGGAGGAGATTTTTGACGCGGCGCGGTTGATCAGCGATCCCGACGCGCGCGCGGCTTATCTCGACCGCGCTTGCAGCGGCGACCTCGCCTTGCGCCGTCGCGTGGAAGAATTGCTTGCGGCACTTGCGGGCGCTGAAGAATTTTTCGCCCAAGGCAGTTCCGCAGTTCAATCGCTCGGCGGCGAGTTGCGGCCATTGTCCAATCGCGAAACCAATCCTCCGTGGAACGACGACCAGGTCGGCAAGCGGATTGGCAATTACAAATTGCTTGAGCGCATTGGCGAAGGCGGTTGCGGCGTGGTTTACATGGCGGAACAGGAACGCCCCGTACGCCGCCGCGTTGCTCTGAAAATCATCAAGCTGGGCATGGATACCAAATCGGTCATCGCCCGATTCGAAGCCGAGCGCCAGGCGTTGGCGATGATGGATCATCCGAACATCGCGCGCGTTCTGGATGCGGGCGCAACAGAAACCGGTCGCCCCTTTTTCGTAATGGAGCTGGTGCGTGGTTTTAAAATCACCGAATACTGCGACACCAACCATCTTGATACGCAGAAGCGCCTGGAATTGTTCGTGCAGGTTTGTCACGCGATTCAACACGCACACCAAAAGGGCATCATCCATCGCGACATTAAGCCGTCGAACATTCTCGTCACACTGCACGACAGCGTTCCGGTGCCGAAGGTGATTGATTTCGGAATCGCAAAAGCAACGGAAGTTCAACTCACCGAAAAAACGCTCTTCACCGCTTACGCACAAATCATCGGCACGCCTGCTTACATGAGTCCCGAACAGGCCGAGATGAGCGGTCTGGATATTGATACGCGCGCCGACATCTACAGTCTCGGCGTACTGCTTTATGAGTTGTTGACCGGGCGACCGCCGTTCGATCCCAAACAACTCATGCAATCCGGCGTGGACCAGATGCGTCGCACGTTGCTGGAACGCGAACCGCAAAAACCATCGACGATTCTCACCACGCTGCAAAACGACGAACTCACCGCGACCGCCAAACAACGTCATGCCGAGCCGCCGCGATTGATTTCACAACTCAAAGGCGATCTCGATTGGATCGTCATGAAAGCGTTGGAAAAAGATCGCAAGCGTCGTTACGAAACCGCGAATGCGCTGGCGATGGATATCCAGCGCTATTTGCACAACGAACCCGTCGTCGCTCGCCCGCCGAGCCGGATGTATCGCTTGCAAAAACTCGTACGCCGCAACCAGGCGGTATTCGCGTCAGCGGCGGCGATTACCCTCGTGTTAATCTGCGGTCTCGCCGTTTCTACGTGGCTGTTTTTCCGGGAACGCGACGCTCGCAAACGCGCCGTCGAAGCTGAACGTCTCCAGGCTGAACTGCGCGAAATCGCCGAACGCGGTCGCGCAACCGAAGCGCAATTACGGCGTCAGGCGGAGGCGCGGGAAAAAATCACGCAAGCGTCGTTCCTCCTCAACACCGGACAAATTGAACAGGCCGATAAAATTGTCGCCGAAGTTCCGCTCAATCTGACGACCCTGGAAGGCGCGGCGGTGTTTCGAACGCTCGGCGAATGGAACGCATTACAAGGTCGTTGGACCGAAGCCGCCAGACGTTTTCATGCGTTGATGCGCGCGGTCATTCTCGAAGGCTGGGATTATTCGTCACTCGATTATTCGCGTTGTGCGGTGACGTTTGTGGAAGTCGGCGACCGCGAGGCGTATCAACAATTTCGTCAATCAGCACTCGCCCAGTTCGGCGCGACGCAAGATCCACTGATTGCCGAACGCACGCTGAAAGTTTGTCTGCTGACGCCGCCGGATCGTGAATTGATGACGGCGCTGATGCCGTTATACGAGGTCTCCGCCAAATCGTTGGAATCGGAGGAAGCGCTCCGGACCGCAGAAGAATGGATGATTCCGTGGCGTTGCGTCTCAGTCGGCTTGATGGAACTGCGCCGGAATCGTCCGCAGGAGGCGATGCGTTACAGCGAACGCTGCCTCGCGCATCGCCCGGTCAACCCTGCTCGATCCGCCACCGCGCAGGTAATTCTGGCCATGGCACAACATCAGGCGGGAAATCATGCCCAGGCCAAGAAGGAATTTGCCGCGGTTCGCCAGGTGATTGAACAACGTTTTTCCGCAAGCTTGGAACTGGGCGGTGGCTCGGACGGATACTGGTTTGATTGGGTATTGGCGCGAATTCTATTGCGCGAAGCGGCGGAAATGATTGAAGGAACGGCGCGAACGGAAGCCTCAGCCGCATTTCCGGCAACACGATAAAAAATTTTGTCGGGTTTTGGCGATTCATGGCGCATGGAAAGTTGTTACCACCTGTGTCACGAATACCTAAAGTCGTCCTTTTAATCGAGTCGTCGCGCGCTTCGGGCCGTGCTCTGCTGGCCGGCGTAGCCGATTACGCGCATTACCATGGGCCGTGGTCTTTTTACTGGGAGCCGGGCGGGCTTGAAAGCGCCTGGCCGATGCTTAAATCCATTGATGCCGACGGCATCATCATGCGCGATGTGGACCGGCTCGACGAAGTCCTTGCACTGAAAATTCCCGCCATCGTCGTCGGCCATAAACACAAGGAAGTTTCCGGCCTCGTCAATGTCGTCACCGATTCACCGCAAATCGGCTGCATGGGGGCGGATCACCTGATTCAATGCGGCTTCAAATATTTCGCTTTCGTCGGTTTCACGGATCATCCCACGGAAGCCGCTTCGTGGTCGCGTGTGCGCGAAGAACATTTTGTTCGACACGTGCAACAGGCGGGTTTTGAGGTCGAGACCTATGAGTTGCCGTCCACTTCCGGTCGCGATTGGGTGCGCGAACGCACCGCCCTCGCTGGATGGCTCAAATCGCTGCCCAAACCCGTCGGTCTGATGGCGTGCAATGACGATTGCGGCGTGCAAGTGATGGAAGCGTGTAAAGTCGCCGACATCGCCGTGCCAGATCTCATCGGTGTCATCGGCGCGGATAATGATGAAATCGTTTGCGGTCTCTCGAATCCCGCAATGTCGAGCGTCGCCATCAATTTTCAACGCGCCGGATATGAATCTGCCGAGGCGTTGGATCAATTGATGCAAGGTTCTAAACGCGTTCCCCCGAAAATCTTTGTCCCTGCAACCCACGTCGTCACTCGTCGCTCGACAGACATTGTTGCGGTGAGCGACCCGGGCCTGGCGCGGGCGTTGCGATTTATTCGTGACCATTCGCGGCGGGCGATTGGTGTTAATGACGTTGCTCGTGCGGCGGGATTATCGCGACGCGCATTGGAGCGTCGTTTTCGCAATGAAATTGGCGTATCGATTCTGGACCAGATTCGCAAAGCCCGCACTGAACAGATTTGCAAGATGCTCGTCGAAACGACGCTACCGGTAGGGCAGATTGCGGAATCGCTGGGATTCGAAGACGTGCAACACTTCGCCCGATACTTCCGTTCTGCGCGCGAGATGAGTCCGTTGGCATATCGCAAATCGTTCGCCATGCGTACAGCCGTCTCCAAAAGCGCGCCGCAAAACGGCGATAACAATACGCAAAGTGGCTTTGAGGCGACTTCACTGCATGAATAATCTGAGTGGCACACCCGATTGAGAAGAAGAGTTCGATTTTACCCAAACGACAAACAACCAATCAACCTACGCTGTATGAAAATAGCACCCACCCTACCAGCGACCCACAAACCGCGAAACCGTTTCGCCGCCCTGGCGGCCATCGTAACGGCTTTGATGATGGTCTCGCTCACCAACCATGCCGAAACCATCGCTTTCTGGAATTTCGAAGACGGAGCCGATGGTCAGCCATTCACGCCCGTGGGCGAGCCGAATGGCTCCGGAGGCTCGGTTGATATCGCGAATGGTATTTTAATGCGAGGCTATAGTGCCAATGTGGGCCCCAGCTTTACAGCGGCCACATACGGTACCGGCCTGGCGATGAATTGTAACGGTTCCCAGGACGGATATGTGAGTGAGGGCGCTTTACTTAACTGGGGGCCGAGCACCTGGACGATCGAACTCATGGTCAACCTGAGGAATCTGGCTGGTTGGAACAGTCTGATCGGTCGGGATGGCAGCAGCCCTGAGGTCGCCGAAGGAGATTTTTACCTGCAAAACAATGGCATCGACGACCGGTTCCGAATCAATTTTCTGACCGCTGGCGGTAGCCGTTGGATTCTGGACGGCGACTATAACCCGCAGGCGAATACCTGGTATGCGTTGGCGGTAGTCAGTGATGGTGTGACCCTGTCAATGTGGTTGGATGACGGCTCAGGTTATACTCAAATCGGCTCTTTGGACATGTCGTCACAATCCGTCGAAGCCAATGCAATCACCAATACGACGTTCACCTGGAGTTTCGGTCGTGCCTGGTACAACGGCAATCAGGTGGATCGTATTGATGGCAAGATCGACAACCTCCGATTCTCGGATGTGGCCTTGACGCCGGATGAGTTTATCAAATTTCCCACCAACGTTTTTGTTCTCAGTGGTCCGACCCCGGCAGCACAAACGGTTGCTATCGGCGATCCGTTCAGTTTCTCGGTTGAAGCAGGCGGCACTGCTCCTTACACCTATCAATGGCGGCACGCAGGCACTAACATTCCCGGCGCGAACAGCGCTACCTATTCCGTTGCTTCAGCTACCGCTGCTCATGTCGGCAATTACGATGTCATTCTTGGGAACGCCTACGGTTCTGTCACCAGTTCGGTCGCGGTGTTAAGCCTGCATACGCCACGAACTCTGACCTGGGCTGGCGTCGGTGACACGTGGGACACGACCACGGACAATTGGACGACGGATAATGGCAGTTCATTTCTTAGCTATATCGAGACAGACCACGTCCGCTTTGATCCTCTGGGCGTGGCGCAACCGCTCGTTACTCTGAGCGCCACGCATGTTCCTTCATCAGTGACGATTTCGAACGCGGCCTATACTTTTACCGGCTCCGCCATCAACAATGCGACCCTCGCCTTGCAGAACAACGCCTCTCTGGTGCTGTCTAATGTCAATAGCTTCTCAAGCAGCACGATCAGCAGTGGTACTTTGCACCTCCGCTCGGCGAACAATTCACTCGGGAATCTGAACATTGCGAGCGGTGCGACCGTACAATTGCACGGTAACAACCAGACCGCTGGCAGTCTGTCCGGTGCGGGCCTGATCACCTCCACCAACGGCGCACCGGTTCTCACCTTCGGCAGTGCGAACATCAACGCTACCTGGAGTGGCAGCATCACCAACCAGGGCGGCACGCCCAGCTTTATCAAAATTGGAACGGGCACAAATACCATCACCGGTTCGAACTATCTCGCGGGCATTGCAGCCAGCCAGATCAATGGCGGCACACTCGTAGTCGGCAGCGGCGGCGCGTTCATCCCGGTGGGCACGGCAGAATTCTGGATTGCTCAAGGCGCTACCACTGGTCGCGTCGAAGTAGCCGGTGGTTACATCGGAGCAAATAACTGGTTCGTCGTCGGCCGCAATAACGCGGCGGCAAATGGCACGCTTGTCCTGAACAGCGGCACGATTGAGAAAACCGGCGGTGGAAACTTTGTCGTCGGCTCACTCGGCGGCTCCGGCACAGTCATTGTCAACGGCGGCCAAATCCTCAATAACGCCAATTTGTGGCTCGGTGAAAACGCCGGGGCCAATGCGGCGCTCTACTTGAACGGCGGTCTCGTTCAAGCCACCCAGATCCGCATTCAGGGTGCGCCTCCCGCGTCGTCCGTCGCCTATTTCAACGGCGGCACATTGCAAGCCACTGCGGCCAGCGACGACTTTATCCAGACACCTACTATTGGTGTTATTCAAGCGGGTGGCCTGGTCTTCGATAACAACGGCTTCGACGTCACCATCGCCAGCATGTTACTTGAGGACAATGTAACTCCATCGCTGGGCGGTGGTTTGACCAAAATGGGCGCAGGTATTTTGACGTTGGCTGGCGGTTACAATTATAACGGCCCGACCATTGTCCGCGGCGGCACGTTGAATCTGAGCAGTCCTAATATGGCCTTCTCTGCCCCCAGCATCGTCGTGAGCAACGCCACCCTTCAATTGGGTGCAGCCGGCACCGGCACGATTCCCGCCGGTGATCTCACCCTGGGCAACGGTGCGATTCTGAACATTGATTACGGCACACTGTTCTCCAATCCAGGCCATCCGGCGATTTCCGCCAATGGCAGCCTGACCGCATCCGGCACAACGATTACCATCAACATTGCGGCCATCGGCCTGCAACCCGGCACTATTCCGTTGATCAGCTACAGTGGTGCTACTCTTGGCAGTATCGCCAATTTTGTTCTGGGCCCGCTGCCTCCGGGTGTCTCGGCGAACCTGGCTAACAATCCAAACAGTCTCGATCTCGTTATTACGTCCACCGGCCAGAACCTGAGCTGGTATGGCGACATCAACAACGTTTGGAATATTGACACCACCGCCAACTGGGCAAACAGCGGAGTCCCCGGCGCAACTTACAAAGAATACGGCCCAGTCGGTGATCCGGTGCGCCTTGACGACACTGCGGTTGGTAATTTCGATATCAACCTCACCACAGCGGTGCATCCTTTCACCCTCACGGTTGATGCCAGTATCAATTACAGCATCACCGGCGCGGGCAGCATCACTGGCCCGACGACAATCATAAAAACCAACACCGGCAACCTTGTTCTCGGTACCGCTAACAGCCATACGGGCGGCACCATCGTGGGACAAGGCACGTTAACCGTTGCCAACGCTGCAGCGCTGGGGACGGCGGGTGGCCTGGTTCGATTGAGCGGCGGCACACTCCAATTCTCCGGAAACACCACCGGTTCTCATGAGATCAACACCACGGCCGCTTCTGCAATTGATGTCATTGGTGGAAACACGGCCACTGTTACCGGCCCGCTGAGTGGTCCGGCCCGACTGTCCAAAACCGGTGCTGGCACCCTGAATCTCAGCGGCACGAGCACTTCCGCCGGCAGTCTCTCCGTCCTTGATGGCACGCTCCAGATTACCGGAGGTTCGACCGCGTTTGGAACTGGTCCGTCCTACGTCGGCTATCGGAATGGCAATGCCGTGATGAACTTCACGGGAGGCAGTAACTACTTCGCTGGCGACTTCCGCGTCGGAGGTTCGGACATCAACGGCTTGGGAATCACACCTACCGGTACTGTTACCATCGCCAACAGCACCTTGTCCGTGGGTTCATTAACCATTGCGCGTGGCAATAATATTCAAAACACCGCCGTCGGCACCGTCACGGTAAATGAAGGCGGCATCTTGAATTCCGAAGGTGACATCGTCGTGGACTTCGCCGGTGACGCCGATAATAACGCCGTCCTCAATATCAATGCCGGCGGCACGGTGAACATTGCAACCACGGTCACCCGCTGGTTCATCATGAGCCAGTGGGATTTCGGTGATGCAACGCTTAACATCAACGGCGGTCAACTCAACCTGAATGCCAATACCGATCTGCGTTTCGCTACCGGTAACAACAATGGCACCAATGTCGTCAACCTGAACTCGGGTGCGATTACGTTCTACAGCGACAACAAAACGACGGTAGGAGGAAACGGACAGATCTTCATGCATGAAGGCGGCGGCGCTTCAAGAAACTTCTTCAACCTGAACGGGGGCACGCTGAGCGTGTTTGAAGTTCTGGGTGGTAACGCAGCCGGATCGCGCGAGTTCAACTTCAACGGCGGAACTTTGCGGGCCATTGGCAACACTACCACGTTCTTCAGCCTCGTCGCTGGCGATCCTGCCAACGTGCGTAATGGCGGCGCAATCATTGACACCGCAGGCTTCGATGTAACCATCCCGCACTTGCTGCAGCACTCGGTTAAGCCGGGTGACGCGGAGAAAGACGGTGGATTGACCAAGCTTGGAGCCGGCACGCTGACCTTGACCGCCTCTAACACTTACACCGGCGACACCACCATTAACGCTGGCACATTGATCATCACTTCGCCCTACCTCGCCGATACAGCGAATGTCAACATTGCGGCCAGCGGCAAACTTCAACTGAACTTTGCCGGCACCGATGTTGTGAATGGCCTGACCATCGCTGGCGTGGCGCAACCTGCTGGCACCTACGGAGCAACCGGTTCCGGCGCAACCCACATTGATGACGTTCACTTCGCCGGCACGGGCGTATTGCAAGTGGGAGCTGCGGCACCGGTGCTTAACGTGTCGCAAGCCGGCAATACGCTGACCTTCACCTGGACGGGCAGCTACAAGCTGGTTGCACAGACCAACAGCCTCAGCACCGGTCTGCAAGCCGGGGCATGGTATGATTATCCCGGCGGTGTCACCAGCCCGGTGGTTATCACGATCGATCCGAATCAGCCGACGGTTTTCTTCGGCTTGGCTCCGCAATAATTAATCACGGCTGAGGCCGGGAGCTACAACTCCCGGCCTCAGCACCGAATAAATCTTCGAATTTGTAACATGAACAGACTTCTGCGAACCACCATCAGCCGAACCTCGAGAGCTTTTACCTTGATCGAACTGCTTGTGGTCATCGCGATCATTGCCATTCTTGCCGCTATGCTGTTGCCGGCGTTGTCCAAGGCAAAAGAGAAAGCGAAACGAACTCAATGTCTCAATAATCTCAAACAATTCGCCATTGCAACTACCATTTATGCCGGAGACTACAAAGATAAGTTACCGGTGATCGATTTCACCGGCACGGGCGCAAGTTGGGCTTGGGACCTCCCTAACGGCCCGGCTGATTTGATGCTCGCCAGCGGTTTACAGAAAAAGACGTTTTATTGTCCGGGAACAGCACCGCGCTTCACCGATGCCCAAAACTTCGGCAATCCCGGCACCGGCCAGAGCCTTTGGAACTTCGCCACCGGCTTCCGCGTGATGGGCTATGTGATGGCTTTCACCGGGCCGGCGAACGATCAAACCAGTTTCCGCTTAACACTCTCAAATCAGAACACCACGATTCTTTCAGAACCAGTAAAAGTGAACCCATTTTTGACGTTGCCTCCGGTTCCAACTACCGACCGACCTTTGATTGCTGACGCAACCATTAGCGCCAATAACGCGGGCACAGCAACTGCACCTGCGGCCGCCGGAAGCTTTACCAGTATTCCAGGAGGTTTTCCGATTGGCGGGACGGCAATTCCCCATCTCAGTCCGCACTTGAAAGGTAATCTTCCCGACGGCGGCTATATCGCCTTCAAAGATAGTCACGTGGCATGGCGAAAATTTCGCCAGATGGAGCAGCGCGCCAGCTCTGCCCCCGGCTTCTGGTGGTGAACGCTCAGACAATCTTTTGCTTTCAAGTTGCGAACTCCAGACCAATGACCAGTTCACCGACTTATGCCTGTCGTCGGTTCAGCAAAGGGGATCGCACTCCCATCCCGCAACGGAAGGCGACTCGTAATCCTTTCGGCGCTGCTGATCCCTTTGGTCGGCATCGCTCAAAGCCGTTTCAGTCCGCCACCACCGCTTGAACCGGAAGAAGCGCAGCGTCAGGCAAAACTCGGTAGTCGCGGCGTTCGCGTTCACGATCCTTCCACCATCATTAAATGCGGCGATGAATATTGGATTTTTTACACCGGACGCGACATTCGATCCTATCGCTCGAAAGATTTGATCAAGTGGATGGATGGGCCGGTGGTTTTTACGAATGCACCGGCGTGGATTCCTGAAGCCGTTCCAGCGAATCGCGGCGGACGTGATTTCTGGGCGCCGGACATCATCCGTGTGGCTGACCGTTACCTGCTCTACTATTCGGTTTCCAGTTTCGGTAAAAACACTTCCGCCATCGGTCTCGTCACCAATCCCACGCTCGATCCTTCTGATGCCAAATATCTCTGGACCGATCACGGCATCGTGATTCAGTCCAGTCCGCGTGACGGTTTCAACGCCATTGATCCCGCGCTGTTTCAGGACGACGACGGTTCACTCTGGATGTCGTTTGGCTCGTTCTGGAGCGGCATCAAATTGATTCAGCTCGATCCCAAAACCGGCAAACGCATCACGCCGGATTCACCGATTTATTCATTGGCGCACCACGATTCGATTGAAGCGCCGTTCATCTATAAACAGGACGCGAAGTATTATCTGTTTCTCAACTGGGGCGTCTGTTGTCGCGGCACGAACAGCACGTATGAAATTCGCGTGGGGCGCAGCGATAAAATCACTGGACCGTATCTCGATCGCGACGGCAAAGACATGCTGAGCGGCGGCGGCACACCGGTGTTGGCCACTGAAGATGTTTTTATCGGGCCGGGACATCCAGGAATCTGGAAAGAGAACGGCCAGTATTGGTTCAGCTTTCATTTTTACAATCAGGCCCGCCGCGGCATGTCCACTTACGCCATTCGTCCCTTGCGCTGGGGCGAAGACGGTTGGCCCATTGTCGAAAAACCCACGCTCTGATTCGCGCCGCAATTCAGGAATCACCATGAAAATGAAATCTTCTCTTTGGCAAAACACCGTGCTCGCTTTAAGTGCCCTACTGCTGCCGGCTCAACTGTCTGCCGCCACCGCCATCATCGAAGTTCAAACGGATCAACACGGTCCGACGGTGAGCCGCACGCTGCACGGGATATTTTTTGAAGACATCAACTACGCGGCTGATGGCGGACTCTATGCGGAGTTAGTGCAGAATCGTTCGTTTGAACATCGCGAAAAACTTTACTCGTGGCAGGAAGCCAATCGCAGCGGCGCGGGGAAATTTTCTATCGCTTCAGAGCAACCGATTCATCCGAATAACCCGAACTATGTTCGCCTCGAAATTACTTCCGCCGGCAATGGCTACGGATTGGTAAATAGCGGTTTCGATGGCATCGCAGTCCAACAAGGCAAAAAATATCTTTTCGCACTGCACGCCCGCAGCAAGAGCGATTTTACCGGCGCGCTTGTCGCGCGCTTGGAAGATGCGAACGGTCGCAACCTCGGCGAATGTCGCATCGAAAAACTCACCTCCAATTGGAAACGTTACGAAGCTACCATCACCAGCAGCGCCACGACAGACGAGGCGCGTCTTGTCATTCTCGCCACTGCACCAGGAACGATTGACCTCGATGTGATTTCACTGTTTCCGTCGGATACGTTCAAAGGACGCCGTAACGGATTGCGCGCTGACCTTGCGCAATTGCTGGCCGACATGAAACCCGGTTTCATGCGTTTTCCCGGTGGTTGCATTGTTGAAGGCACGGATTTCAATAACATGTATCGCTGGAAAGATACCATCGGCGAAATCTGGGAACGTAAACAAAATTGGAATCTGTGGAGCAATCGCGAGTCACCACAATATCATCAGACCTACGGCCTCGGCTTCTTCGAGTATTTTCAGTTTTGCGAAGACATCGGCGCTGAGCCGGTGCCGATTGTGAATTGCGGCATGTGCTGTCAGGCCCGGCGCGGTCGCCACGTGCCGTTGGATGATCTGCAACCGTTTATTCAGGATGCGCTGGATCTGATTGAATTCGCCAACGGCCCGGTCACGAGCGAATGGGGCGCAAAACGCGCGGCGATGGGACATCCCGAACCTTTCAAACTGAAATATCTCGGTGTCGGCAATGAACAATGGCGACAGGAATATTTCGATCGCTACGACCGGTTCCACAAAGCGCTCAAGGCGAAGCATCCGGAAATCGAAATCATCACCACCTCCGGCCCACATCCGGATGACGATCTGTTTCAGTTTGCCTGGGAAAAATTTCGCGGCGGCACACCGGCTGAAATTGTGGACGAACATTACTATCGCCCGCCGCAATGGTTTCTAGAAAACGTGAATCGCTACGACAATTATGATCGCAACGGACCAAAAGTTTTTGCCGGCGAATTCGCGGCGCACGATCGAAATCGCGCGAACAACTTGCGTTCTGCGATTGCTGAAGCGGCGTTCATGACCGGGCTTTGGCGCAATGCTGACGTTGTGACCATGGCCGCGTACGCGCCGTTATTTGCGAAACACGGTCGCGTGCAATGGCGACCAGACCTGATCTGGTTTGATAATACGCGGTCCTATCCGTCGCCGTCGTATCACGTGCAGGCGATGTACGGGCGCAATTTGCCGGATGTGATTCATCCTGTCATCGTCACGACGACAACGATGGAGCCGCCGGCGTTCACCGGCCGCATCGGCGTCGGCACGTGGCGCACGCAAGCGGAGTTCAAAGACATCAAAGTCACGCGCAACGGCGAGACATTGTTTGCGAGTGATTTTTCCAATGGTTTTAGCAATTGGAAAACTTACGGCGGCAAATGGAGTGTCGTAGATGGTGCATTGCGACAAACGTCCGAAGATGAAAATGTCCGCGCATTCATCGGCGATTTGAATTGGCGCGATTACACGCTCACGCTGAAAGCGCGAAAAATTTCTGGCGCCGAAGGTTTCTTGATCTGCTTCGCCAATCCTGATCCGGAAACCGTTACGTGGTGGAACATCGCCGGCTGGAACAACACGCAACACGGTCTCGAAGCTCCAGGAATTACAATTCCGCATGTGCCGGGCCGCGTGGAAACGGATCGTTGGTATGACATCCGCATCGAATTACGCGGCGCGAAAGTGAGTTGTTATCTGGACGGCGAACTCATTCAGCAAGCCGAATGCAAACCCGTACCGACACTCTTCGCCGCAGCGGGACAGAATCAAACCACCGGTGAAACCATTCTCGCGGTCACCAATCCAGGACTGAAATCCGTCGCAACTCAGATCAAACTTCGCGGTGCAAAGAACGTCGCGCAGCAAGCGCAAATGACTGTGCTCACTTCGGCCAGCGCCGAAGACGAAAATTCTTTCGCACAACCGAACAAGGTTTCGCCTCGCACCGAAAATTTGCGCGTGAACGGCGCGGAATTTGAACATCAATTTCCCGCGAACTCTTTCACGATTCTGCGTTTGGGCGCGAAATCGTAAACCGCTGATTCACGCAACGGAACAGCCTTCGAGCCCGGCTCGCAGAAAGGCCGGTTCAATTAACCGGAGTCTAAAAAACTGCGGCACTGCGCTGCGTCGCAGTTTGGCGGGCTCATTTCGCAAATTGGCGTTGTTCGCAAGGCAGCGTTTCAGTTCAATCCCTTCACAACAACCGCCATGAAACCACGCCCATTTATTTCATCGCTTTGCATTGCTGCGATGGCGATTCAAATCGCCGCCGCTGAACCCGCGCGGCTCACCGTGCAGACCGATCAACCCGGCGCACGCATCAATCCCGCCATGTGGGGATTGTTCTTCGAGGACATCAATCTCGGTGCCGATGGCGGCCTTTATGCCGAGCTGGTGAAAAATCGCGGCTTCGAATTTCCCGATCCGCTGATGGGCTGGTTCAAACTCAGCCCAAGCAAAGCGCGCGGCGCGATTGCCATTCGCGATGACCAACCGTTCAACCCGAAGAATCCGCATTACCTGCGCCTCGAGTCACAAGGCAAAGATTTGTTCGGCATCGCCAACGAAGGTTTTCGCGGCATGGGCGTAAAACAAGGTGAAGCGTATCATTTCACCGCGCAGATTCGCGTTACCTCCGGCAAACCGAAATTGCGCATTGAACTCTACAGCTCCTGGGGCGCGTTGCTCGACACCGTACGATTGGAAAACTTCACCGATAAATGGGCGAAGTATTCCACCACCCTGCGGCCGCGCACGACCGATCAGAAAGCGAAGCTCTACATTCTCGTGGATGGTGCGGGCACGGTGGATCTCGACATGGTTTCGCTCTTTCCGGAAAATACGTGGAAGAAGCGGCCCGGCGGATTGCGCGCGGACATGGTGCAGATGCTCGCCGATATGAAGCCCGGGTTCTTGCGTTTTCCCGGCGGTTGCATCGTCGAAGGCAGCGAACTCGACAAACGTTATCAATGGAAGAAAACCATCGGCCCGATTGAAGAACGCGAATTGCTCATTAACCGCTGGAACTATGAATTTCTGCATCGCCCCACGCCGGATTATTACCAGACGTTCGGTCTTGGGTTCTTCGAGTATTTCCAGCTCTCTGAAGACATCGGCGCAGAACCGATGCCGATTCTCAGTTGCGGCCTCGCGTGCCAGTTCAATTCCGGCGAAGAATGTTCACCGGAAGAACTGAAAGAGTTCATTCAGGATGCGATTGATCTGATTGAGTTCGCCAACGGCCCGACGAATTCCACCTGGGGCGCGAAACGCGCGGCGATGGGTCACCCTGCTCCGTTCCATCTGAAAATGATCGGCATCGGCAACGAAAATTGGGATCAGCCTTACATTGATCGTTACGCGGAATTTCATCGCGTGCTGAAAGCGAAGCATCCGGAGATTCAACTCATCTCGAGCGCCGGCCCGCAACCGAACGACAAACGCTTTCATTTTGCGTGGCCGAAATTGAAGGAACTCAAGACCGATGTCGTGGATGAGCATTGTTACGACCGCCCCGACTGGTTTTTCGATAATGCCAATCGCTTCGACAGCTACGATCCGAAAGGCCCCAAAGTTTTCTTCGGCGAATACGCTGCGCAGAGCGATCGCGTCGTCAGCGTGAACAATCGCAACAATCTCGAATGCGCTATTGCCGAAGCAGCGTTCATGACCGGAATGGAACGCAACGCCGCAGTCGTCAGCATGGCCAGTTACGCGCCGTTGTTCGCGCACGAAGAAGGTTGGCAATGGCGTCCCAATCTCATCTGGCTCGACAACCTCAACATCTACGGCACGCCAAATTATTACGTGCAAAAACTGTTCGCTCACAATCGCGGCGACGTTGTCCTCCCGGTCAAGCTCGAAACCGCCACGAAACGTCTCTACGCCTCCGCCACGCGTGATGACACTACAGGCGAAGTCATCGTCAAAATCGTCAATGGCAACACTGCTCCTGCTGAAGTGCAATTGAACCTGTCCGGTCAGACTGCCAGCAAAGCGCGAGTCATCGTGCTCACCAGCGCAAATCGGACGGATGAAAATTCTCTGACTGAACCGCGAAAGATTTTCCCGAAAGAAAGCACTTTCGAGATTTCCGGTTCTGCCTTCACGCACACCGCTGCGCCTTATTCACTCACGGTGCTGCGGGTGAAATAAAAGCCGCATTCTTTAAGTCACACGAGCGTGGCCACTCTGTGGCTGCGCTCCAAAGCGATATTTCAGATGTTTTCCGCGGAGACATTGGCCAGGGATTGGTTTCTTGACTGACCGGGCTGGCGACTTAAAATCGCTTCAATCTAAATGCCTTCTGCCTTGTATTCTCAATTCTAAAGGCTGAGACGTATCGCAATACTTATGAAGAAACCAGTCGTTCTCCTCGCCGCGATGGTGACCGCCATCGGCCTCCATTCCTCGTTTGCTGCCACCGGCGCGCTTTATCCGGTCGTCGTCGAGAAACGCTGGGGCTTTGTGGACAAAGCGGGAAATCTCGTTGTGAATCCCCAATTCGAACTGGCCGAATCGTTCGCCAATGGCGCAGGGGCTGTTCGTCTCGGCAAACGCTGGGGCTATGTGGATGCCACCGGAAAAGTGGTTGTAAATCCGCAGTTCGACGCCGCGGCGCCATTCAGCAGCGGATTGGCCGCAGTGAAATTCGGCGGGCGATACGGTTACGTGGACCTCGATGGCCAATATGTCGTCAACCCGCAATTTGACGCCGCCGGGCCATTTGCCGATGGTCGCGCGCCGGCGAAATTGAAGCGCACTTACGGTTACGTGGATAAGACCGGAAATTTCGTCATCAATCCGCAATTCGATTCCGCTGGTCCGTTCGCTGAGGGATTGGCCGCAGTCGAAATAAGCAAGCGCTGGGGCTTCGTGGATCCGGCTGGCAAGTTGGTCATCAATCCGCAGTTCGACGCCGCCGAAGCGTTCTCCGGTGGTTACGCTGCCATCAAGCTGAACAAGCGCTGGGGGTTCGTGGATAAAACCGGGAAGATTGTGATTCATCCGCAATTTGACGCCGCCGGCTCATTCGTCAAAGGTCTGGCGCCAGCGAAAGTCAGTGATCGTTGGGGCTACGTTGACAGCACGGGCAAATTTGCCATCAACCCGCAGTTCGACGCCGCCATGGCATTTTCCGAAGACCTCGCCGCGGTGAAACTCGCCAAACGCTGGGGCTACATCAATCGCGATGGCAAATACGTAGTGAACCCGCAATTCGACGACGCCGCTCCGTTCCTGAACGGCCTCGCGCAAGTGAAAGTTTCCAAGAAACTCGGATACATCGATCCGACCGGTCGCTACGTCTGGAATCCGACTGATTAATCATCGCCGGCTGCGACCCGAGTAAATTAGATACATTTCAGAACGCGACCGATTCAACGGGTCGCGTTTTTGTTTCTGAATCCCGGAACAATATCGTCACTTGACGATGAAATCTGGTTTGCAATCCTCCTCGTCCATCAGATGCGCTTACTCCTCGCCTTCGTAATGTTCATCGCCAGTCTCTGGCTGACAGGTTGCGCGACGTATGATTCCGCCCGTCAGGTCGATCGCAATCTTACAGCCCTTTCTTCCGCTCCTTCCAACCTGCAAGCAGCAGTCGATCAATTGGCGAAACCACTGATCGAAAGCGGCGAATCACACAGTTTATCCATCGGAGTTTTGACGACTGATGGGACGACGCATCATTTCGGCTATGCCCCAGATGATGAATCAATACCAGCCAAAGAAACGATTTTCGAAATCGGCTCAGTTACCAAACCATTCGTCGCTGCTCTGCTCGCGATTCTCGTTCAGGAAGGAACTTTGAACTATGAAGACACTGTTCGCGAAATTCTTCCAAGTCACGTACACGTAAGTGATTCCATCGCCGACGTCACATTGTTTGAACTCGCGACGCACACGTCCGGTTTACCGCTGCATCCGCAACCCGTCGCCAAGTGGCCTTACTTTCTCGATTTCGCTTTCAGTGGCCGCAATCCCTATCGCTACATCACGCGCCCGTATCTCTATCGCTACTTGCGCACGTGCAAAGTTCCGCCGCGCAGCGAACGCCACTATGATTACTCGAACATCGGTTACGGTCTGCTCGGGCATTTGATTGAAGTGAAAACCGGTCGCTCGTTACCAGAGCTCATGACAGAAAAAATTTTTATTCCGCTCGGGATGCGCGATACCACGTTCACACTGACAAAGGAACAACGCCAGCGGCTTGCGCGCGGTCACGCTGGTGATGAACCGACATTCATTCGGCGTAATCGGCCGATGTCGGATTGGGATATGGGCGAAATCATGCGCGCTTCCGGCGGACTATACTCCACCGCGAGCGATCTGTTGCGATTCGCGCAAGCGAATCTCGGCATGGCCGGCCAACCCATCGCGAACCAATTGGCAACGACTCACGAAGTCCTGTTTGAAACGCCGCTTCAAGGCATCACGCTTGCCTGGGCGGTGGAACGCATGGACGGCGGTCGCTCCAGCACGATTTCGCGCATCGGCGTCGTGGGCGGTTACTGCGCTTATTTCGGCATGGACACTGAGAAACGCGTCGCCGTCGCGGTGCTCGGAAATAATTTTAATTGGACTGATAAGGTCGGACATAAACTGTTGCTGCGATTGGGCGAAACCAACGCCATATCTTCTCTAGCCTCCGGCCCACGCTCAACTGCGCCGGAAATTGCGCGTTAGCCAAGGAAAATCCTGACGTCGAATCGCACTAAGCCAGTTGCGCTTCACGTTTTTGCCACGCGACTCAAAAGACATTCTTGCCGTGTACAATGTTTTTACGCGAGACTGGCGAGCGTTCATTCAAGTGGAGCGGACAGTTTTTGGATTGAACAAATCCCATTAACCACTCTCCGCGCGGCAGCATCCGCGCGAACAAGAAGGAGAGTTTCCCGCCACGAATTGAAATGACGCAAACAGACACGTTGGGATATGGACAAACGTATTGCCCTCGTCACGGGCGCAAGCCGTGGCATCGGTCGGGCCATCGCGCTGGCACTCGCCGCCGATGGCTGCCATGTGCTGGTCAATTTTCGCAGTCGCCAAACAGACGCCGAAGCGGTCGTCGCTCAAATTCAACAACTCGGCGGTAGCGCGGAATTATGCGGCTTCGACGTAGCAGATTCTCACGCGAGCGAACAGGCGATTGCTAAAATCATTCAAACTCACCAACGCCTCGACGTACTCGTTAACAACGCCGGCATTCGTCACGATTCGCTGTTTGTGTTCATGACGCCGGAACAATGGGCGCAAGTCATCGCCACCAATCTCAACAGCTTTTTCAACGTCACCCGCCCGGCGGCAAAACAAATGGCTCTGCAACGTCGCGGCCGCATTCTCAGCATCGCTTCCACTGCCGGCCAAACCGGCAGCGAAGGTCAGGTGAATTATTCCGCTGCCAAAGCAGGTTTGATTGGCGCGTCTCGTTCGCTCGCTCGCGAAGTTGCAAAACGCGGCGTCACGGTCAACGTGCTCGCTCCCGGTTACGTTGAAACGGAAATGACCGCCGCCCTGCTCCACGAATCGGTGCTGGTGCAAATTCCCGCCGGACGATTCGGCAAACCGGAAGAAGTTGCCGCTGCCGCCGTTTTTCTATGCTCCCCCGCGGCGAGTTACATCACCGGCGCGGTGTTGAATGTGAATGGAGGAATTTACACTTAATGAAGCTTCAAGAATCAAACTCCTCGCTCGAGAAAACATCTGAGCCGCGAGTCTCCGTCATTTTGCCCGACCGATCTGAGGCGGACGATTCGGAACTTTTCTGGATGTTGAATGCCGGATGTCGGATGTTCCTTTCCCGCTAATGTCTTCACCCACTACAACCAAACACTGGTCTGGCACTGGCCGATTGCGCGGCGGGCGTAGCGGTGTCGGCTTGTTTGTCACTATTATTCGCTGGTTCGGACCGCGCGTGGCGTATTGGTTTGCGGTACCGACCGCGCTTTATTTCAGCTTCGTTTCGCCGGACGTCGAAGCGACGATGGATTTTCATCGCCGCGTTTTCGGACCCGTTCCGTGGTGGAAACGTCGTTGGCTGGTGTTCAAACACTTCTTTTCATTTGGTCGTGCCATCATTGATCGTATCGCCATTCTCGCAGGACAGACGAAAGGATTCAGTTTTGCGTTCGACGGCGAACATCATCTCCGCAGCGCTGCCGCTCAAGGCAAAGGTGTGTTGCTGCTGACAGCGCATGTCGGCAACTGGGAAGTCGCCGGCCAACTTCTCTCGCGCCTCGGCGTGCCGGTCAACGTCACGGGATTCGATCGTGAAATTCCGGCGATTCGCGCCATGCTCAATCGCACGCAAGCGAGCCAGAAATTTCAACTCATTCCGCTCACCGGCACCGCCACCGATGCCATTCCGCTCGTCGCTGCACTGCGACGCGGTGAAGTGGTTGCCATGCTCGGCGACCGCGCGTATGGCAGTCCGGCAACACGCGTTCCTTTTCTCGGCGGCGAAGCATCGTTTCCGGTAGGCGCTTACGTGTTGGCGGCAATTGCCGGCGCGCCAACGGTGCAGGTGTTCAGTCTGCGACAACCCGGAGGGCATTATCAGTTTTACGGATTTCCGCCCCTCCCACCGCAGCATCCGCCGCACAACGAACGCGACGCGTACTTGAAACAATGCGCTGCCCAATTTGCATCTAATCTCGAATCCATCGTGCGCCGCGATCCGCTGCAATGGTACAACTTCTATCCGTTCTGGAATGAGCCCACGCAGGCCGCACCCAATTCGCAGAATAGCGCGGCCGCCAACCTCACACCGCAAGCGTCACGTTCCACGCCTTGATTCATGTTTGCTCCGATTGAACAACTCGTTCCGCATCGCGCGCCCTTGCTCTGGGTGAACGAACTCATTGCCTGCACAGACACGACCGCGACCGCGACCGCACGTTTTTCTAACGACCATTTTGCCGCCGACAATCAACAACTCATTGAGACCGCTTTGGTCGAGAGCATGGCGCAAACCGTCGCCGCAGCGCTGGGGCAACGACGACGCGCGCAAGGTGCAGGCGAAGTCGCACAACACGGCATGCTCGCCGGAATTTCGAATTTCAAAATCCTCGCGCGCCCACCGCTCAACGAGACGTTGACTATCGAAGTTTGGGAAGTGAAGCGACTCGGACCGATGTTGATGGTCGGTGGCAGAATCTCATGCGGCGCAAACGTAATCGCGACCGGAGAACTATCGTTGTATGCGTGAGGTGAAAGCAGCCATTGCCGGTTACGGCGCGATCTGCGCAGCAGGCCGTGGAGTTGCGGCTCTAACCAGCGCGTTGGAACACAATGCGAGTTGCCTGCGTCCAGACGAACGATTCAGCGGTCCGCGTTTTCAATCGAACATTGTCGGCGCAGCGCCAATTGACCTCGATTCAGACGACCCCGCTTATCAACTTGCGAATATTGCGCTACGCGAAACGATTACTGATGTTCGCAAGAACATAGACGAAATCGCTCCCGAGCGCCTCGGCTTCATCCTTTCCACCACCAAAGCCAACATTGAAGCGTTGGAACGTCTTTTCGATGGCCGCCCCTGCTCTGCCGCGGCGCGACGCCATCTGCAACCGGATTTGCTCGCTGCGGATCTCGCGGCTGAATTCGGTGCACGCGGACCAGTGCAAACTGTTTCCAACGCGTGCGTCTCCGGTCTTGTGGCCATCTTTCAAGGCGCACGATTAATTCAACGCGGCGCAGCCGACGCCGTAATGATTGTTGGCGTGGATCATCTCTCCGCGTTCGTGGTCGGCGGATTCACTTCATTGAAAGCCATCGATCCTGATGGTTGCCAACCGTTCGATCAAAATCGCCGCGGCTTAAGCCCGGGCGAAGCCGGCGCGGCGCTGATTCTCGTACGCGACGATTTAGCCCCGAAAGCGTCAGTGATTGTTCGCGGTTGGGGTTCGAGCAATGACGCCAATCACATGACCGGCCCATCACGCGACGGTGCAGGCCTCGCGTTAGCCATTCACGCCGCACTGCAAATGGCGCAACTCGAAGCAAGCCAGGTGGATTATGTCAACGCGCACGGCACCGGCACGCCATACAATGATGCGATGGAATCCGCCGCCCTGCGTAAAGTTTTTGGTGCAACCATTCCGCCAGTCAGCGGTTTGAAAGGAATGTTGGGACACACACTCGGCGCTGCCGGCATCGTGGAAGTCATCGCGTGTTTGATTGCGATGCAGAAACAATTTTTGCCTGGCACGCGACGCTTGCAGACAGTTGCCGATGGATTTCCAAACAGTC
>CALAYC010000051.1 GCA_937894935.1 uncultured Verrucomicrobiota bacterium
GTGGGATTGGCGCGCAAACTCAAACGTGAGTTGGACACGACGGTGATCTGCACGTTGCAGGGCGAGGACGCGTATCTGGACAGTCTGCCGGAAACGTATCGCGACGCAGCGTGGCAGTTGTTGCGTGAGCGCGTGCGTGAGGTGGATCGGTTCATTGCGCCGAGTCATTATTTCGCGGAGGTAATGGCGCAGCGACTTGATTTGCCGGCGGAGAAAGTTGCAGTGGTTTACAACGGCATCAGTCTGGATGGTTACGAAGTGCGAAATCTGAAAGCCGGAACACGCAACCCGACGGCGCCGGTCATCGGATATCTCGCGCGGATGTGCAAGGACAAGGGATTGGATCTGTTGGTGGAAGCGTTCATCACGCTGAAGCAACGCGGCACGGTGGCGCGATTGAAATTGCAGATTGCGGGCAGTTGCGGGCCGGGTGATGAGCCGTTTGTGAAAGCGTTGCGCAAGCGGCTGGCGGAGGCGGGTTACATCGGCGAAGTGGCGTTTTATCCGAACCTGACGCGCGCGGAGAAGATTGATTTTCTGCAAGGGTTGACGGTGTTTTCCGTGCCGGCGTTGTACGGCGAAGCGTTTGGGTTGTATCTGATTGAAGCGTTGGCGGCAGGTGTGCCGGTGGTGCAACCGCGTCATGCGGCGTTTCCGGAACTCGTGGCGGCCACGGGTGGCGGATTGATTTGCGAACCGGATGCGAAGTCGCTGGCGGATAAACTGGAGGAACTGTTGTTGAATCCGGAGCGGGCGCAATCGCTCGGCGCGGCCGGGGCGCAGGCGGTGCGGGAGAAATTTACGGTGGCGGCGATGGCGCAAGAGACGTTGCGTGTTTTGCAATCGTAAATCCGGAATCGAGAAACTAAATTTCTGCTATGGCTTATCAGTTCAAGATTCGGCGGATTGTGGAATTCAGCGACACGGACATGGCGGGCATTGTGCATCACGCCGTGTATTACCGTTACATGGAAGCGGCGGAACACGCCTTCTTCCGGTCGCTGGGATTGACCGTTGCTCCGCCGAAGACGCCTGCATCCGTCGGTTGGCCGCGCGTGCATACCGAAGCGGATTTTTCCGCGCCGCTATGTTTTGAAGATGAGGTGGAAATTCATCTGTTAGTGGCGGAGAAAAAATCCAAGGCGCTGACGTATGCGTTTCGATTGCGAAAGCTGAACGCGCGAAAGCCGTACGAAGTGGCGCGCGGAAAAATCACGGTGGTTTGCGTCCGGCGGATCAACGGTCGGATGAAAGCCACCACCATTCCGAAATCCATTGCGGATAAAATCGACGTCGCTCCGGCGCGTTTGCTTGAGTGAGGCGATCTTAACCGCGGGTTCGCGGTTGAGCGCAGTTCAGTAAGTCGGTTTCGGCAGGGTGCGCCAGGATTCGACGATGCCGTTGACGAAAGTTATTTCTGCACTGACGTAGGTGCGCGGTTGGTAATCGGTGATGGGCACGCGCGAGGGATAGGGCCAATAGCGGGTTTCTTCCAACCATCCGCCGTGATAGAGCCAGAACGTGACGAGGCCGCGGTCGTCTTCCTGATGGAGCACCTGCGACGGTTTGCCCCACGCGATGTAAACGGCGTCCTGCGGCATGCCGCGCCGAATTTGTCCGTCGTCCACCAGAGCCTTCATTTCCGGTGACAAAGCGGAGTAAGCCGAGGAACGTTCGCGACGGCGCGACTCGATGGAACTGGTGGCACAACCGGCGAACAACAAACCAGCCAGCAAGAGTAACAATCCGTTTTTCACAATGCACAGACGATAGCTCAGCTCGGGTATTCAGTCTTGAAGAAAAGTTGGTGACTATCGAATTGCTGGCTTCGTTTAGGCCGTCTAAAGTCGCCACATGAATTGGCTCATTTACGCGTTGCTCACGGTCGCCTGCTGGGGCGTTTACGGCATTTTGCTGCACAGCGGCACGATTGCTATCGGCGATCCTGCCAATGGCCGACTCAAAGCGTTTCTGGTTGTCGGTCTCGCGTATTTTCTGGTCGCGGTGCTGGCGCCGATGGTCATTCTCGCGCTGAAAGGCAGCTCGGTGGCGTTCTGGAAATATCCGGCGAAAGGTTTCGGCTGGTCGTTGTTGGCGGGAACGGCGGGAGCGATTGGCGCGTTAGGCGTGTTGCTGGCGTTCGGCGCGAAAGGAACGCCCGCGGTCGTGATGTCCATTATTTTTGCCGGCGCACCGATTGTGAACGCGGTCGTTGCGATTCTGCTGCATCCGCCCGCGGGTGGTTGGGGCAGCATTAAGCCGCAATTTTATCTCGGCATCCTGCTGGCTGCGGCCGGGGGCGCGTTGGTGAGTTATTACAAACCGAATCCCGCTCCGGCAAAACCGGTTGCTTCCGCGACCCAAACCGCGTCGCCCAACTCTCCGGCCAAATAACGTGGCGGCGACTGTTCATCCCCAACGCGAGGCGATTGTTGCCGCGCAACTCGAACAACTCCGCGACCTCGTGGCGGAGTTGATTCCGGCCAATAAGTTTTACACGCAAAAATTAGAGGCGGCGGGGGTAGGTTTTGACATCGCGTCGCTGGAAGATTTTTCCGCGCGCTTTCCGTTCACAACCAAAGCGGAACTGGTGGCGGATCAGCGCGCGAATCCGCCCTACGGAACGAACCTCACGTATCCGCTGAATCGTTATACGCGCTTTCATCAGACCAGTGGTACGAGCGGTCTGCCGATGCGTTGGCTCGACACGGCGGAAAGCTGGGATGCGATGATTGATTTGTGGTCGGAGGTGTTTCGTGCGGCGGGCGTGGGCGCGGGTGACCGCGTGATGTTTGCGTTTTCATTCGGACCGTTTCTCGGCTTCTGGCTCGCGTTTGAATCGGCGGAGCGACTCGGCTGTTTGTGTCTGCCGGGCGGCGGATTGAGCAGCGCGGCGCGATTACGCGTCATGCGCGATAATCAGACGAATGTACTTTGTTGCACGCCCACGTACGCGATGCGTCTTGCGGAAGTGGCCGCGGCGGAACGCATCGATCTCAGCACGCTCGCGGTAAAAACGATTGTCGTCGCGGGTGAACCCGGCGGCAGCATTCCGGCGACGCGTGCAAAGCTGGAATCGCTCTGGCCTGGCGCGCGGGTGTTTGATCATCACGGCATGACGGAAGTCGGCCCGGTGACGCACGAGTGTCCGCAGCAACCGGGCGTGTTGCATGTCATCGAATCCGGATTCCTGGCGGAGATCGTTGATCCGGCGACCGGCCGACCGGCGGACCAGGGAGAATTGATTCTCACGACGTTGGTGCGCACCGGCTCGCCGTTGCTGCGGTATCGCACTGGCGATCTGGTGCAACGTGATGGCGGCGCGGCGCTCTGTTCCTGCGGGCGAAGTGATTTGCGGTTGCGCGGCGGAATTCTCGGACGCGTGGACGACATGGTGATTGTGCGCGGAGTGAATGTTTATCCTTCCGCGGTGGAAGAAATTCTGCGTCGCCAGGCGGAACTGGCGGAATATCAGATTCACGTCACGAAAAGCGCGGCGATGGCGGAAATTCGCGTGGAAATCGAACCGACGGATCGTTGTCCGGATGTGCGGGGATTGGTGAGCGACGTGCGGCGCGCATTGGAGACGGCGTTCAGTTTGCGCATTCCGGTGGAAGCCGTCGCGCCTGGCTCACTGCCGCGTTTTGAGATGAAGGCGCGGCGGTGGCTGGTGGCTGGTTAAAAGCGGCCCCATCTCGTAACAATTATTCTTTGCCGTTTTTCGAACGGTAACAACCCGTAACTGGCCGCCCCCCGGGAGCGCGCCAAAATGTTCCTCCCCGGGACAAACGCTGTCTATTTTGCCTTGGTCCGAGACAAAAGATCAGGCCGATTGCCTGCATCTTTGCAAAGATCAGAGTAATCTTTGCAAAGAGAGCCGTCGGCTTTACAAACGCCGGAGCGCGGGATGCAAAGACGGTCCGAGTCTTTACAAGACTGAGGGCAACAGTTGCAAAGATGACGCGTAAAGAGGTCAGTCCTCACTATTGACACTGAATTGGGGCGCGGCTAGAACACGGTCATGTCCCCGGCGTTGCAGTTTCCGGCAAACGTGAAACGGTTGATGACCTGGCGAGTCGTCTGGCCAGCGCACGCCCCTCGGAAACGAGCGCGATTGGAGCTCAGCCCATCGCAGCGCCGCGAGCAAAGCATCACCTAAACCAAGCTGAACTTGTGTCAATAGTGAGGACTAACCCCTTTTCTATCCCGGTCTTAGCTCCCGCCCTGTGAGCACTTTCCGTATTGAGCCATGAGTGCGGATGGAGACAACACAACGCAAGATACGGAAGCAGTTCGACGACTCCTCAGAGAGGCGTTTCCTCCAGTCACTGCCCGCAAAGACCTTCGGGCGCTTTCGCATGAAGAATGTATTCACATGCGTAGTCGTCTTGCCATGTTGAGCAACAATGATCTTCCATTCACTCTCCGAGAAGTCCTGGAAGACCTGCTCGATACCCACACAGGGAAAGCGGGAGAATCAGAAGATGCCGAAGCTGTGGTTCAGCACTTGAACGTCTTGGTCGAAGGCACTGATCTTGAAACGATCCGAGAAAAGCTCGGTTCTGCCGCTCTCCAACAAACACTCATCGAGGAAGACTATCTCCGCTCCAGACTGGCGCAGGCCTACGCTTCATTCACAGGAGAGCAGGCGCTTGCGATCTCGAAGTGGCTGGTTTTGGCAAAGGAGTGGGAGAACCTCAAATGGTATCAGGACGACATCGAGGCCGCTTTGCTTTACTGGCGACATCGTGCTGCCAACGGTGCAGCCGAACCGGGAATCTGAACGCGCCCGGTGTCCCACACAAACGGTGAGAAGGAATCTGGCTCACCTCAGGCCGGCCCGATAGCAGGTCGGTCATTTGTGTCTGCAGTAAACTGCGCTGCTTTCCTTTTTCGTTCGACGTTCAAGGCGTGAATTTTTTCCTTCGTTCGTTTGCCGCCGGCTTTTTGTTCATCCGAGTGCGGTAAAGCTGGAGCGCAGTCTTGCTTCGTCAGGAGACATCAGTACAGTGAATTTTACATTTTCAGCACGCGTCAGCTAAAACCATGAATCTTAAGGCTCGCTTTTTTGTCTTTGCGCTCTCGTTCGGGGCGCTCGTTTCCGCGCACCCGCAAACCCCCGAATGGATCTGGCATCCGAACTCCGGTCAATCTGCGACCAATGGCGAGCATCGCGTGTTTCGCAAAACATTCACCGTTACGGGCAAAGTCAATCGAGCGATGCTTTCCGTCGCCGCGGATGATCGCGCGGATATCACGGTGAATCAGTCGTCGCCGATCAAAGTGAACGGTTGGCAACGCGCCACGCGCCTGGATGTGACTGAGTTCATCAAGCAGGGCGAAAACGTGCTGGCGATTCGCGGTATCAATGAAAGTTCGTTGGCCGGTGTATTGGTGCGATTGGAATTATCGCTGCCGAATCGGCAACGTCAGGTCATTGTCAGTGATGCGTCGTGGTTGGCGGGTGTTCCGGGACAGAGTGAATGGCGAGCGTTGAATTTTTCCGCGACGAATAATTGGGTTGCGGCAAAATCATTGGGCAAAGTCGGCATTGAGCCGTGGGGTGATTCGCTGAAATCCGCGCACGCCACTCCGGCGGAAGACATCGTTGTGCCGCCGGGATTCAAAGTGGAACTGCTGCGTTCCTCCGAAGCGGGCGAAGGTTCGTGGATTTCCATGGCGATTGATCCCAAGGGCCGACTCATTATTTCACCTCAGGATGATAAGCAGCCGCTCTTACGCGTTACGCTGGATCGCAAAGGTCAGGTTGCTGAAATCGAGCCGGTGTCCGCGCCGGTGCGGCAGGCGATGGGGATGGTTTACGCGCATGACAGTCTTTATGTGAACGGTCATGGTCCGAGCGGGACGGGGTTGTATCGGTTGATTGATGCGAATGGGAACGATCAGTTCGACACGAATGAAGTTCACTTTTTGAAAAAGTTCAAAGGCGAAGGCGAGCACGGTTATCACGCGGTCGTCGCGGGGCCGGACGGGATGATTTACGTGATGAACGGGAATCACACGAAAGTGCCGGAAGGTATCGCGCCGAATTCGCCGCATAAAAATTATGACGAGGATCAATTGCTGCCGCGCTTGTGGGATGCGAACGGTCACGCGGTCGGCGTGTTGGCGCCGGGCGGTTACATTGTGCGCACGGATCGGGAGGGTAAGAATTGGGAATTGATGCTCGGGGGATTCCGCAACGCGTATGACTTCGACATCAGTCCTGATGGCGAGATTTTTACTTTCGACAGCGACATGGAATGGGATTGGGGTACGCCGTGGTATCGGCCGACGCGCATCAATCATGCGGTAAGCGGGGCGGATTTCGGCTGGCGTTCGGGTTCGGGGAAGTGGCCGGAATATTATCCGGACAGTCTGCCGGCAGTGGTGGACACGGGCATCGGTTCGCCTACCGGCGTGAAGTTCGGTGTGAACAGCAAGTTTCCGAAGAAATACCGCGCGGCATTATTCGCGCAGGACTGGTCGTATGGCCGCATCTTTGCCATTCACCTGAAGCCGAATGGCGCGAGTTACACAGGCGAGTATGAAGAATTTCTCAAGGGCAAACCGCTCAACCTGACGGATCTCGAATTTGGCAAAGACGGCGCGATGTATTTCATCACGGGCGGACGCGGCACGCAGTCGGGCTTGTATCGCGTCAGCTACGAAGGGCGGGGCTTTTTCAAGGAACTGTTCGCGCGGGAAAAAGGTCCGTCAATTTCGCGCAAAGAACTCAAGCAGGCTGCTGACGCGCGAGCGTTGCGACGGAAACTGGAATCTTTCCACGGTAAAAAGGATTTGCAGGCGATTGATTTTGCGTGGCCGCATCTGGGCAGCGCTGACCGTTACATCCGTTACGCGGCGCGCATTGCGATTGAATGGCAGGACGTGGCGTTGTGGGGCGAGCGGGCGGTGAAGGAAACCGATCCGCAAACGGCGATGACGGCGTTGTTGGCGTTGGCGCGGTGCGGTGGAAAAGAAACGCAGAATGATTTGCTGCGCGCGCTTGGGAAATTCCCGCTGAGCAGTCTGACTGAAGAATTGCAGTTGGAAAAACTGCGCGTCATTCAGGTGAGTTTCATTCGGCAGGGGCGCCCGGCGGAGGAGTTGGCCAAGGTGGCGGTGGAGAAATTAAACGCGCGTTATCCGGCGGCCAGCGAGAAGTTGAATCGCGAATTGGTGCAACTGTTGATTTACCTCAACGCGCCGGATGTGGTGGAAAAGACCATGCGCTTGCTCACCAAGGCGAAAACGCAGGAAGAACAGATTTTATATCTGCATCATCTGCGAACGGTGAAAACCGGTTGGACGCCGGAATTGCGTCAGATGTATTTCAGTTGGTTCGTCAACGCGCGGCGCGGTGGCCGATCGGAGATTACTTATCCGCAGGGCGCGGCTTACAACGTCTGGACCAATCAGGTGCAGGCGAGTCAGATGCATCCGCCGGAACTGGTGAACTGGTTCAAGGAAGCGGGGCGCGATTATGGCGATGGCGCGAGTTACACGAAGTTCCTCGTGCGCATTCGCAAGGATGCTGCGTCAACATTGAGCAATTCCGAACGCACGGCGTTGGCGGCGTTGTTGGAAGAAAACCTTGATGCGCCGCAATGGAAACCCGCGAAGCAACGGGAGTTCGTGAAGGAATGGACGATGAGCGATCTTGAGCCGTTGCTCGGTGAAGTGGCGACCGGACGTGATTTCGAAAGCGGCAAAGCGGCATACAACGATGCGCAGTGCGTGGTGTGTCATCGCTTCGCCAATGAAGGCGGCTCGGCCGGACCGGAGTTGACCGGGGTGAGCAGCAAGTATTCGCGCCGCGACATTCTCGAATCCATCATCGAACCGTCAAAAGTCGTTTCAGACCAGTTCCAGAATTATGTCATCTGGAAAAAGGATGGCGACGATATTTCAGGTCGCATCACGGACGAAAACAAAGAACGCATTGTGGTGTTGCCGAATATGCTCGCGTCGGAAGTGACGGTGGAAATTCCGCTCAGCGAGATTGCGCATCGTGAGCCGTCCAAAGTGTCCGCGATGCCGAGCGGATTATTGAATCAATTTACCCACGAGGAGATTCTCGATCTGTTGGCCTACATCGAAGCGATGGGCAAAGAGAATGCCCCGAATTTCAAGAAGCAAACTGCTAAACAAGCCTCGGCGCAAACCGCCAATCCATGAACACCGTTACCCAGCTCAAAACTCTTAAAGGAAATACCAAAACCAAAGTTGAAGCCGAACTCTCCCGCACGGGCGGGTTGCTCCGGCTTGCGCCCGCGTGGGTGCCGCGATCGTTTCTGCAACCCGGCCTGCGCCTGAAGTTGCATCCCGACGACATTTACGCTTACGGCGCGAATCGCGGCGGAATTGACGAACGCTGGTTCGCTTCAACCACCGAAGCGGCGAACGAAGGTCGCGTACCGGACGAGGGCCTGAGTTATTGCGTAGTGGGCAACGAGCGGTTCACGTTGCGCAAAGCGGTGGAGGATTGCGGCGCGACGCTCGTGGGCAAACCCATCTGGAGCAAATACGGTCGCTGGCCGGTTTACTCGAAGTTCTTCGACAACATGGGGCCGATTCCGCATCACATGCATCAGAACGCCGCGCAGGCGAAACTGGTCGGGCAGGAAGGCAAACCGGAGAGTTATTATTTTCCGCCGCAACACAACAACGTCGGGAACAATTTCCCGTACACGTTCATGGGCCTTGAACCCGGCACCACGAAAGCGCAGGTGCGGAAATGTCTCGAGAACTGGAACAAGGGCGACAACGGCATTCTTGATTTGTCCAAAGCGTATCGTTTGAAGCCGGGGAGCGGTTGGCTCATCGGGCCGTGTATTTTGCACGCGCCGGGTTCGCTCTGCACTTACGAGCCGCAATGGGGCAGCGACGTTTTCGGCATGTATCAAAGTATGGTGGAAGGTCGTTACGTGCCGTGGAGCTTGCTCGTGAAAGATATGCCCAAGTCGAAGCATCACGATCTGGATTTCATCGTGGACCAGCTCGATTGGGAAGCGAATGTGGACCCGAACTTCAAAGATAATCATTACCTCGAACCCGTGCCGGTGGCGGACACGCGCAAGGAAGGTTACGTGGATCGCTGGATCGTTTACGGCAAGGTGAAGGGCAAACAGTATTTCACAGCGAAAGAACTTACGGTGGATCCGGGCGTCAAATGCACGATTAAAGATCGCGGTGCTTATGGGCTGATTTGCGTTCAGGGCAAAGGCACGATTAACGGTCTGCCGCTGAATTCACCCAAGCTGATTCGTTTCCATGAATTGACCGAGGACGAATATTTCTGCACGGCCGACGGCGCAAAAGCCGGCGTGGTGTTTGAAAACACGAGCGAGACCGAGCCGTTGGTGATGCTGCGTTA
Organism: uncultured Verrucomicrobiota bacterium; assembly: GCA_937894935.1. Lineage (GTDB taxonomy): Bacteria > Verrucomicrobiota > Verrucomicrobiia > Limisphaerales > JADLHS01 > JADLHS01. The sequence goes on from CALAYC010000051.1 coordinate 9,380, forward strand.
CTTCGGACCGGATGTGAATCCTGATGCGCCGGAATTGGGTGCGTATCGGAAGAACAAGTTTTAACCCCTCAATGTTCATCGGTGGTTTGAATTCTGATCATTTATGAGCCAAAACAACTTCCCCAAACTTCACAACGCAATGTGGCCCGGATTGGTCGGCAAAGGCAGCCCGGGCGCCGAACCGTTCATTGATCTCGACACGATGCTTGACCTGACTGCGAAGGCGGAGGTCAACGGCGTAAAGTTCGATGGTGTGGATTTGTTTCTCTACGAGCCGCACACGAGCATTGATATTGACGACGACGGCATCAAAAAACTCGCCGACAAAATTCGCCGCAAAGGTTTTGTGGTCGGCTCGGTGGTGGCGCCCGTGTGGTTTGATGGTTCGGCGATGGGCGACGAAACCAAACGCAAAAACTGGGTCACGGCGGTGGCGAAAGCGTGTCGCATCGCGAAGAAATTACGTGAACTCGGCGTGCGACCTTATGGCGTTGTTCGCATTGATTCGGCGGCGAGTGTGACGGATTGGGATAAAGATCCGAAAAACAACACGAAGCTTATTGCGAAGACGTTCAGGGAAGCGGCGAAGATTGCGAAAGATTTGGGCGAACGTCTCGCGGCAGAAGGCGAAATCTGCTGGGGCGGTATGCATTCGTGGAAGCACATGGTCAATCTGCTGGAAGAAGTCGGGCAACCGCGCGTCGTCGGTTTCCAGGCGGACATGTCGCACACGCATCTTTACACACTCGGTTACAACGCGGAAGCGCATCGGCTCGTGCCGAAGAATTATCATTACGAGCCGGCGGAGTTTCACAAAGCGATGGTGAAGCTCACGAATGCGTTGCGGCCGTGGACGATTGATTTTCACGTCGCGCAAAACGACGGCAGTGTGTTCGGCTCCGGTTCACATGAGAAAACCGGTCGTCACTGTCTCGCCACTGACCCGAAAGGTAAATTGAACATCGCGCGCGATTCCGGTTACTGGCTGCGTGATGCCAAGGGCAAGGTGACGAAGAAAATGAAACACATCTGCTGGGACGGTTGCATGTTCCCGAATGAAGTGTTGATGAAGCAACAAACCTGGAACGACATTCTCGCCGCGATGATTCAAGTGCGCGAAAACCACGGCTGGAAAGCTTAGCCAGAAAAACCGAACGGCTGAGGAATGGCCGCAAAAAGACGCAAAAAGCACAAAACCGAAACGGCGAAAAGGGGTGAACTATGCAGGACATCATGAAGTTGTGCGACATCATTCGAGAGACGGGTTTTGCGATTCATAACTATCTATACGAGAATGCGTTGGCCCATCGACTCCGCAAAAAGGGGCAGCAGGTTAGTCAGCAGCATCCTTTGAATGTCTTCGACAAAGACGGGACGCTGCTTGGTAATTTTTTTGCCGACCTGTTTGTGGAGAACCGACTCATTGTGGACCTGAAAGCGGTTCGCTATGCCTTGGGGGAACACGTTGCTCAATTGCCTGGCTACCTGCGCGCCTCGCGCATTGAACACGGTCTGCTGATCAACTTTGGCGCACCGAAGTTTCAGATCAAGAAGTACATCATCAACGATGTAATCGAGCAAACCGGAGGCGTCGTCTTCCCGGATTAACTTTTTGTGATTTTTGTGCCTTTTCGTGGCAATTAAAACTTTATGAAACCACTCAATATCGGACTGATTGGCTACGGCTTCATGGGCCGGGCGCACTCAAACGCTTACCGGAAGGTCAACAACTTCTTCGACCTCGAATATCAACCCGTCCTCAAGGCGATTTGCGCACGCAACGCCGAGAATGCTGCGGCGTTCGCCAAAAAGTGGGGCTATGAATCCGTGGAAACGGATTGGCGAAAATTGATCGCGCGCGATGACATTGATGCGATTGACATTTGTACGCCGAATAATTCGCACGCGGAGATTGCCATCGCGGCCGCCAAAGCCGGAAAGATTATTCTCTGCGAAAAACCGCTTTCCATGAACGGTCCGGAAGGACTGAAGATGGTGCAGGCGGTCGAGAAAGCCAAAGTGCCGAATATCGTCTGGTACAATTACCGTCGCGTGCCGGCTGTCACGATGGCCAAGAAACTCATCGAGGAAGGTCGGCTCGGGAAAATTTTCCACTATCGCGCCAAATTTTTGCAGGACTGGACCATCAGTCCGGATCTGCCGCAAGGCGGTGCGGCGTTGTGGCGGCTGGATGTTAAAGCGGCTGGCAGCGGTGTTACGGGTGATTTGCTCGCGCACTGCATTGATACCGCGCTCTGGCTGAACGGCAGCATGGACAGTGTTTCGGCGATGACCGAGACGTTCATCAAAGAACGCAAACACACGCTTACCGGCAAAAAACAGAAGGTGGGCATCGATGACGCGTGTGCTTTCCTCGCGCGATTCAAGAACGGTTCGCTCGCGACGTTTGAATCCACGCGTTACGCTCGTGGACATAAGGCGCTTTACACGTTTGAAATTAACGGTGAGCACGCGAGCATTGCGTGGGATTTGCATGATCTGCATCGCTTGCAATACTTCGACCACAAAGACGAAGGTAAACTTCGGGCGTGGCGTTCGATTCACGTGACTGATCACGGTGGTGATCATCCTTACATGGACAAATGGTGGGTGCCCGGTTTGCAAATCGGTTACGAACACAGCTTCATCCATCAGGTCGCTGACTTCCTGGCCGGCCTCGCGAAAGGTAAACCGGTCGGTCCGACGTTCCGCGATGCCTTGGAAACGCAATACGTCTGCGACGCAGTCCTCAAGTCCGCTCGCACGAAGAAGTGGGAAAAGGTGAAGCAGTAAGTTTTTCCTGCGAACCAACGCGGATGACGGATTAATTCAATCAGCAACCTCACGGGCCGGACTTTTTAACCGCCCGTGAGGAAGCAGATTTTACGGTAAATTGGAAATGTTCTCCTCCTTCACGTTGGAGGTTACGGTTTGACTTCTCTTACTGCAAATCCGCTGGTTTCACGCCGTGTTGGAATTTACCGAAACCGAAGGGTGTGGCTTTGAATTCGCCGACATAATCCACGTTGGCGCGGTTGGAAATCTGTTCGGCAAGGCCGGTGGTCCAGTAACACGCGTTGATCAACAGGCGACGCAGATCTTCATTTTCCAGATCATCGGCTGAACCCATCGTCGTCGTGACGATGGTGGAGGTTTTGCCGTTTTCCCAGATGTGATCGCGGGTCCAGACAAGCGGCATCATGGGATTGTTCTTCGGTCCATCGAGAGGTGGATCGGTAGGTTTCATGCCGGTGAGCACCTGTCCCCACGCGAGCACAGTGGCATTGGTCGGCAGATGAATGACGCCGTAAACGTCGGTCGGTCCCCAAATGTTCGTGACGCCGCGGAGCATTGGATGCGAACGATGCGCTTCGTCGATGACGCCGCGCGTGCTTTGTTTGCCGTGAATGCCGTGATGGTTGATCCACGTTTCGCCGAGCACCTGTTGGCCGAAGCCGCCAGGCCATTGTTTGCTGTCCCAACTGAAATGAGCATAGGGACTCTGTCTGTTGCGCGAGTAAGCGAAAGCGTGCGTGCTGGTGCGCAGAGCGATAACAGGTTTGCCGCGATGAAAATAATCCACGAAATGCTTCATGTCCCCATCCGGCCATTCGCGAAATCGCAGGGACATAATGCAGAGATCGGCAGAATCGAGTGCGGCGAGGCCGGGCGTGTTGGTTTGCACCGTCGGATCAATCGTGCCGTCGGCGGGGTTAATTGAGAATAATACGGTGCATTTGAAACCATGACGCGTAGCGAGAATTTTCGCGAGCATTGGTAATGCTTCTTCCGAGCGATATTCCTCGTCGCCGCCGATTAACACGATGTGTTTGCCGTGGCCCGGGCCGGTTGTGCTTTCATAAACAACCCAATCTTTAGCGGCGGCGGTGAACGTCAAAGTCAGCAAGACAGCAACCAGGAGGATAGCGCGATACAGGTTGGAGTTCATCGGTTGAAGAAGTGTGCGCCTCATGGCGAAGCGGGCAAGGGAAAAGCATGTCGCTCGCGTGGGGCGAAAATTTACTTTAGTGGTCGGCGTTGCTTGGCTAGTTTCGCATAACGAACTCACATGAAATTTGGCATTAACACCTTTCTGTTCACGTCACCGTTCACCAACGACAGCACGAAGCTGTTCAAACAATTCAAAAAGTGGGGCTTCGACTCCGTTGAAATCGCCATTGAAGATCCGGCGCATATCGATCCCGCGTATGTGAAGCGTGAGTTGGACCGGCACGGACTGGTGTGCGGTTCGGTGTGCGCGGCGCTCGGACCGGACCGGGATTTGCGCGGTAACGCCCGCCAACAGAAGACCGGTCTCAATTACATGATGGCCGTGTTGGATCAGATGGTGGTGTTGGATTGTCCGTCGTTGATTGGCCCGGTTTATTCGTCGGTGGGACGCGCCGATGCGGTGCCGGCGGATGAATACAAAAAGCAATGGGCGACCGTGGTGAAAAATCTCAAAAAACTGTCGGCTTACGCGGCGAAGCGCGGTCGGCAGATTTGTCTCGAACCGTTGAATCGCTTTGAAACCGATTTCATCAACACCTGCGATCAGGCGCTGAAGATGGTGAAAGCGGTCGGTAGTCCGGCGTTGAAAATTCATCTCGATACGTTTCACATGAACATCGAGGAGAAGTTTCAAGGTGACGCCATTCGCAAGGCCGGGAAATATCTCGGTCATTTCCATGCGTGCGGCAGCGATCGCGGCACGCCGGGGGGCGATCACACGGATTGGAAATCCATTGCGAAAGCGCTGAAGGACATTCGTTATGCTGGCGATGTGGTGATTGAATCGTTTACCACCGATGTGAAAGTCATCGCGAAAGCGGCGGCGATCTGGCGGCGCATTGAGCCGACGCAGAATGAAATTGCAGTCAAGGGGCTGAAGTTTTTGAAGCAGACGTTGAAATAAGGCGTCAACTCTTCCGACTATGATAAAAATTCAATCGGTTTTGTTAGGAATCAGTTTGTTGGCCGGTTCGGCATTTGCCGCAGATTCCGAGGCAGGCTTTCAATCACTTTTCAATGGCAAGGATCTGACAGGTTGGGATGGTGATCCGAAACTCTGGTCGGTGAAAGATGGGGCGATTACCGGTCAAACTTCTGCGGAACAACCGCTCAAAGCCAATACGTTCTTAATCTGGACCAACGGAACGACGGCGGACTTTGAACTGCGGTTTTCCTATAAGATGGTTCCCAATAACGATCGGAATTTTGCCAATTCCGGCGTGCAATATCGCAGCAAAGTTTTCGATGCGGCGACGTGGAGTGTCGGTGGGTATCAGGCGGATTTTGAGGCCGGGCCGAATTACTCCGGCATTTTATACGATGAACGCGGCGGCGCGGGTGGACGGCAGATTATGGCGGCGCGCGGCGAGAAAGTTGTTTGGGATAGTGATTGCAAAAAGCAGGTCACCGGTTCGGTTGGGAACTCGGCAGAGATTCAAGCGGCGATTAAATCCGGCGATTGGAATGAATTTGTCGTCATCGCGAAGGGCAATCGGTTGCAACACTTCATCAATGGATTGCCGACCGTGGATGTAACGGATGAATGCGAAAGCAAGCGGCTGAAAGAAGGCGTGCTCGCGTTGCAAATTCACACCGGACCGCCCATGACTGTTCAGTTCAAAAACATCCGGCTCAAGAAACTTTAATCGTCGTTCATCATGAAAAAGTTTTTGTTCGCATTGCTGGTTACGGCGCTGCTCCCTGCTTTTGGCGCCGATAAGAAAATTGTTTTCATCGCGGGCAATCCGAGTCATCGCTCGGGCGAACATGAGCATCGTGCCGGCTGTTTGTTGTTGCAGAGTTGTCTGACGAATGTTCCCGGCGTCACGTCGGTGGTCTATTCGAACGGCTGGCCGACTGATCCCAAAGCTTTTGAGAATGCGGCGGCGATTATCATATATTGCGATGGCGGCGGAGGTCATCCGGCGTTGCAACAGGAACGCCTGAAGACGCTCGGAGCGTTGATGGATCAGGGCGTCGGTCTGGCGTGTCTGCATTATGCGGTCGAGCCCACGAAGGAGAAGGGGCAGGATGAGTTTATAAAGTGGATTGGCGGGGCGTTTGAAATCCATTGGTCGGTGAATCCGCACTGGGATGCCGATTTCAAATCGTTGCCGAACCATCCCATCACTCGCGGCGTGTCGCCGTTCAAGATTCGCGACGAATGGTATTTCAACATGCGGTTTCGCGACGGAATGAAAGGTGTGACGCCGATTCTCAGCGCTGTGCCGACGCCGGACACCACGGAACGTCCGGACGGACCGCACTCCGGAAATCCCGCGATGCGCGAAATGGTGGCGCAAAAGTTACCGCAACATGTCGCGTGGGCAGCGGAACGACCCGATGGCGGACGCGGCTTTGGTTTTACCGGCGCGCACTTTCATAAAAACTGGGGCGACGACAATTTCCGGAAAGTGGTGTTGAACGCGATTTTGTGGGTGGCGAAGGTGGAAGTGCCGCCCAATGGCGTCGGGAGCACGGTTACAGCTGAACAATTGGAAGCAAACCTTGACGATAAGCGCGATCGACGCCCGAAGCGGTAGTGGGATGGCGTCGGTTCTTCAGCGCGAAGCTTTCGTCGCTACGAACGCGTAACGTGCGTGGGTCAGGCCGTTGACCATGCTGTCGAAGAAAAATTTGAATCCGCGCGACAGCACCACGCGTTTGACGGTGAGATCGAGATTTGCCTGCGCGAACATCTCGCGATATTCGCTCAACGCGTAACCGGGAGTAGCCGGTGTTCCGGGTTTGCTTTTGCGGGCGGCCGAGGATTTGAGCTTCATCAGCGGGCGCACAGGTTCTTGAATGGCGACAAACTGACCGCCGGGTTTTAACACGCGGCGCGCTTCACGCAATACTCGCAACGGACTTACCGCACGATGCATCGCATCGGAGCAGACCACGAAATCAAATTGATTAGCGGGAAAATCAAGACGACTGAAGTCTGCCGTCATGCGCGTGATTTTCGCCTGTTTGGCTTTGAGCAGTTTGAAAATGCGCGGCGCTTCGGTGCGCAGCAGCGGTGCGGAGACATCGGTGGCAAACACTTCAACGACGGCGGGCAGTTTGGATAACTCAGCGCTCAACCAGGCGCAGCCCGCGCCGATTTCGAGAATGCGACCGCGAAAATCCAACGCGCAGGTCTTCGTGAGAAATGGGATATATTTCGGAAAATCTTCTTTAACGCAGCGCAGCCATTCGGCGACTGTTTCAAATTCTCCGCCGGGATAACTCATCTCGCCGCGCTCGATCAACAGCGCTGGACGCGGAATTTTCCGGTCAATGAATTTGGATTCGTCTGCGCTCACGGGCCAGAAATTAAAAATCCCACTGCGACCGCGCAAATTGTTTCGGCCAAATGCTCAAAAAAGTGCTATTCCCGTGGCGGCGTCAAAAACGTGGGCGCGCGAAAGATCGAAACGAAGAGCAACCTCCTGTCCGGTTTGAAATGTAGCGGAGGTCGGAGCGCAGCCGATCAATTCGCGCTTCGCCCAGCGAACGGTCACGAAAAGTTGTGCTCCGAAGAATTGAGTGCGGATGACCACAGCACGTGGCGAATCTGGTGCGAGATCGGTCAGCAAATGCACATCCGTCGGACGCAGTCCGAGCAAGATATTGCGTCCGATATTTGCGCCGAACCATTCCGCACGCCACGTGCCGAGCGGCAGCAGCGCGTTGTGCTCCGATTCCAAATCCGTGTCCGTTGCCCCCACAAGAACTAAATGTCCCTCGCGTTGTGCTACGGCGGCGTGCCAGAAATTCATGGCGGGTGTGCCGATGAAACCAGCGACGAAGCGATTAGCAGGACGTTCGTAAATCTCGCGCGGCGGAGCGATCTGTTGCAACACGCCTTGGCGAATCACAGCGACGCGGTCGCCTAACGCCAGTGCTTCGGCTTGGTTGTGCGTGACACAAATCAACGTGGTGGCGAAACATTCTCGCAAAGCGGGCAGCTCGGTGAGCATTTGAGTGCGCAAGGGTTCATCGAGATGCGCAAAAGGTTCGTCAAGCAGCAAAATTTTTGGACGGCGAATCAGCGCGCGCCCCAACGCGATGCGTTGTCGTTCGCCGCCGGAAAGTTTTGCGGGTGGGCGGTCAAGGCAGTGACGAACTTGGAGCAGCTCCGCGATTACCATTACGCGCGTGGTAATTTCCGCACGTGGAACGCTCCGGAGCTTCAATCCGAACGCAATGTTTTCAAACGCGGTGAGATGCGGCAACAAGGCGTGCGATTGAAAGACCATTGCGACGTCACGTTCCTGCGGAGAGGTGTGCGTGACCACGTCATCATCGAATTTGATCTGGCCGTGGTCAGGAGTTTCCAATCCGGCGATGAGTCGCAGCAAAGTAGTTTTTCCGCTGCCCGACGGCCCGACGATGGTGAGCCATTCCAGATTCTGAACTTCGAGGCTGACATCGGCAACGGCAGCGACGTGATTTCCATCGCCGGAGCGAAAAGTTTTTCTCAGGTCAGCGAGAACGATGCGCGGCACAGGAGGGATTGTTGAAATGCGAAGCGCTCAAGTCGAGCCGGAAGAAATATCACGTCGGCCCGTAATCCGAGGTGTCGCAACGAAAGAGATGTCGCAGTCCAGCGCGTAGAATCAACGCCGTTTTGTGGGGCCGACTCAGGCGGATGGGTTTTGATTGAAAGACGTGAAAGCGTTTTCGTTCCAATCGCTGCAACAAACGCCAGTAAACGCAGCCCATGAGTTCAGCGGCAATCATGGAACGACGATCTTCAGCGGGAAGCGTTTGACGGGCGAGTGCATAATAATTTTTGGCGCGCTGAGCCACGGCGTTTGCCAATCGCGCATAGCGTTCAGAATATTCACCGCGAAGAATTTCATTCTCGGAAACACCGTGTTGGCGGAGGTCTTCGAGCGGGAGATAAATGCGGTCGCGCGCGGCATCGGTTTGAACATCGCGCAGAATGTTGGTCAATTGCAGCGCCTGTCCGAGAGCGATGGCGTAATCGCGACAGCGCGGATTTTGATAGCCAAAAATTTCTATGCTTAAGAGTCCAACCACGGAAGCAACCCGATAGCAATAAAGTTCAAGTTCTTTCGCGGTTTCGTAACGCGTCTTTTCGAGATCTGTTTCACACCCCTTGATAAGTTCATCAAACCATTCGAATCGCAGGCCGAAGTTTTTGATGACCGGTTGTAGTTCACGATTCACTGCGAAGCGCGGTGTGCCGCCATCGCAAGCACGTTTCACATCGTCGCGCCACGCGGCGAGACGTTCACGACGTTGCTCGGGGGGAACGCAATCTTCATCCGCGACGTCGTCCACCTGCCGGCAAAACGCGTAAAGCGCGGCCATGGCATCGCGCTTGGAGCGCGGCAAAAGGATGAAAGCGAGCGCGAGATTCGAAGCGCTGTTGCGGGTAATCGCCTGACTTTCCTGCATGGCGTCAGCGAGAATCGTCGGGGGCTTCGCTCCCGCGAATGGGCGGTAATCCTCCGGTTTCTGCGAGGGTTGGATTCCGCGACTTGAATTTGCGTTTGCGTTGGCGACGGGATTTGCGGGCCACGAACGTGAGCAGAAAGATAATGGCTGCGACTGCTGCCAGAACACTGCAATAGATGAGCGTATGTCCCGTCGAACTGCGCGGTTGTTGTTCCGCAATTAATCCCCAAAACAGCGAGTGCTTGATCATGGCGTGGCTGAATCCTTGTCGTCTTCGGCGGAAATTAAATTGAGTCGCTGCATGCGATAGCGAAGCGCGTGGCGGCTGATTTTCAATTGTTCTGCCGATTTAGTCAGATTGTGATCGTTGTCTTCCAAAGTGCTGTTGATCAGGTCGCGTTCAAAATCCGCGACGATCTCATCGAGCGCGCGATCTCCGGTGGCAATCGGCGCGGGTATGGCGGTTTTGTTGAGCCGGGTTTCGAGTTGGAAATCTGGAAGATTCGTGGCCTGCACTTCGGGAGTGGTTTCGAGAATGAGCGCGCGCTCAATGACATTGCGCAATTCGCGCACGTTGCCGGGCCAGTGATGCGCTTCGAGTTTTTGCTGAGCAGCGCGGGAAATTCGTTTCACCGCTTTGTTCATCAAAGCGTTGAATGTTTTGAGAAAATGATTTGCGAGCAGAAGGATGTCGCCTTCGCGTTCGCGTAACGGCGGAAGGCGGAATTGCACGACGTTCAGGCGATGAAATAAATCTTCGCGGAAATCACCGGCTTCGATGGCTTTGACGATGTCGCGATTCGTGGCGGCGATGAGACGGACGTTGACGCGTAATTCCTGCGTGCCGCCGACGCGCGTAAAAGTTCCATCTTCGAGAAACCGCAGCAGCTTCGCCTGCAACGGGCGGCTCATGTCGGCGATTTCATCGAGAAAAATCGTACCGCCATTCGCTTCTTCGACACGGCCATGTTTCTGTTTCAACGCGCCGGTAAACGCACCCCGTTCATGACCGAACAATTCGCTTTCCAGAAGTGTTTCCGGAATCGCGGCGCAGTTGATGCGAATGTAAGGTGCGCGTTTCCGGTGACTGAGACTGTGCAATGCGCCGGCGACCAATTCTTTGCCGGTGCCGCTTTCGCCGAGAATCAAAGCGCGCGCATCGGTGGGGGCGACGGTCTGAATGAGTTGGCGCAACGCGCGGATTTTTTCGCAGTCACCGACGATTTGATCGAGTTGATACGTTTCGCTGGCGCGGGCGAGCAATTGAGCATTGCTTTGGAGCAGGCGATGGCGTTCCGCACAACGCGCGACGACGTGTAACAATTCTTCCGGCGCAAACGGTTTGGCGAGGTAATCCATTGCCCCGGCTTTGATGACTTCCACTGCGAGCTTCGGAGTGGCGTAAGCGGTAATCATCACGACCGGCAGGTCCGGCCAGCGACTGCGAACTTTATGCAGGAAATCGTAACCGGTCATTCCGCCGAGGCGCGCATCGGTGATCACCATGAACACATTTTCTTTCGCGAGGAGTTCGAGGCCGGCTTCAGCCGATTCCACCGCAAGCACGACGTAGCCTTCGTCTCCCAGCATGGTTTGCAGGGAGAGGCGCATGTTCTTCTCGTCATCAACGACGAGCAGAGGAGGCAACGGTTGAGTCATGTGATGGGGCGCATCAACGTTTTCGACGGAAAGCTTAGGGTGAATTTCGCGCCTTTTCCAAGCTCGGATTCGACGCGCACCGTGCCGCCGTAGAGTTCAGTGTTGTGTTTGACGACGGCAAGACCGAGACCCGATCCCTGAGTCTTGGTGGTGTAATACGCTTCAAAGACGCGTTCGAGTTTGTCCGGAGCGATACCCGCGCCTTCATCACGCACGGAGATGGTCACTGATTCGTCCGGCAAATAACGCGCGGCGATGTAAATCGTGCCGCCTTCAGGCGAAGCGTCGCGGGCGTTCTGAAGCAGGTTGCTGACGGCGTCAATGAAGTGTTTTCGTTGCAGCAGCAAAGGCGGAAACGGCCCGGCGAAATCGCGATGCAAACGGATTTTCGTCGGTGCGCCGGGCGGAAAAACTTCCTCGATGGCGCGATTGATTTCATCAACCACATTGAGTTTCTCGACGCGACCTTCGGTCAATTGCGCGTAACCCATGACCTGGGTGATGATGCGGTCGGCCTTGGCGACTTCTTCGCGAATGATGCCGATGTGCTGCGCGGCTTCGGGTTTATCGCGCACGCTGCGTTGCAGCGAAAAGATGATGTTATTGATGATCGCGAGCGGGTTTTTGATTTGATGCGCGACTTCGGCGGCGAGGCGACCGGTAGAGCGAAGTTGCTCGTTGCGAACCTGAAATTCATTTCGTTCCTCGGCGGCGCGCCGTTGTCCAGCGGCAAGAACCTGCACGCCGTAACAGCAAAAAGTCAGCAGCACGAGCACGGTGACCTGCAGGACGTAATGCGAACCGGTGGGCTCGACGGGTTCAGGCGTGATGCCCACGACGGCGGCGTAACTTTTGGGAGACGGGAAAAGCACGTCTGCTTCGCGCAGTAACAACGCTTTCATCTCGGCAACGTTGGTCGGATGAGCGAGAAATTCCTGAATCTGTCGGCGCGTCGATTCGGACATCGCGTCCCAGGTGAGTTTGCGAAATGGTTGAGGCGAATGTGCCAGCCAACGCGCGGCATCGGTAATTTGGGCATCCGTCATATCGTTGACGGCGATTCGAGACGTGGGCCGACGGATGCTTGGCAGATTGAGGTCCTGTTGCACGCTGGTTTCAATCCACCCGGCCGCGAGGAAGATGATTGCGAGGATGAGATTTAAAACGATTTGCGGCGTGGCTAACGGAATGGAAGCGGCGTTGAGAATAATTAGCGCCGGGTAAACCCAGTAGAGATTGCTTTCAAAACCACCGGTGAGAATCGTAAGCGCGCCAAGAAAGACACCGTCGGCAAGACCAAGGAAAAAAACAATCCACTGCACAATGCCGGGTGGAAAATGTCGGATGACCGCAAAGCATACGGTGGCGATCAGGACGACTGCGCCGTAAGCGACGAAGACGTGTTGAACCGTTTCGACTACGACGCCGTAAGCGTTGACCACATCGATCATCCACGGCGACGTGTAAAGTTGGAACAACACCACCGCGGCGACCATGAGGCGGGCGGGCAGGAGAATGTTGCGCTGACGCGAGACGTGACGACGGGTCAGTTCGGCCGGCTCAAGTTGCGCCTCGGCCAAAATTTCCGGCATCCGTCGCAGCCATTGCCAACGCCCCGATTTCATAAATTTAACCGCGCCATTAGCGCAACAGTTCCGCGCTCCGCGCTGCAATTTTGTCCACCGGCCACAAACGTCCAATCCCTTCGTAGCCGCAGGACAACATACCTTCCTCCGGTCCGATGAATTCCGCGCCGCGCGATTTCAACGTCGCGACATTCTCCTGCGTCGCCGCATGCAACCACATCTTCCCGTTCATCGCCGGGGCGATCAGCAGTTTCGCTTTCGGATTCAGCGCAAGCGCAATGCACGTCAAAGCATCGTCAGCGATACCGTGAGCCAGTTTGGCGATTACGTTGGCCGTTGCGGGAGCGATGAGCAGGAGGTCAGCTTCATCCGCCAGCCGAATGTGTGTGGGTTTCCAACCTTCCTCTTCGTCGTAAAGATCGGTGACGACCGGATTGCGCGACAAGGTTTTGAACGGCAGCGGCGTGATGAAGCGTTGCGCGTCGGCGGTCATGACTACACGAACATTGTTCCCCGCCTTGGTCAACAGGCTGGTGAGGTCAGCGGCTTTGTACGCGGCGATTGAGCCTGTGACTCCGAGAACAATGTTTTTGCTCATAACGCTCTTTCCCATTCTATCGTGCTCTCAACTTTTGCAAACCGGCTCGAGTGAACTGGAGTGATTAAGATTAAGAAAACGATCAGGAATTGAATTTTGAGAACTAAAATTCCGGTGCGACCGACCGAGCGGTGCGCATCTTCTCGGCTTCAATAATCGCCTGCAAATTCTGCACGTCATCTTTGATGCCGCGACTGATGAGCAGGTAATCGAAATTTTTCCATTGCGCGATTTCCTGTCGCGCCACGCCGAGACGTTTTTGAATCGCCGCAGGAGAATCGGTGCCGCGCTTCTGAAGGCGCTGTTCGAGAATGGCCAGTGATGCCGGGGTCAGGAACACCGTGACGAGCGCGCGTTTCAACTCCGGATCTTCTTCAGCGCATTTGCGCACCGCAGCGGCACCCTGCACGTCAATGTTGAGCAAAACGTCTTTGCCCGCGCGCAATTTACCGAGCACTTCGGATTTCAGCGTGCCGTAGCTCTGACCGTAAACCGTCGCGTGTTCGAGAAAGTTTCCGGCCTGCACGCGTTTCAAAAATGAAGCGGCATCAAGAAAGTAATAATCCACGCCGTCCTTCTCCTCACCTCGAGGCGGTCGCGTGGTGCAGGTGATGGCGCGCGCCATGTCCGGTCGCGCGAGCAAGATTTCATGACACAACGTGGTTTTGCCTCCGCCCGACGGAGCGGAGATGACCACCAGCAAAGGGCTGCCGGTGGTGGGGTGAGTTGGTTTTTCTTCGCTCATTCGACGTTCATTGCCTGCTCACGGAATTTTTCCAGCTCAGCTTTCAGCGTTACGACCTGGGCGGAAATCAAAGCGTCGTTGGCTTTAGAGCCGATGGTGTTGATTTCGCGATTCATTTCCTGTGCGAGGAAATCCAGTGTGCGCCCGACGGGCTCGTCTGATTTGGTGCAGGCTTCGAATTGTTTGAAATGACTTTGCAGACGGCTCAACTCTTCCGAAATGTCAGAGCGGTCGGCGAAGAAAACGATCTCACGCAGCAATCGCTCGTCGTCATCTGCCGGCGCGGGTAACCCGGCGGCTTTAATGCGTTCGATGAGTTGCTGCCGATAACGCTCGGCAGACTTCGGCGCCTGTTTGGCAATGCGTTCAACACATTTGCGCATGATGTTGATGCGGCCCGTCAGATCTTTGCCGAGATGATCGCCTTCGCGTTTGCGCATCGTCAGTAATCCCTGCAAAGCGATGCGCAGCGCTTTTTCGACGATGGGCCATAAATCTTCGTGTCCGGCGAGTTGTTCGTCGGTTTGAAACACGCCGGGAGCGCGTACGAGATGATCGAGAGTGACTGAGCCGTCGAGCTTGAGTTCTTTGGCGAGTTTGGCGAGTTCGTGCGCGTAAGCTTTGGCCAGCGCGACGTTGAGATGCATTTTGGCCGAGGAACGACCGCTGCCAGCGTGAACCGAAACCCGGGTCGTGATGCGACCGCGCGAAACGGCGGTGAGAATGGTTTCGCGAATCCGGGTTTCCAGCATTTCCAGTTCGCGCGGCAGGTTGACCGAGATCTCGGCCTGCTTGCGGTTTACGGAACTGAGTTCGACGGTGACATTGAATCCGTCGCGAGCGCACTCGCCGCGCCCGTAGCCCGTCATGGACTTCATGGACGCGCAGTATGGAAAAGTCTCAGGCGGCTCGCCATGAAATTCGCATCGGTCCTCGGTTCGTCTCGTCGCCCGTCGCAATTTTCGTGATTGCGAGAATGAGGACGATTCCCATTAACCCGGGGCAATTTCCTGCGGGCCGTTGCCGCCGTTGATGAGGAACATCACCGCCATGCGCACGGCAAGACCGTTGGTGACCTGTTCTAAAATCAGCGAGCGACCGCAATCCGCGATTTCGTTATCAATTTCCACGCCGCGATTTATCGGGCCGGGATGCATGATGAGCGCGTCGGGTTTGGTTTTCGCAAAGCGCGCTTTATTCAAACCGAACAACGTCGTGTATTCGCCGATGCTGGGGAACATCGTCTTGCGCTGGCGCTCATGTTGAATGCGCAGGAGATGGATGATGTCGGCCTCGTGCAAGGCTTCATCGACGTCATGAGTCACACGGCAACCCATTGCTTCGAACGTACGCGGCACGAGTGTGGATGGACCGCAAAGTGTAACTTTCGCGCCGAGTTTGGTGAGTGCCCAGATGTTTGAGCGCGCAACACGACTGAACAGGATGTCGCCGAGAATCGTCACGTTCAGTCCATCCACCCGACCTTTGCGTTCGCGAATGGTGAATGCGTCGAGTAATGCCTGAGTGGGATGTTCGTGTGCGCCGTCGCCGGCGTTGATGACATGAGCGTTCAAAACGCGCGACAGAAAATGCGGGGCGCCGGCGGCGCTGTGGCGGATAACGATGAAATCCGCATTCAACGCTTCGAGATTTTTGGCGGTGTCCTTGAGCGTTTCACCTTTTTTCAGCGAAGAAGCCTCAGCGGTGAAATTGACGATGTCCGCGGACAAACGTTGTTCCGCGAGTTCAAAGCTGATGCGCGTGCGGGTGGAGGGTTCGACGAAAAGATTTACGACCGTTTTGCCTCGAAGTGCGGGAACTTTTTTGATGGCCCGTTCGCCGACGGCTTTGAAAGCTTTGGCGGTGTCGAGCACCGTCGTAATTTCGTCCGCGGTGAGCGATTCGATGTCGAGCAGGTGTTTGCGTTTCCAGGTCATGGGCGATGCAGAATAACTTCGTTTGCGTGGCCGGGTTCGTCGAAACGCACCTGAACTTTTTCAGCCAGCGAGGTGGGTTGGTTTTTGCCGACGAAATCCGCTTTGATGGGCAAATCGCGATGGCCGCGATCGACGAGGACGGCGAGTTGAATTTTTCGCGGGCGGCCAAAATCATTCAACGCATCCATGGCTGCGCGAATGGTGCGACCGCTGAATAGAACGTCGTCCACCAGCACCACAATTTTGCCGTTCACATCGAAGGGAATCTGCGTCGGATGAATTTTCGGAGCAGCGCGTTGATCGAGATCGTCGCGGTGCATGTTGACGTCGAGCGAACCGACGGGCACGGGTTGATTCAGGATGCTACCGAGAATAGTGCCAAGTCGGTGAGCGAGCGGCACGCCGCCGCGTTGAATTCCGATCAGCACGACATCGGTCATTGTTTCGTTGCGTTCCGTAATTTCGTGGGCGATGCGGGTGAGCGCTCGCTGGATGCCGAGGGCGTTGAGGATGAGGGTCGATTCAGGCATGAGAAGAAGTTTCAAATTCCAGGTTCCGAGCACCAGAGAAATTCTGGATTTCAATTGCGTGCGAAGGAACTGCGGTGAAAGCGGCGACCGGTTTGCCGGTGCGGAGATAGAAAGGGCGAACCGCGTCGGGACAGCGATTCGCAAAAATTCGTTTGTGATTCATCGGTGCGCCTTGGCGACCTCGCAGGGTCGGCTTAAAGGTGCGGTCTAACTGAAAATTACTGGCGTTGGTTAGCCGGCTGTTGGTTATTCGCCTGCTGATTGGACTGACGGGCTTTGCGCCATTTAGAACGATGTTTCACGATCCAATCTGTCAGCGCCCGTTCAAATCCGATATCGTAACCCGCCTTTTCGGACTCGATCCACTTGTGCTTCAAGATCTCTTCGCGTTCAGCCTGAAACTCCCGGTACAACGAAGAGTTCTTCAGTAGGTCGCCAGCCGACGGCTCTTTAGGGTTTTCCGCCATACGTAACTACTTTGTATAACGACTTGATGAACCGAAGCTACGCCTGTCAGCCGGTCATGACAATCTCAAATCTCGCCTCTCTCGCTGGCGTTTTCCTTGCGGTGATGGCGAATCAATCGTCGGTTTCGCAAATTGACGCCAGGATTTCGGGTTTCGCCCCATTTTATCAAGCAGCCGGGTTGCGGATGTTCGGCGCATGCTTAGGCGCAGCAAAAAATTTTCTACCTCGCGGCGCGGCTCGTTCAAGCCACGCCGAACCACAACCCTCCGACGAGCATCCAGCCGGGGCCGCAAAGTCATTCGTTATGCGGTCGTGGGATTGGGACATATCGCGCAGAACGCGGTGTTGCCCGCGTTTCAAAACGCGCCCAACTCAGAACTGACCGCGCTGATATCGGACGATCCGAAAAAGCTCAAGCAACTGGGGCGGCATTATCGCGTCACCGATACGTTGAGTTACGATGACTATGAAGATTATCTGCACGCTGGGAATGTGGACGCGGTTTACATCGCGTTGCCGAACAGTCTGCACAAAGATTTTTGTCTTCGCGCGGCCAACGCTCGCGTAAATGTTTTATGTGAGAAGCCGCTCGCGGTTACTGAGAGTGATTGCGAACAGATTATTCGTGCGTGCGCTGAGAACGACGTGAAGCTGATGGTTGCGTATCGCTTGCACTTTGAGCGCGCGAATCTCGAAGCGGTAAAGATCGTGCAATCGGGAAAAATCGGTGAACCGCGAATTTTTCAGTCGCTGTTCTCAATGCCGGTGAAGCCGGGGAATATTCGATTGGATCGTGAATTAGGCGGCGGAACGCTGTACGACATCGGCATCTATTGTATTAACGCGGCGCGCTATTTGTTCCGCGCCGAACCAACGGAAGCGATTGCGGTTTCGGAGCGGAACGATGATCCGCGGTTTGCAGAAGTGGATGAGATGACCAGCGCGATTCTGCGATTTCCGGAGAATCGGTTGGCGGCATTCAGCACGAGTTTCGGCGCAACGGATACGGCGACATTGACGGTCGCGGGTACGAAAGGCTTGCTGCGGATGGAATCAGCCTACGAATATTCGGAAGCGATCAAGATGGAGGTGACTGTCGGTAGCAAGACGCAACGACGTGAGTTCAAGCGCCGGGATCAGTTCGCACCGGAGTTGATTTATTTCTCCGATTGCATTCTCAAAAATCGCGAGCCCGAACCGTCCGGCGTCGAGGGATTGATTGATGTTCACATTATTCAATCGCTCTATCATTCAGCGGCGAAGGGC
The DNA here is from genome assembly GCA_937894935.1 of uncultured Verrucomicrobiota bacterium. Classification (GTDB taxonomy): domain Bacteria; phylum Verrucomicrobiota; class Verrucomicrobiia; order Limisphaerales; family JADLHS01; genus JADLHS01. The sequence goes on from CALAYC010000051.1 coordinate 27,592, forward strand.
GGTCGCCCCGTTTCCATCCGGGAATTGCAACGGCACCGGCGGCCGAGTTTGCGTCAGGAAATTCATCGGCCGGCACTGCGACAGCCGAGGAAAATCCGAGTGCAATCGCCGTCAGAATGAGCCGGAACGCAAGGGAACATCAATTTTTCGCAAATCAACATCAGCGCGCCCGATATTCAGATGGTAAGGGTTTGGGCGTGTTGCAGAATCGTGCTATCCTAAGACCGCCGGGCGGAGCAGGCGGGAAAGAGTTTCCCGTTCAGAATGGCTGCGCTGGCGCAAACCAAAACTAAACGGGTAAGGCAACTATGAGCACGACTACATCTCCTCAAACAACGAAAAGTGCGCGTAAAGACACGCGGCTGGTGGAGGCATTGAATCTTACTTTGGCGGATTCTTATGCGCTGATGGGGCTGACGCACCTGGCGCATTGGAATGTGGAAGGACCGGGATTTTTCTTTCTGCACAAGGCGTTCGAAGAACAATACGAACAGCTTTTCGAAGCGGTGGACGAAATCGCCGAGCGGCTTCGCGCGTTGGAAGCGTATGCAATCGGTGGTTTAGGCAAACTCGCGCAGACAGCCGGTCTGGAGGAATTCAAAGCGCCGATGGCGCAGAATGATTACGTCGCGGCGTTGATTGTGGCGCATGAAAAGGTCATGGCCGACTTGACCCGTGCCCGGGACCTCGCGGGCGAAGTCAATGATCTGGAAACCCAGGACCTGATGATCGGTCGCCTGCAATGGCACGCGAAGACGGTCTGGATGTTGAAGAGTTTTTTGAAGAATTGAGTTGTGATGGCGGAAGTCAAAGCCTGTTCCTGTGCTGCGGATTGCATTCCCGAGTTTTGTGACTGGAAATGCGCGCTGCGGGTGGTGGATGAATTACTTGCGACTCCCGGCGCAGTAACAGGCGATGATACCGATCTGCTGTTGGATTTTCGCTCGCTTATTCGGCAGCAGAAAAACGCGGAAGCGACCTTGCGCGTCTTCTGTGAATTGCGCCGACGGCTGGAGGTCAAACATTACCTCGCATTTTATCGGCTGCGGTCGTGGCTGAAAAATCATCTGCTTGCGGAAGTGCGGGCCTGCCCGGCGGCTGCGCCGGAACAGATTCCGGTGCGATTGAACTTCTATTGTGTGGAAGCGGTGCGGCGGGATTGCCTGTGTGCGGCGGCTGAACGCGGGAACGTGTTGCTGGCGCCGCGGCTGAATTTCGTATTTCGCCCCATAAACAAAGGGCCTCGCACGCTTTCAGCAGCGACTGTGTGCGCTTCGTCGGCGTAAGTACCGGTTGCGGTAACGCTTCATTTCTTTCTTCTTCCCGGGGGGGATTGGTTCCTACACGGACCGTTGCGAATTCCTACAGTTGTGGTTGGCGCGTCGTCATGGATTTTGACACCGGCCCCGGCGGGAGGCCCGGTATTGCTCCGGTTTCAGGTGGATTAGGATAATTGGATTTATTCAGAAAATTAGCTGACTGCAGCGAATTTCCGGTGCTGGCACATAAGCTGCGCCAGTCGGCGGCCATGGAGATGCAAGGAATGCCAGGAGGTTCGCAAAACATTTATCTACTGCTCGCGCGGGAGAATTGTAATCCCGTTTTGTTCTGAAAGTTGTCTCCACGTCACAAGGTTCATTCATGAAAAATTCCGAAACGAGTTCCCAAGCTGTCGCGATTCCTGCGGATGCAGGATTTTCACCCTGGCAGCGTCTGAAATCTAAACGCATCTCGTATCTCGCTATTCCATTGCTGGTGATGGCGACAATTGTGGAGTTCGTCATTCTGGCGACGGGCTGGAAGTATCAACAGATGGTCTGTTTGCCGCAAGGCATGGGCGTCACATTCTTCGGCATCGGCCCGATTGGCGCGGTGATTCTCGCGGTGGAACTTCTCAAGTTGCCGTTGGCCGTCTGGGCGGCGTCGCGGGTCGGTTGGCAAAAAGGATTCATGCTCATCGTGGGCTTGCCGCTGATTTGCGTGCTGACGTTCCAGTTGGTCAAAGACATGGCGGTTTATGAAATGACCAAAGCGATGGAGCCGGCGAGCGAACTGCTCGAAAAAGCAGCGATTGAGGAAACCAGGATCGCGCAACTCAAAGGCGAAGTCGCGGCCATTGAAAACAAAAAGGTCGAACGCGAACAAAAACTCGCGGAGTTTGCCGCCAAGAAAGCGAAAGCTAAAGCGGATCTGGAAGAAGCGTTAAAACGCAACGACGAAGCGCGACAGGACGCGATTTCGCTAACGGAATATCAGACCAAGGAACTCGCTGCGGTGGAGTCACGCCAAGGTGCGATTACCCGGCAATTCGACATTGATGCGGCGCAGATTTCCAAAGCGATTGCGGATTTGCGAGCGGCGCGGGAAGTCGAAGTTGCGCGGGCCGCCAAATGGAATGCGGAAGAAGCGCGAATTGAGAACGCGTACAAAACGAAGCTGGCCGCGTACACGAACAAGAAGAATGCCTACGAGAAAGACAAAGCCGAATACGAAGCGGCAAATATTATCAAGCGCCAGTTGATGAGCGAGCCGGTTGACCCGGGGGTTCCGCCGGAACGCGAAGTGAACACGGTTTTGAAGCCGACGTTGATTGCGGATCTCGACGCGCAGATCAAAGCGAAGGAAGCCGAACTGATCGAGGTCAACAACAAGCGACGCGAAAGCGTAGCGCAAGTGGCGGCTGATGCGCGACGGTTGCGCGAGGATTTTGATAAACGTTCTACCACGAAACGCGAAGAAGCGGATCGGAAGCGGGAAGAATTGCTCGCTGCGCAAGCCAAGTTGAATGAAGAACTCGCGGCGGAGGAAAAAGAACTGGATGCCGCTCTGGGCGTGGCAGTGCAAAAGGTGGACGGGATTCGGGCGGAAATCGCCGCTGCACAAAAGCGCGCGGAAGGCTTTTACGAAGCGCGGGAAGCGGCGATCAAAGAAACCCAGGTGCATCGGATCGCGACCACAGTGGAAATCGTGCGCGGTTTGTTGTTCGGAGAACGCCCGATGTCGGTGACGGCCAGCGCGAAAGAACGCGGCGACATTCTCACCGACCAGATCAGCATGGTGCGTATCTGGGTTTATCCGGTGTTGGCGTTCATAGTGGCGTTCCTGCCGACGTTGATGGTGGAAATTGCGATTTCGACCATTTTCGAGAAAGACAAAGAGAAGAAACGTTCCGCACGTCGTCTCGGCTTCTTTGGTCGTCGTCTGCACGACATCTACAAGCGAGCAGGTCGGTTGAAAATTTTGCGCGCGGAACGCATCGCTCGCGAAGCGACGGCGCAGATTGCAGCGCGCGACAAAGCGCTAGCGGCCAAGGAAGCAGAATTGCAGGCGGAACGAGAAGTGAAATCTGCCGAGGTCGCCACGCACGAAGAGGAATTGAAGAAGAAGGAATCCGAGTGGGTCGCGAAGTACACTGAACTGGCGGATTCACTGAATCGCGCGGTAATCGAAAAAGATGCGTTGCGCGATCTGCAGAAGTCCGAAGTGGAGCGCCAGATTCAGATGCGGCAGCACGCCTGGTCGGAACGTCTCTCACAGTTGCGTCAGGAATTGGACGAACAACGCGCCGCAGCGGAAACCGAACGTCTGGAAATGATGCAGGCGCACCAGAAGAAACTTCTGGAGGTGACCGAAGATTGCAAATCGCAGGTCATTCAAGCGCGTCGCCAATTGGCCGAAGCCGAACTCGCTGCGGTGGAGAAGAACGCGAAGTTGTCGCATGATTTGAAGGAAGCGATTCATGCGCGCGACGCCGCGGAAGCGCAGTTGAAACATCAAACGGAGTACGCGGCGCGGCAATTGCAACAGGCGCAGGAAGATGTCGCCCGCGAAGTGGAAAAAGCGGTGCGTCAGGAAAAACATCGGGCCGAACGGCAGAAACTCGATTTCGAGAAAGCGTTGCGGCAGCAGGAAGAGGAATTCAATCATCGCCTGAAACAGCGCGAACAGGAATTGACGTTGGCATTCGATTCCCGCGTGGCGGAGGAAAAATCCAAAGCCGAACAGGAAGCGCGATTGCGCGAAGCCGAATTGGAACAGCAATTGGAGCAACGCACTCGCGAACTCAACGCGCATTGGAATCGGGAATTGCAACAACGCGAAGAAGTGGCTGAAGCGAAATTCAAACAACGCGAGCAACAGTTGCTGGCGCAGGCCGAAGCGCGGTTGCGCGATGTGCAGGCGCAGGCGGAAGAGCAGTTGCGCCGCCGCGAAGGAGAGTTGGAACGCGATCTTGCGACACAGCTTCGGCAGGAAGAGGCGCGTTTCCGCGAGGAACTGCAGCAGAAGGAACTGGCGTTCCACGCGAAGCTCAAGCAACGCGAACAGGAATTGGCCAATCGTGCCGCAGCACGCGAAATCGAGTTGCAGAATCAATGGGTTGCCGACCTGCGGACACGTGAAGAGGAATGGGAACAACAAGCCCAATCCCGCGTGCGGGCGGCGGAAACCCGCGCGGCTCAGGAAGCGCAACAACAGGAGGAAGTGTTTCAATTGAAATTGCGCCAGCGCGAACAGCAGTTACAAGCGCAGTTTGAAGCGCGCCAATCCGAGTTCCAGGCTCAGTGGGATCGCGATATTCGTCGCCGTGACCTCGAAGTAGCCGAAGCGCGGCAACGCGAGCAACAGTTGAAGACCCGCATGGAAGCGATGGTTGAAGCGCATCAGGCCGCAGAAAAGGAATGGGCGAAGGAGCTCACCATGACGCGCAACAGCATCGAACCGCTCAAGGTTCTGTTGGCACGCACGGAGAAAGAACGCGACGAAGCGCGGCAGGCCGCCAGTGAAGGCATCCGTCAGGTGCAAGACCTGAAGAAGAAAACGCTCGAAGCGACTTCGCTGCTGAAGAGCTGGGAAAATCTCGATCACATGGCGGGCCGATTGAGCTGAACGCCGGACTGATCACAAGAATCACGTTGACCCGCTGGTGGTGCAAACTGCCAGCGGGTTAATGCTTATCGGGTGCGCCAGAAAATGACTACGAGCGCGATCAGAAGCATCAGCCAGATCATGAGCATCGGTTTGGCGGGAAGCTTGCCGAGATTGCTCAACGTAGTGATCGGGCCGAGGTCCAA
>CALAYC010000052.1 GCA_937894935.1 uncultured Verrucomicrobiota bacterium
CCCAGCGCATCGCGGATCGTGCGGTTGATGATCTGCCAGTGCGGCTTGATGGAGGAGATGCCCTCAGTGGCTGCCATTGGAAGCAATGCCAAAACAGCACGCACATCCTCCACCGAAGCGTTGTGATGCACATATGGCCCAGTGTTATGCAATTGAATTGGTATTGTCTTGGAATCCGTTCCAGCAAGCGGCGGAGCTTCCCGGTGTCGTTCGTCCGCGACTTGTCGCTTAATACGACGTTTCCGTTTGAGCTCCCGGCTTGCCTTATCCAATGCTTCAGCGTGTTCCTTGACTGACGCATATTTCTTCTTCGCGATTTGCGAGAATGTCTTTCTGGTTGTGTGGATGCTGCGCGACATTGCTTAACTGTTCCTTTCAAACACTCCCATCTGCGTCGGCGATCCAACCGCCGATTCCTCCGGGCCGATGGGCAGGAAACGCACGTTGTAGCCGAAGCGCGTGGCGACGCTGTTCGCCCAATCCTGAAATTCCGCGCGCGTCCATTCAAAGCGGTGATCGCGATGACGGAATTTTCCGGCAGGCAATGTTTCCCACTTCACGTTGTATTCGCGGTTGGGTGTGGTGATGACGACGGTCTTTGGCTTCGCGCAGTCGAACAGTACGCGTTCGAATGCCGCCAATCGCGCTGCATCCAGATGTTCAATAACCTCAACCACAGCGGCGGCATCGAAGCCGGCCAGACGCTGATCGCGGTAAATGAGCGAACCATGCAGCAAGCGAATGCGCTCCTTCTGCAGCGGCGGCAGGCGGTCGTAATGCAGCCGGTCACGCGCGATTTCCAGCGCGCGATGCGAGACATCCATGCCGACGATTTCGGTAAACTGCTTTTCCTTCAACAGAACCTGAAGCAGGCGTCCTTCGCCGCAACCCAGATCCAGAACGCGCGCTGCGCCGCTGGCCTTCAAGGCAGCCAGCACCGAGCCGAGGCGTTGTTCGTTGAGTGAAATCGTCTCTTTCTCTGTAGCAGCGGACGTAAGTCCGCTCTGAATTTCCGGAAGCGCGGGTGAAGTTTGAGCCGACTCACGTCGGCTGCTACGTAAAGTTGCTTCCAGCGCAGCTTCCTCGGCGTCGCGTGTTTCAACCTCCGCGTCAGGATCGCCCTCCTCGATCAACTGAGCCAATGCGTCGTCCACCAGGCTGCGCTGATGTTTGAGATAGCGGCGGGTGATGGTTTCGCGTTCGGGATGTGTTGAAAGCCAGCCTTCGCCATGACGCAAAAGTTTTTCCACTTCGGAATCGCCCACCCAATAGTGCTTGTCGTTGTCCAGCACCGGCACGAGCACGTAAAGATGCGAGAGCAGTTTTTGCAACGGCAGTCGGGCTTCCAATTCGACGTGGTAATAGGCGCTTTCGCCCCAATCCGGAAATGTTTCATCCAACGGCAGCCGTCGTGCGGAGACGGTGTAGCCGAGTGGCTCGAACAGTTTTTGGAGAAACTCCTCACCTCCGCGACATGGCAGTGCGGGCATGGTTGCCTGGAACGGCAGCGGCGCATCAACCAGTTCGGGCCGCTCTTTGCTTTTGCCTGCCACTGCGCTGCCAAAGACTTCGGCGATCGCCACGCTCAGGAAGGAAGAAGCGGCGTAAGGACGGTCATTAACATATTGTTCCAGCGCGCCGCCTTCGCCGCGCGGGCCGCGACGATTCCGGACGAGCGCCACCGGATCAACCTCCACAAGCAGCGCAACGGTGCAACGTTCCATCGTGGCTTCAGGATAAAACACATGCGCTTTGCCGAACGTGAGGCTGAACGACTGCGGTCGCGCAGGATTTTTACGAAGCAGGTAGCCCAGGTCCGTAGCCGGCTGATGGGTTGTCGTCAGTGTCAGCAGCATGGATCAAACAATTGAGGTTTTGCATTCTGATTTCGTGGCAATGTTCTTCAGATTTCACCGGAGTGTGCCAATTTACTTGTTTGGCGTCCTTCCTCGGAGAAACGGAGAATCTCAATCAACTGAGCGGGAAAGTTATTTTTCCCCGTAACTGTATCCGGTTCTCTGCCGAAGCCGTGCCATTGGATGTCGCAGGAGCATGCCCGGGCTGACTGGGTTGACTCAAATCAAATGTTGCCGAGGTGGAAGGCTTGACGCTGTTCCGCGCCGAGAGCTGGTTGGACTCAGCGGCGCACCAAACCAAAGTGTTCCACCATCGCGCGGGCGACGCGGACCATCTCGATTTGTTCGGATAAACGGTTCACGTCGGCTTCGACGTTGACGTAGGGAATGCCTTTGCGCGCGAAATAAACAGAGGCCGAGCCGTCATCGGGCACGTTCGCGTCGTCTTGTAACGTGACGTTGTAGTCGCGTGCTTTCAGATAATCGAAAAAGCGGCGGTCGGTGACGTAGAAGAAGTCGCCGGGAAAACGCTTCGGGCTGACGTGAGTGGCGCTGGCGGTGTTCGGACGGTTGCCGTCCGCGAGATAGCTGTTGATGGTGAGTCCTCCGCCACCCGTGTTGTGCAACGCAATGATGGCCGGTTCTTGATCGAGTCCAAAGGCGGCGATGAATTCACCCGTGAAAGCTTCAATTTCCCGTTGGGCGGCTTCGGAATAGTTACGGGTTCGTTCCAACGTTGCGCGCACGCCGACGGACGAAAAGATGCGATTGGGATCGAAGCGATACGTCTCGCCATCGAGTTCGAAAACGACGAGACGTTTGCCGCTGTGCGTCAGTTCGATGAGGCGGCCACCGTGTTCTTTGAGAATGCGTTTGCCGGCGTGAACGGAAGTGTTTTCGTCGTCGTGAACATTGATATAGGTCGGGCCGGGGAGGCGGTGTTGATGAACGAGAAAGTGCACCGTGGTATCGCCAACGCGAAATGGCACGCTGCTGGTGTGTCGCGACGAAGCGCACCCGGAAAGCAAGAGCGCGGTCAGCAACAGCAGGGCTGCCACGAGGCGTGGAATGAATTCAGAGTGTTTCACAAAATGAAGGGTAGGGCGCGTCACTCCGTGCGCGCCATCTCGTGACAGGCCAAGG
>CALAYC010000053.1 GCA_937894935.1 uncultured Verrucomicrobiota bacterium
GTCCTGCAGCTTCAATGTAACGACTGTCGCATCGCCGCACTCGCCAGTAACGAGAAAACTGAAGGTTCGTGTTTGCGTTCCGCCATTTGCTGTTACAACGCCGTAATTTTGCGGCGCGCTCGCCATAGAAACTCCACCGGTGTTCAACAATGTGGCGACCAGATTTGTCGTCGCAGCAAAACCGACATTCGTCAGCGTCAAAGCAAACGTCACAGTTTCGCCGGGGTCCAGCGCGTTGTTGGGACAACTTTCCTCAACAATCGTGCTGCCGCCCACGAAAACCGGAAAAGTATCCAACGCGGCCAACGCCGGCCCAGCCATCACGATCCCGGCACCGGCATTCGCATCAAATCCAACCCCTTCAATGTCTAAGGCGGTATTGATGAGAGCCGTTCGGATTTGATCGGCATTAAGCGAAGGATTGAACGACCACATCAAAGCGGCAATGGCTGCGGCATGCGGAGCGGCCGCAGACGTTCCGAAAAAAGGAATAAATCCTGGCACACTCGTCATTACACCATCGGCGGCGGCAATGTCGGGTTTCAATCGAAGGTAGCCACCGGACGAAGACAAATTTCCCGGCGTGATGGGTGAACCATCCGCGTGGAAAAGAATCCGGCGTGGTCCATCGGAACTGAACGTCTCTACCGTATTCGCGCTGTTGAACGCGGCAGGAAAGGAATTGAGCGCATTGACCGCCGCGACGCTGAGAGAATTGGTAGCCGCCGAATGCCCGAGCGTCGCGCCGCCGGCGGTGAATTGCAATCGTCCGCCAAGCGCATGCACGCGCAAGAATCGTTCTGCTCCGGAGCTTTTTACCACGACAATTCGGAAACCCGCCAGAGCGGAGTGAATCCGTTCATACGGATCTTGCGAACCGGTTTGTGGATTATTCGAAAATCCGACGACGTTTCCGCTGGAGTCCAACAGGTACAGGTCATAATCATTTGTCGAAGCACCAGCTGGATCTGCCCAGAACAGATCCACTCCATAACCGCCGTTTTGCAAAATCAAGTTGTAATTGGTTACGCCGAAGCTGTGAATCTTTCCACCGAATCCAGGCAGCGTTTGACCGCTGTCCACGAAATCGCCCTCCCACGTGCCCGAAGTGCCGTATTTAGTACTGCCGGAATTACCGGCCGAGGAAACATACAACGCCCCATCCGCGGTCACGGCATTCACCGCCTGCGCGATAATGCCATCTTGAAACGGCGGTTCATTGAAATAAAAAATGTCGTCCACGATGATCTGGCAGCCGTTGCTGCGCAGATTCAAAATATTCTCCGCAAAACTGGCATCGCTGATAACCGCCGTCGCAAAGTAAAGCTCCGCTTCAGGCGCGAGGTCGTGAATAATCTCCAACATCGCCGTACCCTCGCCGATGCCGACTCCAGCTTGTCCCGGCAAAACCGTGACGTTACCGAGATTTCCATTACCTTGAGAGAGCAAAAGGCTCTCTACGCTGTCGGACAGCACTCCGACCTTCACTCCCCTGCCCGTCACATTGAACGCGTTACGCGCCAGCGCCGCACCATGCGTGAGGTCTCCTTCAGAGTTGGACGAACCGGTTTGTGTCATCGCTTGCGCCGCGCGTTGGATAAAATTCACCTCCGGCAGACTCGCCAGGCTTTCCAACTGCTCCAGCTTTACCTTCGCTCGAACCGTCTTGAATCGGGGCGAACTATGAATCACATCTCCGCCGCCTTTCACGATCCGGTCCAATAACCCCGGAGTGACAGCACCCTTGATATCCACCAGGATGCGGCCGTCGGATTCGCGCGTAATTTCCGGGCGCAATGTCGTTACTCCCGCAGCGAAGGTTTGCCCACGACTGCGCTTCAATTCGAAGACAAACTGCGAATCCAATTTACGTTCGGTTGCAGACCGGGACGCTTTTTCCATTTTCAGCGCTTCAATCTGTTGCAGGGCGCGTGCACCGATTTTTTCCTCCGCCTGAGCCTGGATGGAATTCCAAAACATCGACGTCACGAGCAGAAGCAACCCGGTCAACCGTTGGAGTAAAGAGGAGTTTTTTTTCATAGTTCATTCCGCTGTCGAAGCGGTTCCATTCACCAGTGCGAAAACCCGAGGGAAAAAGGACACTATCACACTCAGTTTTTTAACGTGCCCATTTAGCTTCCATATTTCGCACTAGAGCCTGTACTTAACTTTTTGTAAGAAAAGTCTGTACATTGTATTTACATCC
>CALAYC010000054.1 GCA_937894935.1 uncultured Verrucomicrobiota bacterium
CTTCGACCAAGAAAGGTTCCATCACGTCGTTCCAGGCGGTGTACGTGCCGGCGGACGACTTGACTGACCCCGCGCCCGCGACGACGTTTGCGCACTTGGATGCGACGATCGTTTTGGAGCGCTCCATCGCTGAGTTGGGTATTTATCCCGCCGTTGATCCGTTGGCGTCGAACTCTCGCGCTTTGTCGCCGGACATCGTCGGTCAGGAACATTACGATGTTGCTCGGGGTGTGCAGAAAGTGTTGCAGCGTTACAAAGACCTGCAGGACATCATCGCGATTCTGGGCATGGACGAACTTTCGCCTGAAGACAAGCTCACGGTGTTCCGTGCGCGTAAGATTCAGCGCTTCCTGTCGCAGCCGTTCTCGGTGGCGCAGGTGTTCACGGGCCGCGAAGGTAAGCAGGTGCCGGTGGCCGAAACTGTTCGTGGCTTCAAAGAAATTCTGGAAGGTAAACACGATGATGTGCCGGAAGTGAATTTCTACATGAAGGGCAGCATCGACGAGATTAACGAAGCGTAACGAATCTCTTAATCAGAATCTGGCTCGGCGATTTCGTTTTTCTGAGACAGATTGAGAGTCAGGTGAAGATTAAGATTAAGAACTGAAACAAATGGCCACGCTGAAACTGGAAATTGTTACGCCGGAGGCGAAAGTTTACTCCGAGGACGTGGACATGGTCACGTTGCCGGGCGTCGAAGGTGAAATGGGTGTTTTCCCGATGCACGTGCCGTTGATGACCCAGCTCAGCGCTGGCGAAGTCGGGGTGCGCAAAGGCAACCAGGATTTCTTCCTTGCCGTCGGTGAAGGCTTTGTGGAGATCACCGGAGAGAAAGTAACCATTCTCTCCGATATGGCGATCAAGGCAGAGAACATTGACGAAGCAAAGGCTGAAGAAGCGCGGAAACGCGCAGAAGCGCGTCTGACGGAGAAACTCGACGATGAAGAAGCGGCACGCGTCAGTGCCGCGCTGGCGCAATCACTGGCGCAATTGAAGGTCAAGCGCCGACAGAAATAAATTTCTGTCACGTTGAATTCAGTTGTGCTTCTCGGATTGGCTTATTCAGCCGAATCGTATTTCCACGAACAGTTTTCGGAGGAATAAAGTCGTTTTTTTGGCGGGGCACGACGGCTTGAACATGTTGATTCCACGGCTGTCGAAAACTCCACTCTGCGCCGGTAACGGCCAGCACTGACGAGCTCATTTTTCTTCAAGATTTTAGTGGATTTATTGCGCTCGTCTGGTAGAGTCGCGCCCCTCGCAGTTGGGGGAAATTCGCGACTGCGATTAAATTAAGAGCGTTCGCTCAAAGGGATTTGTTAGCGTGACAAACAAGAAAAAAGAAATCAAAAAGCCGGTTCGCAATGTCGCTCATGCTCCGGCCTCGGCCGCAGCAATTTTGGGACGTCCGATGGTGGCCAAATCGGCCAAGGTTGATCGTTCCCTCAAGAAGGTGAAGCCGGAATGGCAGAAATATTACGACCGTTTGTTGGAGTTGCGCGAGCAACTGTTGAATCAGATGAACGGTCTGGCCAAGGAGTCAGCACAGGAAATTGCCGGTTATAGTCTGCACATGGCGGATTCCGGGACGGATAATTTTGACCGCGATTTCGCGTTGAGTCTGTTGTCCTCGGATCAGGATGCGATTTACGAGATTGAAGAGGCGTTGAAGCGTATTGAGCGCGGCACCTATGGGGTTTGCGAATTGACCGGAAAGCCGATTCCCAAAGCCCGCCTGGAAGCGATTCCGTGGACGCGATTCACGGTGCAGGCGCAGGCGCAGCTTGAACGCGAAGGCGCTTTGCGGCAACGTAGGCTCGGGCAATTGGGAACGGTGGATGCCGCTGCGAGTGCTGATGTCGAGGAAGACTCCGACGATACGCCCGACGAAAAGCCGCCCAAAGAAAAGGAACAGCAGGAACAGGATTAATTTATGCCGCGCGAAATTATTACGATCGAATGCACTGAAGCTCGCAAGGAGGGTAAATCTCCTTCGCGTTATACGACGACCCGCAACAAGAAGCTGCAGACGGAGAAGTTGGAGATTAAAAAATACAATCCCGCCCTCCGTCGGCATACGTTGCACAAGGAAATCAAGTAACTCACTCTTATGCCTCGCAAGACCAACACCGATAAGTCCGATAGCCGCGGCCGTCGCGGCGCGATGGAAAAACGCACGCCGCGTCCGAAGCCGAAGATTGATTTCACGGTGGACGCGCTGGACTTCAAAAACACGAATCTGCTCCGTCAATTTGTGACCGAGCAGGGCCGTATTCTGCCGCGCAAATACACCGGTTTGCCCGCGCATTATCAGCGGCGTCTCAATCGTGCGATCAAGCGCGCGCGTCAGATGCTGTTGGTGAAATAATTTTTCAGCCCGACGCTTTTGCGGTGTCGGGCTTTTTCATCGTCGCTATTTGCAAATGATTTGCAATTAGCAAGGTGTCATTTTTTTCGGGTTATTGCGGCGAATCAGAATTGTCTATGGATTATCTGCTGCTGCTTTCGAGTATTGGGCTCGGGGCAATCACCGTTTTCGGTCTCAAACTTTACGAAGCGCGGCACATTCGATTGTTGAATGCGTTTACAGGCGCATTCCTGTTGAGCCTGACCGTTCTTCATTTGCTGCCGGAGCTTTATCACGATCACGGGCCTTCGGGGGGTGTGAAATCGTACGGGCCATTGTTCATTGGTGGATTGATGTTGTGCGGTTTCTTCGTGCAGGTGGCCTTGGACGTGATTTCGATGGGGATTGAGCACGGGCATTCGCATTCCGTTTCCGGACGAATGCCGTGGGGAGTTGTCATCGGTCTATGCCTTCATGCGTTGTTGGAAGCCATGGCGTTGGGCGATGGACATGCGCATGGGGGACACGATCATCAATCGCCCACGCGGCGATTACTGCTGGTGAGCATCATCGTGCATAACTATCCGGTGGCGATTGCGCTGTTGGGAATGTTGCTGCAATCCGGCATGAAGCGCTCCTCAGCATTGGGAATTCTGGCATTGTTTGCGGCCATGGCGCCGTTGGGAATGTTCATCAGCTCACATACGGTTTTGGCAAACTACACGCAGGCGTTGATGGCGTTGGTAATCGGCATTTTTATGCACATTTCGACGACCATTCTTTTCGAAGCCAGCGATGTGCATCGGTTCAATTTTGCCAAGCTCGCGGCGATTATCTTTGGTACCGCGGTTGGAGTGGCAGGAGTGTTAATTGCGGGTCATTGACATGGGTTCGAAGGCGACCAGTAAAGTTTGCGACGACCGACCCTGGCAAGCCCGCTTGCGACAGCAGTCCCGCAAACTCACCGGACCGCGTCGCGCGATTCTTGAGTTACTAGAGCGGGAGGATCGACCGCTTTCGAACAAAGAAATTTTCCAGGCGCTTCCGAAAGGGCAGTGCGACCTGGTCACAGTTTATCGTTCCGTTCAGATGCTGGAGCGATTAGGTATTGTGAAACGGTTTCAACTGGGCGATGGCGCGGCGCGCTTCGCGTTGCTGGAGTCAGGCGATCATCATCGTCATCATCTCGTCTGCACGCGTTGCACGCGCATTGAAGAGATTGGCGAATGCATTGTGCGCGAGTTGGAACAACGAGTCGCCGCGCGAAGTAAATTCAAGGCGGTTACGCACCGCCTGGAGTTTTTCGGCATTTGTCCCGCTTGCCAGTCATGACAAACGAGAAGGCCGCGCTTTCGCGCGGCCTTGATTCAGTTTACTGACAAAATCTGGTATCCGACTGACAGCTTCATGTTGCTTCCTCGGTTTCCCAACTGGCCAGATGCAGGTATTCCTTGATTTTCCGGCGTTCGTAGCGGTTTTTCATCGCCTTCTTGGGCTGGTTGTCCGCTTTACGAAACGGATGTTTGGAGTTTCGGATCGCATCACTGATGGTTTCAATCATGGTTTTGGTCATAGCTCGTGACTGATTGAGTTTTTTTAGAGGATAACCGGCCCCAGGGCGCTTCCTTGACGCACCCTTGAGGGAGTGTTACTGAGACGAGCATAACACCTCAGACGGTTTGACTCTATGACCACTCCGCAGCGCTGTCATTCAAAATTTCAGAAAAATGTTCGTGCCTGTCGCTTTTGGTTAACATTGCCTGACCAAATCCCAACTCAATTGAATGGAAAACCGGTTTGGTCAAATTGCTCCCGTCGAATAGAAGCGGATTTGCGCCGCGACCTGATTTTGTTAGGAATAGAACGTGCAAGATTTGATTTCCAAAGCCGCGACACTGCTGGAGGCGCTGCCATACATTCAGAAGTTCAGCGGAGCGACGTTTGTGGTGAAGTACGGCGGGTCATTCATGGATTCACCCGATCCCGCGGTGCGAAATGGAGTTGCGCGCGATATCGTTTTTCTCGAAGCGGTGGAAATCAATCCGGTCGTTGTGCACGGCGGTGGCAAGGCCATTACACGTGCGATGGAAAAAGCCGGGCTCAAAGCCAACTTCATCCAGGGCCAACGCGTTACGGATGACGCAACAGTGCGGATCGTTGATGAAGTGCTCTCGCGCGAAATCAATCCTGAGGTGGTGGCGACGATCAATTCACTGGGCGGCGAAGCGAAAGGTTTTGCCGGACCGGACATTTTCAAATGCCGCAAGCTCTTGTTGGATGATAAAGAAAATCCCGGTCAGAAAATTGATGTCGGATACGTCGGCGAAGTCATTGGCGTGAACACCGCGCCGTTGCTGGAATGTATTTCACGAGGAATCACTCCGGTTATCAGTCCGACCGCGCGCGGTGAAGATGGCAAGATTTACAACTGCAACGCCGATGTTGCTGCGGCGCAAGTGGCCATCGCGCTCAAAGCGAAACGGCTCGTGTTCATGAGCGATGTGCCGGGCTTGATGCGCGATCCAAAAGATCCGGCGACCGTTATCCCGCACTTGCAAACCAGCGAAGTGCCTGGCTTGAAAGCCGCAGGCATCGTGGACAAGGGAATGATTCCGAAAGTAGATAGCGCAGTGGCGGCGATTCGATCCGGCGTGGAAAAAGTTTCATTCGTGGACGGTCGCGTCCCGCACGCTGTCTTGCTGGAAATCTTTACCGACGCAGGCGTGGGAACAGAAGTGGTGCTGTAGCCAAAACGGCAACTGACCACTTATTTCGATTGCTCCAACTGCCGCAGGAGCGTTTTAGCGCAGGCGTCTGCAAACACAGCGTCATTGATTGCGCAATCCAACTCTTGCACCGGAATATCTGCGCGCAGGCTTTGTTTAAGCGCGGAAAATAACGCAGTGTCTGCTGCCGGATCATGAAATGGACCACCCGGCGCGCCGATCATACTTCCGCCGCGCAACGGCAGCACTACCGTCACCGGACCGGTCGAACGATTCAGCTTGTCCGCCAGAATTTTCCCGAGCTGCGCGCATTCTTCGGGCGTCGTCCGCATCAGCGTCACTTGCGGATTGTGCTGGTAGAATTTGCGGTTGGCGAATTTTGCCGGGACAGTTTCTGGCGGACCGAAATTCACCATGTCGAGACAGCCCGTGGAAACAACAGCTGGAATGCCCGCTTTTGCGGCCGCTTCGAGGCGATTCGGTCCGGCGGTCAGAACGCCGCCGACCAGTTCATCGGCCCATTCGGTGGTGGTGATGTCCAAAACGCCGGCAACCAATCCGGTTTCAATCAGCGATTCCATCGTTCGCCCGCCGGTGCCGGTGGCGGCGAAAACCACGACTTCGTAACCGGCGTTTTCAAGGATTCTTTTCGCGTGCTCAATACAGGGTGTCGTGTTGCCGAATTGGCTGGCAACGATGATCGGTTTGTCTGTTGCTGCGGGAACGGGCATTTCAACCATGCCGCAAATCGCGCCTGCCGCACGGGTGAGCAGTTGCCGCGAAATGCGATTTAATCCCGCGATGTCCACTACGCTCGGGAACATCGCGATGTCTTTGACGCCGACGTAAGGTGCAACGTTGCCGCTGGCCAACGTGGATACCATTACTTTGGGAAATCCCACCGGCAGCGCGCGCATCGCCGCCGTGGCGATGGCGGTGCCGCCACCGCCGCCAAGCGAAATGACACCATGAATGCGTCCTTCTGCGGCGAGCTTCGCGAGGATGACCGGTGCTCCCTGCGACATCGCCGTTACGGCTTCACCGCGATCTTTCTTCGCGGTCAGCGCGGCAAAATCAAATCCCGCTGCTGCTGCGACTTCGTTGCGCGTGATGGACGGTTTCAACCGTGGCTCGCTTAACGTGCCGACGTCAATCACCAGAACATCGTGCCCGCGCTGGCGAATCAATTCCGCGACGAAGCCATGCTCAAGGCCCTTCGTATCCATCGTGCCTAGAATGGCGATCGTCGGCATGGCGTGGCGGAAAATTATTTCGGTTCTTTGCCTGCGGCCCAGAAGACGGCGTTGCGCAGCAGTTGAATGTAAGCGGGATGATTATGCGCGTCGCCGTCATGACCGAGCGTCAGGCCGACCACGCGTCCTTTCGGTTGCGCGACGGTGAAGAGTTGTGGATACGCTTGGTCGCGCTGTTTCGATTGCGCCGTGGCGAGGATTTGAATCGCCGGACCGTTTTGAGCGGGTTCGAAGTAATACAGTTCGTCTTTGATGGTGAACTTTTCCGGCACTTTGTGGACGAGCGGGTGATTGGGTTCGGTGACGATGACTTCAAATTCACCCAGCCGATCGTGCCCGCGCGAACCGCCGCCGATGAGGTCGCGATTATATTCCGGCCAATCGCGCCAGTTGTACCACAGGCCCGGATGTAAGCCGATCAAGCCTTTGCCATTTTCCACGTGTTTGAAGATGGCCGCTTTGGTGGCGGCATCGGTGAACGGTTTGTTGTTGCTGATGATCAGCACGTCCACTTCGGCAATTACGTCCGCGAGATCACCAGTTTTATCGGTGTAATGCGCGGTGATGCCGTCGGTTTCATTCAGGATTTTCACGTCGGCCTGGTGAAACCAGCGTTCATAATCATGCGCATCGCCACCGCCGGTGATGAGTACTTTCAAACCGTCTTTCCACGCGAATGCTGAATTCGCAGGCGCGGCAGCGGATTTACCGGAAGCATGACTGTCGCCAAGTTCCGCGGTGATGCTGACGAACGTCGGTGCAAGTTCGTTGTTGTAACTCGCGAGCGTGAGTTTTTCGACCACGCCGCGTTTGGTGAGCGATTTGGCGAAATAACGAATCTGCCGATTATCACGCAGCAGTTGCTCGATGTCTTTCAATGCTTCCGAACCGGGAACATCGGTGCGATTGCCGCAATCGGCGATTTCCACGCCATTGCGCAGTTCGAACACTTCAGTCGCACCACCGGCGAAATGAACCGTGATTTTCGCTGCCGGAATCTTTTCGGAAACATACGGATAACCCCATCCAGCCGACGCGAGGAAGTGCAGTTTAGTTGCTGCCAGACCGACTTTAACTTCCACTTCTTGCGGGTATTCACGCGACATACCCTGGTTGCCTTTGAGCACAATCACATTGTTGCCGGTGGCGGTACGGACGGGATTGACGATGTCGAACGGAATGTCGCGATGCGTGATCGTGCCCCACTTACGGAAGCGCAGCGATGCTTCGCGCGCATTCGGATCAATGTAAATGCCGCGAGCGGTGTTGGCGGTCGCCGCCGTGGTCAGATCAATGATGCGATAATGTTCATCGCCAGCGCAGAGGAACGTCAGCAGATCGCGCAAACCTTCCGCGCCGAGTTGTTCAAAACCTTCCGGCATCATTGAACGGCTGCTGCCCTGGCGGAAAGCGATGTTGTCTTTGCGGATTTCAATTTCCTCTGACTGCGTGCGCATCACTACCACGCGATTGTTCTCGCGCAACACGATGCCGTCGTAAGTCAGTTCATCCTTCGTCTCAATCGTAGTTGCGGTGTAATTCGGTTCGACAACGCGATTCGGATCGAGAATGTGGAGCAACAGATCTTCCGGCCCATGCGCACCCATGCCGGTGAGATTTGGAGCGAACTCGGCGCCTTCATTTTTGAAGCGATGACACGGAGCGCAGTTTTGCGTGAACAACTTTGCGCCGTTCGCCGCGTTGCCGGGTTTGATGACTTCCGGCCGCAATTGCGCAATCAACACATCTTTTTCTTTCTGCTCAGCGCCGTGCAATTGCGTGAGCACAGCAGTGGCGCGGTCGGCAACCGCTTTATCCGGATGCGTCCGCAGACGATGGATGTTGGCCAGCCCAAGCACGGCGGAAGTGAGTTTGCCATTGGCCATTTCTTCCAGCACCGCCATGGACCAGTCCGGTCGTTGAATCAATTGTCCGATTGCGATTTCGCGCAAATCAAAATCCAACCTGGGCAACGCAGCCAGTATCAATCGGCCGGCGGCTTTGTCGCCCGTGGCACCGAGAGCTTCGATGAGGCGACGTTGCAATTCTGCGCTGGCATCACCACCGATTAATTTGCCGACTGCCGGAACAATCGTCGCGTCAAGCGAACGAATGCCCAGCAGGTTGGCGGCGACCTGTCCGCGTTCGGCGTCGCTGAGTGACCTATCGGCAAGGCGCGATTCTGCTTTCGCGACTGCAGCTTTCACTGCATCGCCAACCTGATTCGCGTAATCCCATCGAGCGAGCAACGGCAGGACGGCGCTGGCCGTTTCTTCCGAGCTCAATAATTGGCGTAGCGCATTGCCTAATGCGGTGTCAGACGCGGGTTTGATTTCCGGTTTCAAATTCGCGACGAGCGATTGCAACGCGAGCGCTTTGAGTGCGTCCGTGGCAGCAGGTTTTCCGGCGAGCGAAATCACGAGCGCGCGAGCAGAAGCCGGATTGTTTTCCAACGCGACCTGGCGAGCTAGGGCCGGAATCATGCCGCGGAGTTCAGATGGATTCGTCGCAGCGAACGCGGCGTCGAGGAAGAGCAGGGGATTGCCAGCGCTGACGGCAAGCGCAGCGGTTTCGAGATGTTGATTTTGCAACGTGGGCCAGGCGGCGACGATAGCGTTTGCCACTTCACGAGTCGGTGCGGCGGACGCCGCGGCAGTGAGAGCTTCCAGCCGGACGCGCTGATTTGTATCGGCCAACAGCGCACGCAGCAATTCGAGCGGAAGCTGATTCACGCCAATGTGTTGTTCACTCGCGATGCGCAGGGCGTTCTTGCGGACAACCGGATCGGTATCGCGCGCGGCGGCTACGAAAGTTTTCGCGTCGAGTTTGTTGAGGTTATGCAAAACCCACAGTGCCTGCATGCGACCATAAGCAGTGGCAGCGCGAGTCGTCTGAGTTTTCAACGCATCCACAACCGAGTTGCCGGCACCTTCGCTCAAGAGTCGGTTTGCCGTTGCGCGTACCCAACCGTTCGGATGATCGAGCATGGCAACAAGTTTAGTCGCGTTCTTCGAATTGAGTTCGTAAGCGGGCAATTTTTCCGCCTGCTTATGTTGAATGCGATAAAGGCGGGTGAACTCGTGATTGCGATCCGGGCGCGTAGCGGCATTGCGCGCGCCATGCGGAACGCCGCGCGTGTCATTGTGGGCGGCGATTTGATTGTAGAAATCGACGAGGTAAAGCGCTCCGTCCGGGCCCACGCGAGCGTGAATCGGTTTGAACCAATAATCCGTGCTGGTCAGGAAATGTGTATCTTTGCGACCTTCTTCGCGGCGGCCTTGGTAAGTAACTCCGACCGGATCGAGAAATTCGTGATGCGTCAGCCACACGGTGGGTTCATGCACAAAGAACGACCAGGACGGGCCGCGCCATTTTGCCGGCCATGCGCCGCCGTCGTAAATAGTCGCGCCTGACGCTGCGGTGAATGCACCGACCCAGTCAATTTGCACATACGGCTGGCGTGTTTCGTGACGCGCGGGGAAAACTTTGTTTTCCTCAATGATCGGTTTGGCAGCGCGAACGCCGGGTACACCGGCCTGACTGATAATTTTCTCTGGAACGACGACGTGAAGAATCGGTTCGCCACACGTGGCAGTGCTGAAAAAGATTTCGCCATCAGGCGCGACTTCACAGCCCCACGTATTGCACGAGCCGGCGGCGACCTGCTCGATCGCTGAGCCGTCGGGGCGGAAACGATACAAGCCGGCGGTGATGCGGCCGAATTTTTTGCGACCGTCGCCAGAGCTTACGTCGCCGGAGCTGTAGCCGACGCTGCCGTAAATCCAGCCGTCCGGCCCCCAGCGCAGATTGCTCGTCACCGCGTGCGTGTCGAACGTGCCCCAACCAGTGAACAACACTTCGATCTTGTCCGCTTTGCCGTCGCCGTTCGTGTCGCGAATCCAAAGAATATCCGGCGCTTGAGTAACGATGACGCCGTCTTTGTAAAACACGGCGGATGTTGGTAATTCCAGGCCATCGGCAAAAACAGTTCGCTTATCCATGACGCCGTCGCCATTTGTGTCTTCGAGAACGGAGATGCGGTCGCGAGCCGGACGCGGTTCTTTGTTGCCGGCGGGATATTTTTCCGGTGCGAGCAAGCGCCACGGTGCAACGCGATTGTCATTCGGATGAATATCGCGACCGCCGGGATATTCCGGTGTTTCTACGACCCACAACCGACCTTGCGGATCCCAATCAACTGACATGATTTTCTCGGCCACTTTTTCATCAGCCGTCAATCCGATGTTGAACTCCGGATGCAGGTTGAAGGTCTTGATGGCTTCGGCAGCGGGCAACGGTCCGCCCGGCGGAAAACGCAACGCCGCGAGTTCTTCCGCTTTACAGAATTCATCCGCATTCGCGCGTTTGCCGGCCCACGCAATGCCGCGAAGCAGAATTGCGCGATAGTGCCGTTGATTGAAACTTTCGTATTCGTGCCCGGGAATGCTGACGAAAGCGCGATAAGGTTTGGCACCGTTGCCGAGTGTTTTTTCGTACGTCCAAAGTTGCGGCGCGATGACGAAAACATTGTGGAAACTGGACGCGAGCACGCCGATGTCCGGAGCGAGATCGAGGTCGTAATAGATTTCATCCTTCCAATCGAAATTCGAGGCGTCGCGGCTGATGGGATGATTTTGATCGAGCCAGCAAATGTTGACTTCGCCTTCGAGATATTTCGTGGCGCGTTCACGCGGGAGTGTCGGGCTGGGCCAGCGCCACGCGCCGCCGATGATGGATTTGCACCATTCGTGTTGATCGCCGCTGACGAGGCCGGCGTGCAGGACGACGACGCCACCACCGTGCTTCAGGAAATTTTCGAAGTTCTCGCGATCCTCACCGACGATGCGCATTCCGTCCGGCGCGTGAATGATCAACACGTCGGTTTCGTTGAGTTGCGCAGCGGTGGGAAATTCCGTCGCGCCGGTCGCTTTCGCGCCGCGTTCGTTGAGCAGTTGCGTCCATTCGCGGAGGAATCGCGGATGATCATGCTGACCCGGGCCGTGAGTTTTTGCGCCAGCCCGAATAAACACGCGCAACGGCTCAGCGGCCGCGGCCGAGAGGAAACTGGTGGCGGCCAATACCACGACCGCAAGAAGGAACAGGTATTTTTTCATCATTGAATTTCAGGTTGTCGGCCGGACCCTGCCGCGAACGAAAACCGCGACGGATTCGGTCGCGGTATAGGACGGGCGGCGGAGTTATTTTGATGGATGCGAAACGATGTCGAAAGAAATTTATCGAAGTTCACGCGCCATCGTTGTTTCAAAAGTTAATCGCACTTGGGCAGACCGTGTTTCTGACGGAGCGAAGCCCACGGTTCTTCAGTGGAAACATCAACAATTCCTGGTTCAGCGGCGTTAGCTGGCGATAGAATCGCCAAAAAAACCAATCGCTCGCGAAATGGATTGTACGTGCCGTGAACTTCACCTTTCGGAACTAAGACCATTTCGCCCGGACCGAGGATGCGATGCGTCTCACCAATCCATTGCTCGGCGCGCCCGGACAGGATGTAAATAATCTCTTCGCGCGTCGGATGCGTGTGAAACGGATGTGAACGCCCCGGCTCCATATTCGCGCGCACCATCATCAATTCGCGATTCGGGACGATGTCCGAACGACACAACCATTCTTCCAGCGTCCACGGAGAGATGACATCCACTTTTTCGGCAGCGGTGACGAAGCGGCGTTGTTCAATGCTCATGGCGATGCAATCAGAGTTTAAACCGGTCTATGGTTATCATTCTTTTGACGCTCGTTCTGCTGGTCATCGGAGCAGGGGAACGAACAGAATGGAAATGATTGGGCGATTATTTTCGTTTCGCTTTTTTGCCAAACGACTTCGCGGCGGGCGCTTTCAGTTTCTTGAATTCTTTCGTGAGATTCGTCAGCGATGCTTCGACGCCCATGCGTTCGAGCGAACTCGCACCCACGAAACCGACGGCATCGGTATTTTTCATCACGCGATCGGCATCGGCAGGTGTGTTGATGGGGCCGCCGTGGCAGAGGAAGAAAATATCTTTTCGGACGCGAGACGCGGCATCGATAATTTCCTGCGTGCGTTTGAGCGTGAAATCCCAACCGACGACCGCTTTTTTCACGCCGATGGAGCCGCCGACCGTCGTGCCGACGTGCGCGATAATTGCATCCGCACCGGCTTTCGCCATTTCAACGGCTTCCTCTGGTGAACCGACGTAAACGATGGAGAACAAATCCATCTTTCGCGCCAGTGCGACCATTTCATATTCCTTCTTCACGCTCATGCCGGTTTCTTCGAGCACGCCGCGGAAGTGCCCGTCCACAATCGTGTGCGTGGGGAAATTGTTTACACCGCTGAATCCCATTTCTTTGACTTTGCCGAGCCAGTGCCACATGCGGCGGCGCGGGTCGGTGGCGTGTACGCCGCAAATCACCGGTACTTCCTCGACCACAGGCAACACTTCGTATTCGCCGATCTCCATCGCAATGGCATTGGCGTCGCCATACGCCATCATGCCGCACGTCGAGCCATGGCCCATCATGCGGAAGCGACCGGAATTGTAGATGATGATGAGATCCGCGCCGCCTTTCTCAATGAACTTGGCGCTGATGCCGGTGCCTGCGCCGGCGGCGATGATGGCATCGCCTTTTTTCAACGTGGCGCGCAGGCGTTCAATCACTTCTTTGCGAGTGTAAGGATTTCCTTTTCCAGTCCAGGGATTCGGCATAGGGCGTCAATCAGTTGTTGTTTGCAGATTAAAATCGAATTGGAATAGAGAGGCAAAGCGTTTGTCTGTGGCCTTTTTTGGCCACAAAGCAAGGCTTCCTGAAAATAAAAACGAGGCCGCTCTGATGAACAGCCTCGTTGCGAGAAGTTTTTACCGCGGCTCAATGCGCTTTCGCGCCATTCGTGCCTTCAAGATGAACCGGTTTGTAACCGCCGATGGATTTGAAATAAATCAGCATCAACAGATAAATCACGGCCATCGTCGCCGGGATGAACGAGTCGGCTTTGAGTGTTTTGCGATCGCCTGCGATGCTCGCTTCATAGACGGCTTTTTGTTCGGGCGTCAGTTTCGCGAGAGCGGCTTCAGGATCTTTCGTGCCAGCTTTTTCCAATTCCGCTCGAGCAGTGCTGAGGGCGCTTTGAACTTCACCGAGTTTTTTGCCGTCAATCGCATTCACGTCAGCGAGGAACAACCAGCCCTTGGCCTCTTCGACTTTGTATTCAGCGTAAACGGCAGGATTTGTTTGTTGCAGCGACTCAGCCGCAAAGCGGTCCTTGGCATAGCCCAAGCCGGGTGAACCGATCAATCCCGCTGACATCATTCCCAATCCGCCCATGATACTCATTGCGACGGCGCCCGTCCGTGGGAAGCGGTCGCCGACAACCGCCAGCATCGTGGGCCAGAAGAACGTTTTGCCGATAGCGTAAACCGACAGCGCACCGAGCGCGCCACCAAAGGCTGTAATTCCGCTTACGAGATTCAGCCCGAGGCAGGCGAGCAGCGCGCAGACGAGAAGAATTCCGACAGGCGAGAGTTTCAGTTTCTTCTCGATAAAGTCGGCGCAGAAACGCAATCCGAACATGATGGCCGACGTAAACACGAACAGGAGCGTTCCTTGTTTCGGCGTGAGGATGTTGCCCGTAATGTTTTGAATCCATCCATCAGTACCCAGTTCCACCGCACCAACGAGAACGTGAGTCAGGAACAGAACGAGAATCAACCAGGCGCCCATGGCCCAATGACTCAGGTTGCTTAACGCCAGCCAGACCGCTACGCCAATAGCCATCGAGACGTAGAGCCATCCGCTGCTGAGGAAAAATTGCTGATTCGTGAGACCATTCAGGAGCGGTCCGAGACCGTCTTTGAAAAACAGGAAGATGAATAAACCGACTACTGCTGAACCGATGATGCCGACATCTTTTAACATGTCGCCCAGTTTGAGTCCTTTCTGAGACGCTTCGGATTTCGGGAAATGTTGTCCCATAAACATGAGGCCGTAAGCGACGGTCGGAATCAGGAACAGGGCGAGGCGCGTTTTCCAACCCCAACCGAGGCTTTCACCCCAGAAGCCGCCGATGAAACTGCCCAACACCATTCCGGCAGGCCACGAAGCGTGCAGGATGTTCAAATAGTGAGTGCGACTGTTGGGGAAGAGCGTTGCGACGAGAGGATTCGCGACGGCTTCTAACGTGCCGTTTGCCAAGGCGAAGATAAACGTGCCGGTCCACAGATAAACGAAGGCGGTTTTCGTCGCCATGCCGTCAGTTACCGCAAACGTCACTAGCGCGGAAACCACATGGAACAGGAAGGCGGCAATCACCAGTTTTCCGTAACCGATGCGATCAACAATCAATCCGCCGACGATAATTCCAAAACAAAAGCCGGTGAACCCCGCACCGTTGATCAAACCCACATCCAACCCGGTGAAACCGAATTTTGCGGACCAGATACCAAGAATGCCGCCGCGGATGGCAAATCCGACTCCGGCTGCCAGGATAGCAATGAATCCGGCCCATAGGAGCCGGCCCGCGTTGGGTGCGATTCCGTCTTTTTTAATGTTCATAGGATAGTTGGAATAGGAACGTCTGCGTTGTTGGTTATTTGGTTGTCTATTAAACGTCGTTCTGGTTTGCCCTCATTGACGAACTGAAATTACGTCGCCGCAAAGCCACAGTCGCGGGTGGTGATGCAGCGGAATGCGCTGCAATACACCCATCTTGCGCGCAACTGTCAACGACATTTCCGCGTGTTTCAGCGTGAATCCTCCTCCGGTCTTTGCCATGCTGCGCCGGCATGATTCATCCAACCGCGATCATTTCACCCAAAGCGAAGCTCGATTCCACGGTGCAAGTCGGACCGTACGCCGTCATTGATGCAGGTGTGGAACTTGGCGCGGGTTGCATCGTCGGACCGCATGTTTACCTGACGGGATTGTTGACGGTTGGCGTGAACAATCGCTTTCACGCAGGTTGTGTGATTGGAGATGCGCCGCAGGATTTGAAATACGACGGCACACCGACGCGGGTGCGCATCGGTGATAACAACGTTTTTCGCGAACACGTCACGGTGCATCGCGCGACCAAACCCGATGGAGAAACAATCATCGGATCGAACAATCTGTTGATGGCGCACGTTCACGTGGGGCACAACTCGCATATTCATAATTACGTCATTCTTGCGAATGGAGTTTTACTCGCTGGGCATGTGACAGTTTTTGATCGCGCCTTTTTATCCGGTAATGCGGCGGTGCATCAATTCGTGCGCGTCGGTACATTGGCCATGATGCAAGGGTTGTCGGGGGTAACGCAGGATTTGCCGCCGTTCGCCGTGTCCAAAGCGATGAATGAGATGTGCGGATTAAATATCGTCGGGATGCGTCGCGCGGGGATTTCCAGCGCTGAGCGACTGGAGGTGAAGAAGCTCTATCGCGATTTATTTCGGAGCGGAAAGAACCTTCGCGAGGCCGTGGCTGACGCGCAGAATAAATATTCCAGTGCGGCGGCAAAGACCATGTTGACTTTTATCACGGAAGCGAAACGTGGCGTCGTGGCTGATTGCAGGAGAAACGAATCGAACGAAACGGAACGCTGACGCAGGTATCACATGATGCGAATGCGCTTTGGGCCAATCCACGGCGCGGTTTCCCGAGCGACGATAGATGATTTCCGCTCCCCGGGGAGCGGAATGAGGCGAGCGCAACAATCTCACGGGACTCTCCCGCCTTCCCCCTGAACGGTTGAAAAACCGGAACACCGCTCCCGGCGTTCGCGCCGAGCCAAGATTTCGTCGCTTTTTGTCTCAAAAGCGCGAAACGGCGTCTCAAATCGGCGATTTGCCGGTGAAAAACCGGCAACCGAAACTCCTTTATCATTTCCGTAACTCCGATTGTCGCATTCGGAGTTTCGGAAAAAGGCCTTCGGAGTTCCGTTTATCATTT
>CALAYC010000055.1 GCA_937894935.1 uncultured Verrucomicrobiota bacterium
TCTTGAACTGTTCGCGGATCTCCGCGTAGGACTGCACGACCGCTTCCGCGCCATACCCGTACTTTGGCGGCAAGCCGTTTTCGAGATACCCCGGAATTGTTTGCAGTTGATATTTCTCGTGACACGCAATTGCCAGTCGCCCGGCATACCGATTTTCATCGCCACAAAAACGAAATCCCGCGTCGAGATTCGCAATGTCGTAAATCAATTCATCCAGCGGATAACGCTCATCCTCCAACGCCGCTGCAATCGCCAGTCCATCACCTTGCTGAAAGAAACTCACCACGCGGCCACGCAACGTCGGCTTACCTTCCGCATCCACGAGTTGCAACCGCCGCCACATCAACGCCGTGCCGGTCGCCGTCGGCAATTTCTTGCACACTTCAACGAGCGAACATTGCGCGCAATCATACGGCAGCACTTCGCGCTCGATCGGTTTCCAGATGGCCACGCCGTAGTTGTCCACCGGCACACGCATCGTCAAATCCGCAAGACTCACGTAAACCAGAATCCGCTGCGCCTGCTTCACGAACTTCACCACCGGCGTGTGTTGTCCTGCGAGTTTGTGCTCCAGGAGCGGTGCTATCTTTTCGTTCCAAACCTGTAACTCCGCCTGTCGCCCGTTCCAATTCGTCAATCGCCGCACCCACTTTGCGATGATGACGCGATCGCCATTCAGCACATCGGCAACCGTTGAAGCGCGACCGTAAATTTTCGTTCCATCGTCGCGCTCTTCCAACACCACAATCATTCCCGTGCCGATTTTCTCCAACGCCGCCTGTTCCGAGAGCACGGAACGAAATTCCGTTTTCGAAATGCGCTCGCCGTCACCCGGCTCCGGATTAGAAACCACAGGCAAACCTTCGACCTTCGAAGCCTGATCAACCGGCACATTTAGGAAGTCGGACGATCCCGTTCCATTGATGCGTCCCGAGCGAACGCGATTTCCCACCACAATTTCTCGCAACGGTTTTTCCACCGTCACCGGATACGCCTGCCATTCGCCGCGACTGTTCAACATCTCGCGTTGCCGTTTGCGCACATGCCGCGCACGTTCAGCATCAGTGTGCAAACCACACGGCACGTCCGGATGTTTCATGGACTCTTCCACGCCCAACAGAATCGGCTTCGTCGTGAACAACCGTTCCTGCGCGCGCACCGCTTCCGCGAACGGCGTCTTCCCCTGCTCCGCCGCCGTGTGCATCAACCCGAGCAACGCGCCCCAGTCCACCGCACCACTGCGCGACAAATGACACGCCCGCGCATCGAGCAATCGGATTTCATTCGCCGAGATCAACACGTAACCCGTTTCATCCAATCCGCGTCGGCCCGCGCGACCGAACATCTGCAAAATTTCATCCGCGCGTAACGGATGTTCCACCGCGTCACGCCGATACGATTCTCCCGCCAACGCCACGCTGCGCAGCGAAAAATTAATCCCCGCCGCCAATCCCATTGTCGCCACCACCACGCGCAATTGTCCCGCCTTCGCCAACGGCTCAATCACTCCCGCCCGCGCCGCATAGCTCAATCCACTGTGATGATACGCGATGCGACTCTTGAGCATCTTAGCGAGATGTTCGCCGACAATCTGTTTTTGCTCCGTGGAAAGTTGCAGCGGATTCGGCGTCGGCAGATTGCGGGCGAGATCCGCCGCCATGCTTTCCGCTCCTTGTCGGCGAGGCGCAAAAATCAAAATCGGCCCGAGATCTTCCGCCAACGCTTTCGCCACCAATCGCGCCCAATAACCGCGAATCTCCGACGGCACATGATAATTCAGATGATTCGCCCAGACTTCATCCAACGGCACCGGCCGATGTTCATGACGAATGAGAACCGCTTTGCGTCCGAGGCGATTGAGCCATTGTACGACGTGATGCGGATTCGAAACGCTGCCGCTCAACAGCAGCAATTGCGTGTGCGCCGGTGCAAGGGCAAGCGCGAGTTCATAATTCAACCCGCGATCCGGATCGCTGATCATCTGATATTCGTCCACTACCAGCAGCGTCGGTCCGTCGCCCGCAATCATCCGATTTTTCTGCGTCTCCAACGTTGCCACGATGACCGGCGCTTGCAGGTTTTCGGAAAGATCACCGGTAGCGATGCCGACATCCCAACCGCGCGCACGCCATTCAGCAAGTTTGTCGTTGGCCAACGCCCGCGTCGGCACAGTATAAATCGCCTGACCGCGCGGCTTCCCGTGATTCGACCACAACTCGAAGATAAGCGTCTTGCCCGAACCCGTCGGCGCCTGCACCACCACATCCTTGCCTTCGCGCAATGCCGCCACTGCCTGCTGCTGCCACAGGTCCGGAACGGTCACCTGATTCAGCACCGGCAAATCGGTCAATTGGTTTTCGAGCGATTGCACGCGAGCAACATAGACGAGCTTGTCGGAAGAGAAACGGCGAATTTCAAAACGGCAGCGAGCGAAAACAAAAACTCACTTCTCCGCGTCATTCTGCGGCCGAGATTTTCAGAAAAGGAGCGTGCGATTGACGTCGCTGCGAAGAATCAGGCTTTCCGCGATTGCAACAATTCCCGTGCGCGGGCGAGAGAACCCTCCATGTCGCCGCAGACGTTGTCCAATCCGATGCGATCAATGAATCCTGCGCGCGTCAACGCAATCATCGGTTGCGAATGCGGCCCGCACAAAATCAGATGTTTCCCGTTTCGTCGTAGTTTTTCGTACAAATCCTCCAACGCATCGAGCCCGGTTGCATCCAGCGCCAGCACGTCGCGCATTCTTAAAATCAAAACCTCCGGTAATTGTCCTGCGCGTCGCAGCGACGTTTCCAATTTATCCGCCGCGCCAAAGAAAAACGCGCCAAACACACGAAACACCATCACACCTTTTGGCACTTCACGACCCGTCGCCGTTTGTCCGGGCGCATTCGCCTGCGTCACTTCTTCATCTGCACTGACACTGGTGGTTTCGGACAAGCGTTTCACTAATAACGCCGACGCCAACACCAGCGACGCGCCGACCGCCACCGGCAATTCTGTCACCACCGTCAAAATGAATGCTGTCAGAAACACCGCCACATCGCTCTTCGGCCAGCGACTCAAGCGTCGGAAGTGATGCCATTCGCCCATCCGCAACGCCACGACCACTAGCACCGCGCTCAATGCAGCGAGTGGAATATGACTCGCCAATGGCGCCGCCAACAACAACACAAGCAACAACGTCGCCGCGTGAATGATTCCCGCCACCGGCGTGCGAGCGCCGCTGCGGACATTGGTCGCCGTGCGCGCAATCACACCCGTCGCCGGCATTCCGCCGAAGAAAGCACACGCGATGTTCGCGATGCCCTGCCCGACGAGTTCCTGATTGGAATCATGCCGATCGTCAATCATCCCGTCCGCCACCACTGCACACAGCAACGATTCAATCGCCCCCAACACTGCCACCGTCATTCCCGCCGGCAACAACGCCTGCCAGGTTTCCCAGGACAACATCGGTGCGTGCGGCGCCGGCAATCCGCGCGGCATCGCGCCGAATTGACTGCCCAACGTCGCAATGTCCCAACGTTCGCCCAATTGAAAAACCGCCGTGACGACGCCCCCCAGCAGAATGACAGCAATCGAAGCCGGCACGCGCCGCGCCCACGATGCAGGCCAGAACCAGATCATCGCCACGCCCACAGACGCCATCGCCACCGTCGCCCAGTTCGGATGAAAATCCGTCGCCAACGCGATCAGCTTCCCGATGAAATCCGCCGGCAACGTCGCCGACAGACCGAAGAAATCGCGCAATTGCGTACTCAGAATGATTACCGCGATTCCGCTCGTGAACCCGATCACCACCGGATACGGAATGAACCGGATCATTGAGCCCATTCGCGTGACGCCCAGCGCAATCAGAATGACACCGGCGATTAACGCGCACGCCACCAATCCCTGCGGGCCATGCACAGCGACAATCGGCGCCAGCAACGGCACGAACGCGCCCGCCGGTCCACCGATTTGCACGCGTGAACCACCTAAAAGTGAAATTAATAATCCTCCGACAATCGCTGTGTAGATGCCCACTTCCGGTTTTAAGCCGGACGCAATGGCCAACGCCATTGCCAGTGGTAACGCAACGACTCCGACCGTGAGGCCGGCCGCAAGGTCGGCGAAAAAGGTCGGGCGTGAATAACCCGGAATTGTTTCAAGAAGTTTGGGCCGAAACTGAAACCGCAATCGTAGATCGCTTGTGCTCATCGTGGAGGTGCTGGCTGCCGCCGGGTTGTCGCCGCACGGCGCATCCATCGCGCGCCGACAACAACCCATTCACCTCTGCATGGCATGATGCGTAAGGCGAACGGGGTTTCAATCATTTTTCTAAAATAGTAGCGCCGGTTAATATGAACATCAGCCAAACCACTCCAACACCCTACCGACAAACGCCGTCTCACCCTCGGAAATAAAAATCTTTGTTCTTTTGCCTCTGGCCCGACCAGCGATTAAAACGTCCCCGTGCAAACGCGATTTCTGCTCGGCCCCGCCGGCAGCGGCAAAACCTTCCGCTGCCTCGCAGAAATCCGTCGTGAATTAATCGCCGTGCCCGACGGTCCGCCGCTCCTCTTGCTTGCGCCGAAACAAGCCACGTTTCAACTTGAACGCCAGTTGCTCGCCGACCCCGAACTCCCCGGTTACACGCGCCTGCAAATTCTTTCATTCGATCGCCTCGCTCAATTCGTTCTTGGCGAATCTGCGATCACCGAAGCTAATTGGCTCGACGACGAAGGACGCGTGATGGTTCTGCGCGCGTTGCTGAATCAACATCGCGCCGAGCTGAAACTCTTTCATGCGACTGCGCGTTTACCCGGCTTTGCCACGCGTCTCAGCCTTCTGTTGCGCGAATTGCAACGCCATCAGATTTCGCCGCGTCATCTCAGCGCGCTCGCGGAAAAAATTTCTCATCCCGCGCAACTCCGCGACAAGCTGCACGATTTCGCGCTGCTGCTTCGCGCTTATCTGGATTGGCTGCGAACGCACGACCTGAAAGACCTCGACAGCGTGCAAGACGAAGCCGCCGAGCGCCTGCGCACGAGCTTTCCAACAACAACCGAGAAACAACAATTTCCGCTCGCCGGTCTCTGGCTCGATGGTTTCGCGGAACTCACCGCGCAGGAACTCGACCTCCTCGCCGCAGTCGTCCCGCTCTCGCAACATGCCACGCTCGCCTTCTGTCTGCCCGGCGAAATCCGTTCCGAACCAAGCTGGCTTTCGCCGTGGGCCGTCATTGGTCAAACGTTTCTCCGCTGTCACGAAAAAATTTCCCGACTGCCGGACGTTCAGGTAACGATTGAAACCTTGCCCGGCGTTAATCAACCCACGCGCTTTATTGGCAATCTCGAACTCGCACATCTCGAATCTTTGTGGCCGGACAAATCACCTACTCCGGCAAATTCACGTCCGAGCAGCATTTCCGCTTTTGTCTGCGCAAATCCCGAAGCCGAAGCCACCCTGGCCGCTCGAGAAATCCGTCGCTTCGTTCGCGCGGGTGGTCGTTATCGCGATGCCGCGGTTCTCGTGCGGTCGCTCGATGGTTATGGCGATACGCTGCGCCGCGTTTTTGCGCGTTACGACATTCCCATTTTTCTCGATCGCCGCGAATCCGTCTCGCATCACCCGCTCGCCGAACTCACGCGCTACGCCTTGCGCAGTGTCGCGTTTAGCTGGCGTCATGCCGATTGGTTTGGTGCGCTGAAAACCGGCCTGACGTCCGTCAGCGAAAGCGAAATTGATTGGCTCGAAAACGCCGCACTCGAATTCGGTTGGGAAGGCAATGCGTGGCAAAAAGCTCTTTCGTTGCCGGATAAACCCACTGTCGCCGAACGCGCCGAAGCGTTGCGACAAAAATTGATTCCTCCGTTTCTCACGCTTGCACAACAAACCGTCGCGCCGCTTTCCGGAACACAACTCGCCGCCGCGCTGCGCGAATTCTGGCTCGCTCTCGATGTGGAACGAACGCTGACCCGGTGGACCGATTCCGCCGCAGAATTTGCCCTTAACCAAACACCTTCGGCGATTCACTCGACCGTTCTCACGCAACTGACCAAGTGGCTCGACAATCTCACGCGCGCTTTTCCGACCGAAGCGCTGCCGCTGCGCGACTGGTTGCCCATTCTCGAAGCCGGTCTCGCGAATCTCACCATCGGCGTCATCCCGCCAACACTCGATCAGGTGCTCATCGGCGCGATTGATCGCTCGCGCAATCCCAATCTTAAACTCGCGCTCGTGCTCGGTCTCAACGAAGGTGTATTTCCCGCACCGCCGCAGGAAGACCCGTTGCTCACCGAACTCGAACGCGACACGCTTCAACTTCACGGTGCGTCGCTCGGCGCATCGCTCCGCCATCGCCTCGGCCACGAATGGTTCTATGGCTACATCGCCTGCACGCGCGCCAGCGAACGCCTCGTTTTAACCGCCGCCCAAACCAACGCACGCGGCAATCCATTGAATCGCTCTGCTTTCTTTGATCATCTGAAGAAGATTTTTCCCGCACTGGAAATCGAATCCTGGCATGCGCCCGCGCCGTTCACCGACGTTGAACACGTCAACGAAATCGTCGCTCCGGCCATTCGCGCGACGCGAAACTCTGACTCGCCGAATTCGCAAACCGAACATTGGTCGTTCGATTCAGAACGGTTCCCCCAACTCAGTTCCGCGCTCACGAAAGCTCGGCAGATTGCCACCGCGCCCGACCGGCTTTCACTTGATGTGGCCGCGCAACTCTACGGTCCGGAACTCGCCACCTCCATCAGCGCGCTCGAAAATTTCGCAGCCTGCCCGTTCAAATTTTTCGTCAGCCACGGTCTGCGCGCTGCCGAACGAAAGAAGTTTGATCTCGATTCCCGGGAGCGCGGTTCGTTTCAACACGAAGTGCTAACTTGCTTTCATCACGAACTCAGCTCGGAAAATCTTCGTTGGCGCGACATCACGCCGGATCAGGCTGCGACTCGTGTCCGCCGCATCGGCGAACGCATTCTTCCGGAATATCGTCATGGTCTGTTGCTCAGCGACCCGGCGCGCCATTTTGCCGCAGAACATCTGCTGACCTCTTTGGAAACACTCGTCCGCGTGCTCATCGGTTGGGCGCGCGATTATCAATTTGATCCCGTTCTCGTAGAGACCGGTTTCGGCCTCAGCAACAATTCTCCGTGGCCCGCGTGGCGAATCGAACTCGATCGCGGTCGCGCGCTGCTTTTGCGCGGTCGCATCGATCGCGTGGATCTCTGGCGCGACCCATCCACCGGCACAGCGCTCGCCGTCGTTGTGGATTACAAATCCAGCAGTCGCAAACCGGACGAAGTCAAACTTCATCACGGCCTGCAACTCCAACTCCCCGCATATCTCGCCGTCCTGGAGCAATTGCCGGATGTTCGCGCCACGTTCAATGTCAATTCCATCGCGCCTGCCGGTGTTTTTTACGTCAACCTGCGCGGTGAATTCGCTTCGGAAAAACGTCGCGCCGATGCGCTGGCAGATCCGGACACCGTGATTCGTCAAGGTTTTCAATACGTCGGGCGCTTCGACGCCACGCACTACAACAAACTCGATCCGCGCGGCACCAAGGAGCAGTTCAAAACTCATCCCCTGTCCCGCAATCAAATGGACGCCGCAGCGTTTCGCGACCTGTTGAATCGCACCACGGAAAATCTGCGCCGCTTCGGTAACGAAATTTATACAGGCACAATCACTGCCGCGCCGTTTCGCAAAGGCACGGAAATCGCCTGCCATTTTTGCGACTACGCCACCGTCTGCCGATTTGATCCCTGGACGCAACCGTTCCGCACGCTGAGCAAGCCGGAGAAAAAGGAGAAATGAAAGCACCAGGCTCCAAACAAACTTCAGGCGCGCCCACTTCGCAACAACACGCCGCCATTATCGCGCGCGGAAATGTTCTCGTCGCCGCTGGCGCTGGCACGGGCAAAACCAGCACCGTCACCGAACGCTGCCTCGATTTGATTCTGCGCGAACGCTGTTCCATCGAACAAATCTTGATGGTGACGTTCACGGAAGCCGCTGCTGCCGAAATGCGCGAACGTATCCGCAAAAAATTACGCGACGCTGCCGCCGCCGCTCCGGCAGATTCCGATTTGGCCGCATGGCTGACGGAGCAAATTGCGCTGCTCGATCACGCGCCGATCTCCACGCTGCACAGTTTCTGTCTCGACCTCGTCCGTCGCCATTTTCACGCGCTCGGCCTCGACCCCGCGTGCGTCGTGCTCGACGACACGCAAACCAAACCACTCATCCATACCGTTCTCAACGAACTGCTGCTCGGCCATTACGCGAGTGACACGTCGCAATCCACCGCCGTGCGCGAACTGATTCGCACTTACGGTCGCGGCAACGACGACGACATCCGCCGGCTCGTCGTAAAAATTCATCGTTACGCGCAGACGTTGGCCAATCCTGACGCGTGGTTCGCCACGCAACTCGCACTTTTCAACAACCCCGAGCCAGACGCATGGCGTGAACAATTCGCCGCTGCCGTATGCGATTGGAAACAGGAATGGCGCGACACTATCGAGCCTTATGCCAACGGCTCGAAAACCGTCCGTGCCTGCGCCAACGCGCTGGATCAAATCACCAGCAATTCAAACTTCGACGATATCGCGACTCAGCTCGCTGCCATTCTTCAAGCTGATCAATCGAAATGGGATGGCTTAAAGAAAAACTTTCGCGATCCGATCAAAGGCTTTTTTGAAGGCGCAACGTTTCTGCACGACCTTGCGCAAAACAACGGCTCAGCGCTTGCGGAAGATTGGCAGTGGTCGCGCGAATCCATGCTCACGCTGTTGCGGCTCACTCAGGAGTTCAGCACGGCATTCACTCAGGCCAAACGCGAACTCGGCGGCATTGATTTCGCCGATCAGGAACAATTTGCCTTGCGATTGCTGCTCACAAACGACGGTCAATCGACGGAGATCGCTCGCGCCTGTCGCGAAAAATTCCGTTTCGTTTTCGTGGACGAATGTCAGGACATCAACGCTGCGCAGGATGCGATTCTCCGCGCCATCAGTCGCGACGGCGCGGAAGCCAATCGTTTCCTCGTCGGCGACGTGAAGCAAAGCATCTATCGCTTTCGCCTCGCTGATCCGCGAATTTTCCAGAATTACGAAACCGCCTGGGCTGATGGCTCTCGCTCGGGGCGCGTCATCGCACTCACCGAAAACTTTCGTAGCGCGGAAGGTTTGCTGCGCTTTATCAATCCCGTATTCCGCGCGCTCATGCGCCCGGTGCTCGGCGGAATTGTTTACGACTCCGCCGCCGAATTGCAGTTTGGCGCTCCGGCTGAACGTGCAGCGCTATCGGCGCAAAACGATTCCACGCCACGCGTCCAGTTGCACGTAATCACCAAAGACGATTCTCTAAACGGCAACAGCGAATCTGACGAAGGCGATTCTTCCGGCTCAACACCCGCCGATCTTCAAACCGCCGAACGCGAAGCGCGCCTCATCGCTACGCAACTGCGAGCACTCAAAGAATCGCAGCATCAGATTTGGGATCGTCACACGGGCGGTTTTCGACCGGTGGAATATTCCGACATGGTCGTGCTGCTCCGCGCCACAACCGGTCGCACAGAAATGTTTGCGAAAGCGTTTCATCATGTCGGCGTTCCGCTTCACGCCGGGCGGGCTGGATTTCTCAACGCGCAGGAAGTCGCCGATGTCTTGAATCTGTTACGCTTGCTCGACAATCCACTTCAGGATTTGCCGTTGCTCGGCGTGCTGCGCTCGCCGTTTGTCGGTTTGTCCGCCGAAGCTCTCGCGCAAATTCGTTGCGCCGAACCCGGCGGTCTGCTCTGGACCGCGTTACAAAAACTTGCGCACAACCCTCCGCGTCTTCCCCCGGAACTCCACACTCGAGTCGTTACGTTCTGCCAACAGTTTCATCACTGGCGCGAGTTGATTCGTCATGCACCACTGACGCATTGCCTCGAAACAGCGTTGCTGGAAACGTATTACGAAGCCTTGTTACTTGCTGAAGATCGCGGCGCGGAACGGGTCGCCAACGTACGGCGACTGATTGACATGGCGCGACGTTTTGATCCGTTTCATCG
Organism: uncultured Verrucomicrobiota bacterium; assembly: GCA_937894935.1. GTDB lineage: Bacteria > Verrucomicrobiota > Verrucomicrobiia > Limisphaerales > JADLHS01 > JADLHS01. The sequence continues at coordinate 10,061 of CALAYC010000055.1, forward strand.
CGAAGGATTGTTTCGCTTCTTGCAATTCATCGCCGCACAGGAAGAAGCCGAAGTGGATCATCAACCGGCGGAAGCGGTGCATGAAAACGCCGTGCGCCTTATGACGATTCACGCGAGCAAAGGATTGGAATTTCCCGTTGTCGTACTTGCCGGTCTCGGCACGCGTTTCAACACCCGCGATCTCAGCGGCGATATTTTGCTGAACAAAGACACCGGTCTCGCACCGAAAATCCTGCCGCCTCGTTCCCGTAGCAAATATCCCAGTCTCGCCCATTGGCACGCCGCGCAACGCGAACGCCGCGCGTTACTCGGAGAAGAATTGCGGCTGCTCTACGTGGCGATGACGCGCGCGCGCGACACACTTCTACTCGTCGGCAGCGCCGGACGCAAAGACGAATTGAATCGCTGGAAAAATTCGATTCCGCTGACGGATCACGCTTTGCTCAAAGCCAACAGTTTTCTCGATTGGCTGCGTCTGTGGTTCACTAACGCCACGCAACCGGAAAACTGGACCGGCGACACGGAGGGACAGAACGAACTGTTCGCCTGGCGATTTCACTCAGCAGACATTGCGTTTGCTCAAAACAACTCTGAGCAACCTGCCGACGAATCCATTCGTCCCAACGCGGAACAAATGGCGGAAATTCAATCGCGCATTGCGACACCATATCCCTTCGCCAACGCGGTGCTTGAACCCGCCAAAACAACCGTTACCGCCATTCGCCGTCGCATTGCCGACGAAACCGATGACGAAGCGCGACAGTTTTATCGTCCCGAACCTTCGCGTTTGAGATTTCCGCGCGCGGAAAAATTGTCCGCGGCAGAAATCGGTATTGCGCATCACACATTTCAGCAGTTCGTCACTATCGAACGCACGGCCACGAATCTTGATCTTCGTAACGAAGCCGAGCGTTTGCGCGACATCGGCGCATTGACGGATGAACAGGTCGCGGCGTTGAACTTCGAAGCGTTGGGCCAATTCTGGCAATCCGAGATCGGCGTGAAACTCCGCAAAGTTCCCGCTGCTGCCATCAATCGCGAAATGCCGTTCACCGCGCGACTCGGCAACGACGACCTGCGCCCGCTGAAATCGTTTGGCGCAACTCCACTGGCTGCGGACGATTTTATTGTCGTGCAAGGTCAGGTGGATTTGGCCGTGCTGCTGCAAGAAGAAATCTGGTTACTCGATTTCAAAACGGATGCGGTGGATGACGATGGGCTCACCGCGAAAGTGAAACATTACGCGCCGCAACTGGAAGTTTACGCCTGCGCGCTTGAGAAAATTTTCCGCCGCCCGGTGACAAATTGCTGGATACACTTCCTTCTCGCCGGAAAATCCGTGGAACTGTGACTGAAAATCCACCGGGCCGTCGCCCCGACTGTAACCGCCAACTTGTAGCCGCCGACGTGAGGAGGCGGAAACTCCTCGTATTTCTCAGTAAGTCTGCCTCGTTACCTCAGCGGCTGCGAATCTGAATCCGCCAAAAAATGCCGCGATTAAGTGAACCGCCACAAACCCTCATCTTGTAAATCCGCGCCTCCTCGGTTACGGTGCGCAGCGTGAAGTTCCCTGCTTTCGCACGACGTATCAGCAGCCTGTTGATTTGCGTTGGAGTGCTGTTGGCGTCCGTGGCGATGGCGCAGAATCCTAAACCCATCCACCTGCGCCATCCCTTTCCAACTGAATTGCCTGCGCCAGGCATCGCTTCACAGCGCAGCGCGGCCTCTGCGAAAACGACGGGATTATTTGTTGTTCAATTTCACAGCCCGCTTCAACCTGAATGGCGCAAACAACTCGCTGCTCTCGGCGTCACTTTGATTCGCTACGTACCGGAGGATGCGTTTGTCGCGAAGTTTAAGAATATCGCCCCCGACGAAATTCGCGCACTCGATTTCGTGCAATTCGTTGGCGCTTTTCGTCCGGAACAAAAATTTGATCCGCGCGTGCAACAGCGTCTTGCCGCCGCTGACGAACGCGTTGAAGTCGCCGTGGTTCTCGCCGCGGAAACGAGCGAAAGCGACGCGCAACAGGCCAAAGGCCGATTCGCTCAATTAACTCACGAAACCAGACTCGCGTCCGGACGCATCCTGCGGGGCGCAATTTCCAAATCGCAACTCGACTCCCTCGCCGCCTCCGACGCCGTGCTCTGGATTGAACCCGCGCCGCGCATGAAGTTGTTCGACGAAGTTTCATCCCGCATCATCGCCGGTGACGGTCCGGGAAATCAGACGTTGATGCAATCACTCGGTTACGACGGTTCCGGCGTGACGGTTGCCGTAGCCGACAGCGGTCTCGACAGCGGCGATACGAATTTTATCCATCCGGATATCGCAGGCCGTGTGAAGGCGTTATTTTACTATGGCAACCCCGGGCAACTCGAAGACGCCGCCGATGAACACAGTCACGGCACACACGTCGCCGGAATCATCGCCGGCAACGGCTCGATCGGCGAAACCGATGAGGATGGCTTTCTTTATGGACTCGGCGTTGCCCCCGGAGCGAGTTTGATCGGACAACGGTTGTTTGACGCGGCAGGAAATTACGCGCCGCCGCCGAGTTTCGAAACCCTGACGCGCGATGCCAAACGCGCGGGTGCGGACATCGGTTCGAACAGTTGGGGCGACGATACGCAAGGTCACTACGACGTGAGTGCTATGGAATTCGACGCACTCGTGCGCGATGCCGATCTGTTGGCGCTCGGCGACCAACCATACATCCTCGAATTTTCCGCCGGAAACGCCGGACCGAATTATCAAACTATCGGCAGTCCGGCTGTCGCCAAAAATGTCATCGCCACCGGCGCGTCGCAGAATGACCGCTTCAATCTACCGATCGATGAATTTGCCATCTATGCCGATGGTCGCGATGCGATGGCGGATTTTTCCAGTCGCGGCCCGTGCGCTGATGGCCGCATCAAACCTGACCTCGTCGCCCCCGGCAGTTGGATTGCCTCCCTGCGTTCGATTTACGCAAACGACGCCTTCGCATGGTGGCCGATATCCGGGAATTACCTTTATCAAGGCGGCACGAGTCAGGCCGGTCCGCAAGTGTCCGGTGCGGCGGCAATTTTCGTTCAATACTGGCGCGCCACTCGCGGCGGCGCGACTCCCTCCCCTGCTCTCGTCAAAGCCGCGTTAATCAATTCCGCCACCGATATGGATGACGGCCTGACCACTGACGCCGTGCCGAACAACGACGAAGGCTGGGGACGCGTCAATCTGCCCGCGCTGATCGCTTCAACACGCAACTACGAATTCACCGATCAAACCGTTTTGCTCACCAACGGTGGCGTGTTTGAAAAACGGATTCTGATTGGGAGTGCCGATGAACCGTTGAAAATCACCCTCACCTACACGGACGTTCCCGGCCTGCCTGCCGCTGCAATTGCGCTGGTCAACGATCTCGACCTCGAAGTCATTGCGCCGACCGGAGAACTCTTTCGCGGCAATCGCTTCTCCGATGGAGAATCCATTCCGAACGCGCCGTTGCCCGATACGATTAACAACGTCGAAGCCGTCCATCTCAACGCCCCGGTACCGGGCGAATACGTGATTCGCGTGCGCGGCACACGGGTCGTCGAAGATGCGCGACGCGATTCTCCGGCCATTGATCAGGATTTCGCGCTGGTTGTGTCCGGAACGTTTGCGGCGCCGGGAGTCGGCATCGTCACGTTTGATCGCCGCGTTTACCGTGCGCCAGACCAAATCGAGCTCACGCTGGTGGATTACGATCTTGCCGGTCAGTCCAGCGCCACAGTCCAACTGCGCAGCACCACAGAATCCGCCGGCGAAGTTGTCACATTGTTTGCGCACGGTTCACATGGAGTTTTCACCGGTCTGGTCGCCATTGTTACCGGTTCGGCGACAGCCGATGGCAATTTGCAGGTCGCACATCTCGACGTCATCGAAGCGCGTTATGTTGATGCGCTTCCGGCGGCAACGCGAAGTTTCTTTGCCGAAGCGGATTTATTGCCGCCGCAGCTCACTGGCATTCACGCTACCAATCAATTCGGTCAACTCACAATTCTGTGGGATACCGATGAACTGGCACGCGGCGAATTATATTACGGTTCGATCACGCCGAATTTCGTCGTTACGAATTTCGTTTTCGATTTCAGCCAGGAATTTCCATTGCCCAATCTACCGGCTGGCGCAGCAATTCAGTTTTATGCCGTGGCACAGGATGAAGCCGGCAATCGCGCGACGAACAACAACGGTGGCGCGTTCTTCTTCGCCACCAACTCACAATCCGCGCTCGTTCTGTTGGTGGATTCCTACACCGATTTTGGCGGATTGATTTCAGCGCCACCGCTCTCCGGCTACACTGACGCGTTAAACGCCATCGGCGCGAGTTACGGCGTGTTCGATGCCCGCGCCGGCAGTTTTCCGACACTGCAACAACTTCAATCCTATCGCTCGGTCATCTGGCGCATGGACGAATTGATGGCACCCACTCCCGCGCAGATTCAAACCATCGCCGCTTACGTGACAAACGGTGGCTCGCTCTTCATCGCGTCGATGGAAGCGGTCACGCGACTCGGAGAAGCCGGCGCAACCGGTTTCGTGCGCGATATCCTTCAGGTTCAATCGCATGTTGAAGACGTTCCGGTGAACGAAATCGTCGGCTTTGGCAGCGACCCCGTGGGCGCAGGCATTGATATCGAATTCCTCGATTATTCGCCGTACGAAGAATTGCTTTTCATTCTCGGCGCAGGCGGCATTTCCGATCCGTCAGATTGGATCGCACCAACCACCAACGCCACGCCTGTCCTGCTGGCTGACGGTGGAATCGTCGGCATCCGTTCACCACGGCCCGGCGTGGATTTGCCCGGACGCGTCGTTTATCTCTCGTTTCCACTGGATGCCGTTCCGCTCGGCAGCGGCATCGGAAACAATCGCGCCGGACTGCTCAAACGGGCGCTCGATTTCCTCGCGCCGCCACCGAACACAAGTTCAATCACTCTGGATAGCGACGTTTATTCGTTGCCCGGTCTTGCCGTGGTAGAAGTGGAAGATGCGGATTTGCGCGGCAGTGGAACGGTTCCGGTCACGATTCGCAGTCCACAACGAACCAACGAACTCGCACTCACACTCACCGAAACCGCTCGTCCCGGAGTATTCCGTGGAAACGTCCTGTTTGCTACGACCAACAGTGGCGCACCCGGCATCTACGTCACCACACCGAGCGACACGATCCAGGCAGAATATTTCGATGCGTCAGCAGCAGCAAACCGCACAGCGACCGCTACGTTCGACATCGTCCCGCCGGAAATTTTCGCGGTCGAAGTCGAGCCCGGCTATCTCGAAGCCTACGTTTATTGGACCACTTCCAAGCCTGCCGATTCGCTCGTGCAATACGGTGAGTCACCGCAAGGTTTTCCCAACAATCAGGTCGAATACGATGCCGCGCTGACAACTGAGCACGCAATTTTGCTGACCGGCCTGAAGCCTGACACGACTTATTATTTTCGCGTGACCAGTCGCGACCGCGCCGGCAACACCAGCACTTCGATCGGCAATGGTTCACCCTATCAATTCACCACGCTGGAGCCTTTCGCGCCGCCGTGGTTCGACAACCTCGAAACCAACAATACCGACTGGAGCGTGATTATCAGCGATGAATCGGAATCGGGTTGGACTCGCGGCACGCCGGGCGGTGGCGAATCCGCGTATTCCGGTTCAAACGTCTGGGGCAGCATTCTCGACGGCGGCAACGTCAGTCAGATGGAAAGTTATCTGATCAGCCCCGGCATTCTGTTGACCGGCGGCAACAAAGCCACGTTGCGCTTTCAGCACAAATACGATTTTCTCGCGCAAGGTGATTTCGAAATTCAACTCGCGGCTATTGAAATCCTGACCAACATCACCACTGCCCCGGTCCTGTTGCATCAATTTGGCGAAGATTTTTCCTTCGGCTGGGAGGAATTCGAAATCGACCTTACTCCCTACCTCGGTAACGTCGTTTACATCATCTGGTATCACTTCCTGTTCTCGATTGATGGCATGCCGCGACTTGGCTGGCTCATTGATGACGTTTCCATCACGATGGAAACGATTGTGCCGGGAACAATTCAGGTGACGAACAATCTCTGGCAATCCGTCTTCGCGCTCACCGGTCCGAGTGGCCGTACCGGCACCGGCCGTTGGCTCGCCATCACCAACGCCGCGCCCGGACAATATGTCATTCAATTCGGCGACGTCGCGCATTACCAAACGCCTCCGCCGCAAACCAACACGCTGGTCGAAGGCGGCACGATTACATTTACCGGCAACTACACGTTCACGGACGCAAATAACAATCAACTGCCCGATTCCTACGAGTTAGCACAGTTCGGCAGCGTTGATCCGGAACGAACCGCAACAACTGACACCGATCACGATGGACTCAGTGATTGGGCCGAATTTGTCGCGGGCACAGATCCGGTGAATCCGCCACCGCCATTCCGCGTGAACGTGCAACAACTGAGCAGCGACACCATCCGTCTTTCATGGACTTCGATTACCAATCACTCCTATCGTATCCACACCAGCACCAACGGCGTTCATTGGACTGCTGGCGACCTGATCGCCGCCACCGGCACAAATACGACTTACACGTTCAGCGTCGTGACCAACGGACCAACCAAATTGTTTCGCGTTGAAGCATTACCATCGGAAAGTTTGCTTGCGCCGACGTTCCGCCTGACGACGACCGTTCTGCCAAACAACCAACTGCGTCTCAGTTGGCCCAGCGCGCCCGGGCACGGGTATTGTCTGCTCAGCAGCAGCGATCTCGTGAACTGGACCCCGCAAACCGACTGGATTCGCGCCACTAATTTCACCGTCAATCACCTGCTTCCAGCCGCCACAAACAACGTCCCGGCATATTTCCGCCTTGAAGCACAACCGTAGCGTAAGAAATTAGCGCGCGCCGACTGGCGCGTCGTCAGCGTGCAAGAAAGAGCGGCTGAATCGTCAGATCCAGCCGCTCCTGACCCCGAGTCATTCAGCCCAACAAATTAAGCCTGCGCCGCTTCGTTTGCCATTGAACAGGCAACCTCCGTCAGTTTCTCGTCAGCCGCCTTTTCTTCTTCGAGAATCTCGTTAAGCAATCGTACCGCGTTATCGTTGCCCATCTGTTCGGCCCAGGCCGCCAATGTGCCATACGAGGCGATTTCGTAATGCTCCACTTTCTGCGCGGCGGAAATAATCACCGCATCGAGCGCCGGAGTGTTTTTGCTTTCCTTCACCATCTCTTCGCCTTCTTCGATGATGCCTTGCATCCCTTTGCAGGGTTTGGTTTTCGCCTTCGCATCACACTCGGCAAACACCTGTTCCAGTCGATCAATCTGGTTTTCCGTTTCCTGAAGGTGTTCTTCGAGCGCTTCGCGCAGTTCGTCGGATTCCGCTGCCTTGATCATTTTCGGCAGCGCTTTGGTGATTTGTTTTTCGGCGTGTAACACGTCTGCCAGTTCATCGAGAAAAACTTCCTTCAAGTGATTCTCGGCGGATTCGTCTTCCATTGCGTTGTTTCTTCGTTTCATAAGTTTTGCGGTAAAGATTTCCAGCTTCGCCCGTTCCTTTGCGAGAACTGTGCCAAACGGAAATTCCCCCAAATCGAAGCAAACTGGCGTTCTCCCTCTCGCCGCCAGATGCAATTTGCAATCCGTCCGCTGATTTTCGCAATCTCCGCGATCGCGCCTTCAGCATCACCGTACACGTCACAAGATTGAGTTATCGAAACGCCAAAACCAACTTGCCGCTCGCTTCATGCCTCTTTAGCCTGCCCGGGCTTTGATGCAGGCTGAGAAAAGAAATTTGGCAGGTAAAAATTCCCCGGCTTATGTCGTCCTGACTGGCAATCCGAATTGCGGCAAGACGACGCTTTTTAACGCCCTGACGGGCCTGCGCGCCAAAGTCGGTAATTACGCCGGCGTCACCGTCGAACGCAAAGAAGGCAAAATGACCGGCGTCGAGCCGGAACGCGATATCCGCGTGCTCGACCTCCCCGGCACTTACAGCCTCAGCCCCAACTCTCTCGACGAACAGGTTTCGCGCGATGTCCTGCTCGGACGTTTGCCGGAAATTCCCAAACCCGACCTGATTGTCGTGGTCGTGGACGCCTCCAACCTGCAACGCAATCTCTATTACGCCACGCAGGTTATTGAGCTGGGTCACCCGACCATTCTCGCGTTGAACATGATCGACGTGGCCGAGGGACTCGGCCAGACGATTGATGCAAAGAAACTTTCGGCCGACCTTGGCGTGCCGGTTGTGCCAATCGTGGCCAGCACCGGTTTCGGCGCTAAAGCGTTACGCTCCGAAATCCTGCACGCACTCGACAACAAACAGGAAATCAAACCGCGTTTGTTCTGTCAGTTGCCCGGACTGTTCCGCATCGAAGCCACGGCGCTGGCGGATTTGTTGGCCAAGGCATTTCAAGAACGTCGCCTGCAAGCCACTGCCGAAGCGTTGTTAATTCTGAGCAACGAGAGGGCGCTCGCATCCTCGTCCAGTCATTATCCTCAGGAAATTCAAGAAGCTGTTGCTGCCGCGCGCAAACGTCTCGAAGCAGCAAACATCGATTGGCGCGGCGCTCCCATCGAATGGCGTTACGCTCGCGTCGCTGAAATTCAAGCCGCAGCCACTGTCAACCTCGATCCGCCTGGCGAAACCTTCAGTGATAAGCTGGACCGGATCGTCACGCACAAAGTCTGGGGCACGATAATTTTCGTAGCCCTCATGGCCGCCATCTTTCAAAGCATTTTCAAATTCGCTGAATACCCGATGACCTGGCTGGAGATGGGATTGGAATGGGGCGGCGGTCGGTTGGGTGATGCGTTGCCGGAAGGCGATTTGCGCGACTTGTTGGTGTATGGCGTAGTCGGCGGCGTCGGTGCAGTCGTCGTGTTTTTGCCGCAGATTCTGATGTTGTTTCTGTTCATCGGCCTGCTCGAAGACACCGGTTACATGGCCCGTGCGGCGTTTCTCATGGACCGGTTGATGAGCAAAGTGGGACTGCACGGCAAAAGCTTCATTCCCATGCTCAGTTCGTTTGCCTGTGCCATCCCCGGTATCATGGCCACGCGCACCATCGAAAGTCCGAAGGATCGCCTTGTAACGATTCTCGTCGCGCCATTGATGAGCTGTTCGGCGCGCTTGCCGGTTTATACGTTATTAATCGGAGCAACAATTCCCGATCGTGTCCTCGGTAATCTCAATTACGAACTCAATCTTGGGTTCACCAAATTTAATGTCTTCGGCTTCCTTGGACTGCGCGGACTGACGATGCTGGCAATGTATCTCCTCGGCGTTGTTGTGGCGTTGTTGATGGCTTGGCTGTTCAAGAAAACGCTGCTCAAAGGCGAGACGCCCATGTTGATTATGGAACTCCCGCCCTACAAACGTCCCCTGCCCCGCGTCGTTTTCCGCCACATCTGGGAACGCGCCAAAATTTTCCTCACCCGCGCCGGCACCGTCATCCTCGCCATCAACATCATCCTCTGGGCGTTGATGACGTATCCCCGCGACAAGAGCCGCGCTGCGGAATTTGAAGCCCAACGCGCCGCGATCACCAATTCCTTCCAGAGCGTTCATCTCAACACGGCAACCGGCAGCACGGAAATGCAGACCGCCTCACTGGAGGAACAGATTACCGCCGTGAATAAAGAGGAATCCGGCGAACAACTGCGTCGCAGCTTTGCCGGTCGCGCTGGCCATCTCATCGAACCGCTGATCGCACCGCTGGGATTCGATTGGAAAATCGGCATCGGCATCGTTGCATCGTTTGCTGCGCGTGAAGTATTCGTCAGCACCATGTCCATCGTTTACAACGTCGGCGATGCGGATGAAGACATGACCACGCTCGAACAGACACTGTTAGAACAACGCCGGCCTGACGGATCGCTCGTTTACACCACGCTCACCGGCGTGACATTGATGGTGTTCTACGTCTTTGCGTTGCAATGCGTCAGCACCGTCGCCATCGTGCGCCGCGAAACCAACTCCTGGAAATGGCCCCTCTTCCAATGGTTTTACATGGGCACATTGGCGTGGCTGCTCGCCTTCATCACCTACCAGGGCGGCAAAGCCCTCGGCTGGGGCTGAGCGAAGCGAGAAAATTTCCTTTGAAGGAGGAAACGACGACGAAGCGCAGTTATCATTGCTCTTTCCTCAACATCCTTTGCCGTTTCCATTG
>CALAYC010000056.1 GCA_937894935.1 uncultured Verrucomicrobiota bacterium
TGGTGAACTCGATGTCCTGAACGTCTTTGAAATGCTTCTCGAGAATCTTGCGAACGTTGAGCAATTCCTTGTAGCTCGCAGGCATTGCTTCCTTGAGTTTTGCCACCGGCTCAGGCGTGCGCACGCCGGCAACGACGTCTTCACCCTGCGCGTTAATCAGAAACTCACCATAAAACTCATTGGTGCCGTTGGCCGGGTTGCGGGTGAACGCCACGCCAGAACCGGACTTCTCGCCGGTGTTACCGAACACCATCGCCTGAACGTTGACCGCCGTGCCCCATTCCGTCGGAATGTTGTATTTACGGCGATAAACAATCGCGCGATCGTTCATCCACGAACCGAACACCGCGCCGGCTGCGCCGAGCAATTGATCCCACGGACTGTTCGGGAAATCTTTGCCGGTGCGCTCTTTGACCAACGACTTGAAGCGGATTACCAATTCCTTCAGATCATCAACCGACAGCTTGGTGTCTTCGATGTCCGCATGATAGCGTTCATGCTTGAGACCGTGGATGACCGTTTCAAACGGCTCGTGATCTTCGTTCGGACGCTTTTGCACGCCCAACACCACGTCGCCATACATCTGAATGAAGCGGCGATAGCAGTCCCACGCGAAGCGCGGATTACCGGTGGCTTTCTCAAGCGCGAGAACAGTCTGGTCGTTCAAGCCGAGATTCAAAATCGTGTCCATCATGCCCGGCATAGAATCGCGCGCGCCGGAGCGAACCGCGACCAGAAGCGGCATGGCGTTAGTGGCACCGAACTTCGTGCCCATGATTTTTTCCATGTTCGCGATACCCGCCTCCATCTGGCTCCGGAGTTCTTTCGGATACGTCTTCTTGTGCGCGTAGTAGTACGTGCAGACTTCGGTGGTGATGGTAAAACCGGGAGGCACCGGCAAACCGATACGGGTCATTTCGGCAAGATTCGCGCCTTTGCCGCCGAGCAGCGCTTTCATGCTGCCGTCGCCGTCAGCTTTCTTGTTGCCCCATGTGTAAACGTATTTGGTCGATTTTGTTTTGGCCATAAATGAGTTGTTTCTGTAACAGTCGCAAAAACCGTGAAAACAGGCGGGCAGACTACCAGACGATGAGTTAGAGTCAATGAATCAACCCCGGGAAAAAGCGGTGGTGATACGCATTTTAAGGAAGGGTTTGGTGCCAGAGGAGGGAATCGAACCCCCGACCAAAGGCTTATGAGTCCTCTGCTCTACCCCTGAGCTACTCTGGCAACCGGGCGCAAATCATTTTCAAACTCCCGCAGCGTGTCAAATCGAATGATGCGCTGCGCCACAAGAAAAACGTCGTGAAAGAAAAACCGGGCGAACACGCGTTCGCCCGGTTGCAATCGTTCTTACCTCGCGCACGCTCAGGCTGCCGCGGCATCTTCGCCGTCGAGGAAGCCTTGCAGGTGGCGGACACGCGTCGGGTGACGCAACTTGCGCAACGCTTTCGCTTCAATCTGACGAATACGTTCGCGCGTGACGTTGTACATCTTGCCGATTTCTTCGAGCGTACGTTCGTAGCCGTCCACGAGACCGAAACGCATTTCGAGAATCTTGCGTTCGCGTTCCGTGAGCGTGGTCAACACATCGCCGAGTTTTTCCTTCAACAACGAATAACTCGTCACGTCGGAAGGATTCTCCGCGCTCTTGTCTTCGATGAAATCGCCCACGCTGACGTCGCCATCATCGCCCACCGGCGCGTGCAACGACACGGGTTGTTGCGCCATCTTGAGCAGCGAATTGATGCGGCTCACCGGCATGTGCATTTCATCAGCCAGCTCTTCCGGGGTGGGTTCGCGCCCCAACTCCTGCGTCAGTTGTTTCTGCGCGCGCCACAGTTTGTTCATGATCTCGATCATGTGGACCGGGATACGAATCGTGCGCGCCTGATCCGCGATGGAACGCGTGATCGCCTGACGAATCCACCAGATGGCGTACGTCGAAAACTTATAGCCACGGCGGTACTCAAACTTCTCGACGCCCTTCATCAAACCGATGTTGCCTTCCTGAATCAAATCAAGGAACGACTGACCACGGTTGGTGTATTTCTTCGCTACGGAAACGACGAGACGCAAGTTCGCTTCAGCCATGTGCGTCTTGGCGCGATGCGCACGATCGGCCGCGTCCTTCAGGTTTTTGAAGGCTGCGTAAAAATCCTCGCGCGTCATGCGGACGAAATGTTCCAGCGTCCGGATGCGGGCCTGCTCAGCTTCAATCTGCGCACGACGTTCGCCGGAAGCGCGCATGCGTTCCAGTTCCTGAATGTGCCGCCAACTGGTCTGGAATTTTTCGTGGACGTTACCCGCCACCACGATCATTTCTTCAATGACCTTTTGCTTGTACGCAAATTTCGGGAACAACTCCTGCAACTTTGTGTTCAGCTTCGCGAACTCTTTGCCAAGTTTTTCTTTGCGCCCTTTCTGCGCGGCCTTCTGCCACGCAGCGTACTTCTCGTCCACCTTTTGATCGGCGAGGCGCACTTTCTTGATGAGCAGGCGTAAGTCTTTGAGATGGCCTTCGCGATTCGCCACCTTCTTATCAATGACCACGCGGTCGAACCGTTCTTTCGGCGGCTCGGACAAAAGTTTCTCCGCAATCGCAATGTGTTCTTTCGCGGTGAAGCCGAGACTGTAAACAATCTGCTTCATCTCGATTTCAGCGTCTTCAATGCGTTTGCAAATCTCAACTTCCTGCTCGCGCGTCAGCAACGGGACTTTGCCCATCTGGTTCATGTACATCCGGACGGGGTCGTCCAGGATTTCCAACCGCGCGTCTTCCTCGGCTTCCTCAGGTTCAGCCTGCTTGGACGTGCGTTGCACCTCCGCCTGATCGACGATTTCGACGTCGAGGCTGCGCAACTTGGTAAAGAGCGTGTCGAGGTCTTCGGGATTCAGACCGTCCGGCAAAACGTCATTGATATCGTCGTACGTGATGTAACCGTGCTCTTGAGCCAGATGGAGCAACGTTTTGACGGTTTCGGTCAGATCGACCGAACTCGCGTGCGGATTGGTCAGCGCGCTCATCTGCGCTGATATTCCGGCTTTTTTGTCTTCGGTCTTCGGCGTCTCCGCTTTGGGAGCTGCCGTCACGTTGTGATTTTGATTTTCTGACTGACCTTCTGCCTGAGCCTTTCGCTTCGCACTGGGAAGCACAAAACGTCGTCGCGCCAAAGGAGCTTTGGCTCGAGCCGCGTTTTTGTTGTTCCGAGACGTTGTGGCTCGGGCATCTTTTCGTTTCAACATAGAAATAATTGACTCAACAACTGGTAATTCGGTTCAGGAAAATTGCATCTCCGTCCTTGTGTCCACGGGACGACTGCACCGCCATCAGCCGACTAACACTATCAGCCGTCGTTTCTCGGGGATCATCGAACTTCAGAAGCCTGACGCGCGCTCAGGCTAGCGTAAAAGTCCGAGAACTCAATGATAAAATGTCGCCTGACCGGAACAATTAGCCCGTAAAAAGTGGAGCAACAGCCCGACTGGTTGTCAAATCGCCCCCTCAAGGCTTTGAATTTCAGGAATTAACAAATTCGCCTTAAAATCCACTCCGTGACGCTCTCCGACTTTCCTCCAAGGATTAACCTAGCAATCCCCATTTCGCGACGCCGTCCCGCGTGATGGCTGGATCCGTTTGCAAAATCGTATGCCATCCTCGCGCCGCTCCCGCCGCAATATTTTCCTCACGATCATCAATATAGAGAATTTGCGCTGCCCGGCGACCGGTCAGCTTTTCCAGCGCCTCATAAATCGGAGTCATCGGTTTCATCGCACCTACTTCATAACTGTAGATGTATCCATCGAATCCGCTGAAAAACGGAAACCGCGCCTGGATATGTTCGACCGCCAAATCATTCGTGTTCGAAAAAATGTAAGTCTTCACGCCTCGACTTCGCAGCGCAGCGTGCAGCACGGTCATTGGAACAATCTCGGTAAAGATGTCGGCGAAATATTCGGAAAACTCCTCCAACGTGCCGGAAAATCCCGTTTCCGTTCGAATCGCCTCATAAAATTCCTTCCGCCCGACTAATCCCGTTTCGTAGCGAACCAACCAGGGCGATTCCGCCAAGTACGCGGACATTTCCGTTTCGGTGAGGCGAGATTTCGCACCAATGCGCCGCGCGGCGATGGAATAATCGAAATCCACCAGCACTTTACCGAGATCGAAAACTACAATTTCAGGTTTAACCGTATTGGATTCGTTCACGTTTTTGCCGGGGACGTTACTGAGGTCAATCGCGACAAACAACGCCAAACCTGTTGTGAATCAAAGCCTCAGCGCAACTTCCCGTCGGACCGCAAAGCCAATAAACCTTTGCTTGCGCTTGTGTTGATGGATGGGTTGCCGCATCTTGCGCGAACGCGAGGATGAGTCCCGAAGTTAAAAAATTTATCAAAAGCTGGCTTATCAACACGTTTGCCGTGCTGGTGGCGGTTATTGTTTTGCGTCCACGCCTGGAATGCGAGGGTGTGGTAGATGTTTTTGTGGCTTCGCTGTTATTGGGGATTTTGAACGCCTTTATCCGGCCCATCATGCTGCTGTTGGCGTTGCCGCTTCTGATCTTCACGCTCGGCCTGTTCATGATCGTCATCAACGCCTGCCTGCTCTACCTCGTCAGCGCGATGATGAGCGTGTTTCAGCTCGAATTTCACATCCGAAGCTTCGGCTGGGCTTTGGTTGGCGCGGTCATTATCAGCGTTGTTTCCACGATACTGAACATCGCCACCGGCAACACCAACGCCAGCATCAAAGTGCAGCGCAAACCTCGCCCGCCGCAAAACCGCGATTCCAACGGGGGCAGCGGACCGGTGATCGACGTTTGAGATTAATCCCGCTGGTACGCTGCACGGCGTGTCGCCAATCCTTGCGCGTTGAAATCCCTTTCAAAATCCGTGACTACGGCCGCCAATTCCGCCGGTGTTTCCACAGATTTGAATCGCGGATCTGCAGCGAACACCTCGATCATTTGCTGAAAATAATCTTCGTCATCCGTTCGCAAATACACGATGCCGCGCGGTTCAAGCGCTTGCCAGGCGAGCGACGGAAATCGCTCGTTAATCAGCCGAAACTTCCGATGCTTCTTTTTCGGCCACGGATCAGGAAAATAAATATGGATTGCTTGCGCTGAATGCGGCGGCAGGAGGTATTCTAAAAAATAAGAACTCTCAATCCGCACCCCACAAACATTCGTCAATCCGAGCCGTTGTCCTTTGCGTTCCACCTTACGCACTCGCCCCATCAGGCGTTCGACGCCGATAAAATTCCATGCGGGATGCTGTCGTGCGTATTCTGCCAGGAACGAAGCATCGCCGCAGCCCAGTTCAACGTGCAGCGGTTGTGGTTGAGAAAAAAGTTTAGTCAGGTCCAGCCGCTCCAGAATCGAGGGCAGTTCGTAAAGTAATGGTTTGGCAGTGCTCTCTGGCGTTTGCGTCACCCGCAAAGTTTAATGGGTAAATAGCGATGGGAGCAACGCTGCTGCGCTGCTCCCATCAACCTCCCCTTTTTTAACCTCTCCTTGGCGGATTAAAGTAAACGGATTCGATAAAATCGCTGCATCGCTCCCCGCGCGGTCGAATCCACAATCGCCGCCTGCCCTTGCGCATTGACGATCACATTCGTCAGCGTCGGCCATAGCGTCGCGTTCGGCGAAGCCGCATAAACAACGCGATTCGTCGTATTCGGCGGTGCGTTCCAACTCAGACGCATGTTGCCATTTGCCAATCGTGTCAGGGTAAGATTTGAGATCGGTGGCGCTGGAGCTGTGAACGTCACTTGATTCGACGGCACGCTTTCCACTCCCACTTCGTTATAGGAGACAACGTAAATCGAATAACTGACGCCGACGGTGAGATCGACCAGCGTTGCCGATAAATTCAACCCCACGTCCAGCCGCGTCCGCGACGGTTGATCCACCACGCCATAATACACCGCGTATCCGCGCACCGATGAATCGGGCGAAGCATCCCATCGCAACGTAATCGGTGCAGCAATAGC
Source organism: uncultured Verrucomicrobiota bacterium (assembly GCA_937894935.1). Classification (GTDB taxonomy): domain Bacteria; phylum Verrucomicrobiota; class Verrucomicrobiia; order Limisphaerales; family JADLHS01; genus JADLHS01. The sequence goes on from CALAYC010000056.1 coordinate 5,999, forward strand.
GCCAAATACAGTCTCACGTGCTCCTCCCATCAAAATCAACACGCCCATAACGATTCCTGGCCAATTTCCATAAATACGACTTCTCCACATGATACGACTTTGGTTTTTGGTCTTTGTTCCGACTGGGATCGGAACTGGACTGGCTCGCACCTGTTCCGTTTAGCACTGGAGGTGCCATCGGATGAAAACCGGATAGAAGCGGACGCGCTGAGCAGTTGCATCAATAGTCACGAATCGCCTGCTATGATAGGCGATTGAAGCAATTGGACGAATACGGTTTTCTGATCTGAGAAGGTGAGAGAGTTTCAAAACCAAAACTCGTTTGTGAAGTTTCTGAACAAGCAACGCTCGGAAACCGATCAAAGAAATCCGACTACGTTTCAATTTCCGCGAGAATCACTTCGGAGATGTCTCTTCAAATCGACGGCGGGAAACCTGCTCGCGTTTCGCCGTTATGAGCGATTATAGTATCAGCGGGATAGAGCCGCGGTCCATGAACGCCCGGCCGACGAATGCCGCCCCGTTTAAGGCCGCAACATTTCCACCGACACAGCTCATGCGAATCTTGATTATTGACGACGAGGAATCCATCCGCAGCACGTTGGCCACGTTGCTGCAAGCGCTCGGCCATGAAGTCGTCGATGTCGGCGACAGCGAGAGCGCGCTGAAGGAGATGGAACAATCGCAATTTGACATGGCGTTTCTCGATCTGCGCCTTGGCGATGAAAACGGCATGGATTTGTTGCCCGAATTGCTGCGCAACAATCGCCGTCTCGACGTTGTGGTATTTACCGCCTACGCCTCGATCGAAAGCGCGGTCGAAGCCATGCGGCGCGGCGCAACTGATTACATCGCCAAACCTTTTACGCCGGAACAAATCCGGCAAGTGCTCCGGCAGATTTCCAAAACCCGTTCGCTGGAAGGCCGTGTTGCCACTTTAGAATCGCGCATAAACTCCGATGCTCCCCCCGCGAGTCTGGAAACTTCCGAGCCCGCGATAGAACGCGCTTTCAACCTCGCACTCAAAGCCGCGAATTCCGCCGCGACCGTTCTTTTGCTGGGCGAAAGCGGCACCGGTAAAACCGTTCTTGCTCGCGCGATTCACGAACACAGCCCGCAAAAAGATAAGCCGTTTGTCACCGTCAGTTGTCCGAGCCTCTCTGCCGAATTACTCGAGAGCGAATTGTTCGGTCGCGTCAAAGGCGCTTATACCGGTGCAACAAGCGATACGTGGGGCAAAGTTGCTGTCGCAGATGGCGGCACGCTGTTCCTCGACGAAATCGGCGAGCTTCCGCTGGCGATTCAACCCAAGCTCCTCCGTTTGTTGCAGGAAAAAGAATACGAACGCGTCGGCGAAGCGAAAACCCGTCGCGCGAACGTCCGCATTGTCGCCGCGACGAATCGCAATCTCGAAACCGCCGTTCGCGAGAAGACCTTTCGCGAAGATCTGTACTATCGTCTCAACGTCATTACGCTGCGCGTACCGCCGTTGCGCGAACGTCCGCGTGACCTCAAACAAATCGCCGCGAACTATCTGAAATTCTTCAGCGCGCAATGCGGCAAACGCCTCACCGGTTTTGCTCCCACCGCGCTGTCTGCGATTGAACAATATTCGTGGCCGGGAAACTTGCGTGAATTGCGCAACGCCATCGAGCATGCGGTTATTTTCAGTTCCGGCCCTGAAATCACGTTACAGGATTTACCGGATCAATTGCATCCCGGCACCGCAAACCAACCGGATGACAACATCCGGATCGGCATGAAGATTCCGCTGGAACAGATCGAAAACGAACACATCCGGCGCGTCCTCGCCCAATCGAGCACCATGGAAGAGGCTGCGCAATTGCTTGGCATTTCGCGCGGCACGTTATATGAACGGAAGAAAAAGATGGGGCTCTGACGGTCTCATCCTCCCGTGCCATGCTGCGAACCCGGATCTTCCTCAATCTCATTCCGTTCATTCTGATCCTCGTCGGCGTGGCCGTGTATGTCCTCTATCTGTTTGGTCGGCTTGCTAACACGGTCGATCAAACCATCGCAGCGAATTATCACAGCGATGCTGCGACGGTTGAAATGATGTTGGCTGTGGAACGCATGGACGCCGCGCTGGACCGTTCCCGCAAAGAAGATAAAAATTCCGCGCAGTTGATGTTTGACACCAACCGCCGCATTTTCGCGGACAAGCTGCAATGGCATTTCACCAACGCCGCGCCCGTCGCCCGAATCAGCGGCGTGTTTCAAATTCAGACCAACTTCATCGAATTGCGCAATCTCGCCCGCGACATGTTCGCCACGAACCTGACTCGCGCGGAAATGGACGCTAAATACAACGACTCTATTTTCCTCACCGACAACCTCAAACGCTCCCTCACTGCAGTGCGCGAGGAAATCCGGGAAAACATTTTTGCGACCGGTCAGAAAATCCAACAAATCAATCGGACGACGACCAGTCTGTTGATACTGGGACTCGTCATCGCGCTGCTGATTTCCACTTACGCGAGCATCAAACTTACCAAGGCGATTTTAGATCCGATCCGCATTCTCACCAATGCCGCGCGCGAAATCGGTCAGGGCAATCTCGATCAAACCGTACCTGTTCTATCGCAGGACGAATTGGGCGAACTGGCCATGACGTTCAATCGCATGGCCGGCCAGTTGAACACTTATCGCCGCAGCACCACCGAACAGATCATTCGGCTCCATCGCACGATGGAAGCCGCGTTGGCTTCATTCTCCGATCCGGTGTTCATTGTGGATCGTCTCGGCCGCGTCGAACTCAGCAATCGCGCTGCT
>CALAYC010000057.1 GCA_937894935.1 uncultured Verrucomicrobiota bacterium
ATGTCGCCGATCTGCGCGCCAAAGCCGACGCGCACAAAAACACGTTGGCGTGTCTGATGGTCACGTATCCGAGCACGCACGGTGTGTTCGAGGAAACCATTCGCGAAATCTGCGACATTGTTCACGCGGCGGGCGGACAGGTTTACATGGACGGCGCGAACATGAACGCGCAAGTCGGTCTTACTTCACCGGGCTTCATCGGCGCGGACGTCTGCCATCTCAATCTGCACAAAACGTTTTGCATTCCGCACGGCGGCGGCGGTCCGGGCGTCGGACCGATTGGTGTCGCGGCGCATCTCGTCGAGTTTTTGCCCGGTCACAACGTCGTGAATCTCGGTGGCGAAAATCCCATCGGCGCCGTCAGCGCTGCGCCATGGGGCAGTGCGTGTATTCTGCCGATTTCGTGGATGTATATCGCGATGATGGGCGCGGACGGACTCACCGAAGCCACGAAGTTCGCCATCCTCAATGCCAACTACATTTCCAAGCGACTCGAAAAACATTTCCCGACGCTTTACAAGAATCACAATCTCGTCGCGCACGAATGCATTCTCGACCTGCGCGCGTTCAAGAGTGTCACCGCTGAAGACGTCGCCAAACGCCTCATGGATTACGGCTTTCACGCGCCGACGCTCTCATGGCCCGTTGCAGGCACGCTCATGGTCGAGCCCACCGAAAGCGAATCCCAATACGAACTCGATCGCTTCTGCGACGCGATGATTTCCATTCACGCGGAAATGACCGCAGTGGAAACCGGCGCAGCCGACGCCAAGAACAACGTGTTGAAGAACGCGCCACACACCGCCGACCAGATCGCCAGCGACGCGTGGAATCGTCCCTACAGCCGCGAAGCCGCGGCGTTTCCAGCCAAATCACTTTTGGACTTCAAATTCTGGCCACCCGTCGCCCGTGTGGACAACGTGTATGGCGACCGCAATCCGGTGTGCTCGTGCGTGGGGATGGAGAATTACCAATGACGGCATCACATGACGAAACCAGTTCAAATTCTCCCTAAGAGTGCCACTAACCGCTGGCTGCATGACTACGCGGAAGTCTGGCGTTATGTTCCGTTGCGCACTCTTTTCTTCTACCTCAACGGTTTGGTTTTCATTCCATCCGTCGCTAAGCTTAGGGCTGGCGATCCCTTCGAGGGGGAATTCTACGAGGAGATTGCTTGGTTTAATACGGCATTCAGTGACCATTATGGAAATGAAGCCAACGGAGTTCGCGAGTGGATAGTCAATGAGTTGTGCTCCGAACACGAAAGACACCACATTGAAATCAGCAAGAATTATCCGGACGCGGCTGCCGAGGTAATCAGGCGGCATTATTTTGATTTCGTCAGGAAGACTCGATTCGCATGGTGCTGGTTTCAGTCGTGTCGCGAGTCCGCAGCGATGTGGAGCGTTTACGGCAATCAAGGAGTGGCCGTTAAGTCCACTATTGGGAAGCTTTGCGCCGTTTTAGAAAAGACGAACCGTGAATTTATTTATGGGCGGCTGACTTACGTGGATTACCAAAGCGGTGTTAGCACGGAGTTTAACCCCGAGCAAGAATCTGATTACCCGCTATTACTGCGGCCATTCTTTTTGAAGCGGCGGGAATACGAATCCGAGAATGAAGTTCGTTTTGTGACATCGGGCGCTGATCGTGATGAACGAGGCGGAATACTTCTCAAGGAATTGTCGCCACTGGATTGGATTTCAGAAATCCGCCTTTGGCCCGGGCTCACACGCGATGAAGAACAATCTATCAAGAAAGCAGTTTTCCATTTCGCGCCAAAGATAGATTGCCAGAAATCGGATTTATTTTCTGGCCCTGATGGACCTTCTAAGTTTGGCGAGATGATTGCCGCAGACTTGGAGCAATCGGCAGATTCAAGTTGGGTAAAAGGAACAGACGGTATTCCAAAGGCGCTCAAAGCACCATAGGACTTCTGGTGGGTTGCAGCCGCAAATTTGTCTGCATCTCGCGGCTAATTAATTTCAACTCCTCACCCCAGCCCTCTCCTCGTTGGGCGAGGAGAGGGAGTCAGACAGAGCGCCGGTGGATGTTTGATCATCAAGCTACCAGACGCGCCGCCGTGTTCCTCCTCTCCCCGCTAAACGGGGAGAGGAACGAGGTGAGGGACATCAATTTCTCAAACCAAAAACGTGTCCCTTCTTTGATTCGGCTTCTCATCTCAACTGATATTTTGCCTCCTCACCCCAACCCTCTCCTCCTTTGGGGAGGACAGGGAGAAAATCGAGCGGCTTGAAATCTTTCACACAACGAACATCATCTCCACGTGAGCCTCAAACAAATCGCTCGCGAGTTGCGTCGCAACCAGACGGGCGATGAAAAAACCCTCTGGCGGGCGCTGCGCGACAGGCGATTTGCCGGATTTAAGTTCCGTCGCCAGCACATTGTTGGAGATCACATCCTCGACTTCTACTGCGCGGACGCAAAGCTCGCTGTGGAACTGGACGGTTCACAACACGGTCACCCCGACGGCATGCATCGCGATGCCGAACGGGAGAAATTTCTGACGGAGCAAGGCATCGCCACACTGCGGTTTTGGAATAGTCAATGGCGTAAGAACCAAGAGGGTTGTCTGTTGGAAATCTGGAACGCCGTTCAGCAACGGTCAGGCTGTGTGCGGGTGATGAAGAGCGCCGAGGAACAAAGGTTCATTCCGCCGGATTTGAAGCAAGTGATACTTCCGAAAGATTGAAGCTCCTCCCCCCGGCCCTCTCGTCGTTGGGCGAGGAGAGGGAGGAGACTTCGCGCGATTCGTGTATTTTGCAGTTCGTCCTACCACCTCTGCGTCTCTGCGGTAAAATCAATTCATCGAGCGCGTTGATAGACGGTGTTTTGCCGAGGACGAACCTTGACCGGGTTGGGGGCTTCCGCTCCAATGCATGCGATTCTTCATTTACCTATGAACATCCGCCTATTCCTTTTCGGGATTCTCATGACTGCGGCTCTGGTTGCCAGCGGACAAGACGACAAGCCGCCGGTGCGGATCGCGGTCGCGGGGTTGAGTCATGACCATGCGTACGGGTTCTTTCCGCAGTTACGCGGGCGGACGGACGTGGAACTGGTCGGCATCGTGGAGACCAATCAGGCGTTGGTGGAGATTTATTCGAAGCGGTTGAATCTGAGTTCCAAGCTGTTTTTCAGTTCGCTGGATGAGTTGTTCGCGCGCACGAATGCGCAGGCGGTGGCGGCGTTTGGCAGCACGTTTGAACATCCCGCGGTGGTGGAGCGCTGCGCCGAGGCCGGCGTGGATGTGATGGTGGAAAAGCCGCTCGCGGTAAACATGGAACACGCGCGGGCCATCGAAGCGGCGGCCAAGCGCGGCAACATTCAGGTGTTGGTGAATTACGAAACGACGTGGTACGCGGGCAATCGCGCGGCATATGAAATTGTTCGCGACCGGAAGGAGATTGGCGACATTCGCAAGATTGTGGTGCATGACGGTCATCGCGGGCCGAAGGAAATCGGGTGCTCGCAGTATTTTCTCGATTGGCTGACGGATCCGGTATTGAACGGCGGCGGGGCGTTGAACGATTTCGGTTGTTACGGTGCAAATCTCGCGACGTGGCTGATGGACGGGGAGCGGCCTTTGTCTGTAACGGCGGTGACGCAACGCATCAAGCCGGAGATTTATCCGAAGGTGGAAGACGAGGCGACGATTGTGGTGACGTATCCGAACGCGCAGGCGATTTTTCAAGCGTCGTGGAACTGGCCATACAATCGCAAGGACATAGAAATCTACGGCGCGAAAGGTTACGTGCTCGTGCCGAATGCAAATCTCGTGAAACTGCGTCCCTCGGAGCAAAGCAAGGAAATGGAAATGAAGCCGGCGGCCATTCCTGCTCCGGAAGCGGATGCGGTTTCCTATCTCGCAGCAGTCGTGCGAAAAGAAATTGTTCCGTCCGGGTTATCCTCGCTCGCGAACAATTTGATCGTCGTGGAAATCCTGGACGCCGCGCATGAATCCGCCCGGACCGGGAAACGCATTGATCTTCCGAGTAGGGAGTAGCGTTCTGCCGGAGGAATCTCGTGAATTCTGTTAATCCCTTCTAAATATTGTCCCGTGCGGTTCATTTCCGCGTCTCGGCGGTTAAAATCAATTCAATGCGTCGAGCGCTGCTCAATTCTCGGTAATCACCGTGAGCTTTGGGAGATTGAGCACGCACGGAGTGACGCGCCTTATTTCTTATAACGGAAGCATACGACATTTGACTGATTGCTCTCGGCGCTGTTCCAAAGCTAAATATCCGCACCGCCGTTCCCAAAACCCAATTCAGATTAATCATGATGAAGCTCTCAATACTTGGTGTGGTCGCACTGCTGACCGGTTTTTCCGCAATGGCCCAGACAGATGAGCCGGTGGCGGATGATTTCAAGCCCTCGACGTTGAATCAGCCGGGTCAGCAATATCCGCAGGTCAACTCCCAGCGCTACGCGCGATTTCGCGTCAACGCGCCGCACGCTCAGAGCGTGCGCGTGAGTCTGGGCGGACGGGAACGCGGTGGTTTCGCGCTTGAGAAAGGCGACGACGGCGTTTGGACGGGTGTTACTCAAAGGACGTTGGATGAAGGCTTCCATTACTACCACCTCATCGTGGATGGCGGGATCTTCAATGATCCCGGTGCATTGAACTTCTACGGTTCGACGCGTTGGGAGAGCGGCATCGAAGTTCCGGCGCATGATCAGGACTTCTACGCGCTCAAGGAAGTTCCGCATGGACGTGTGCAACAGGTTCTATTTCCTTCGAAACTGACGAATAGCATCATTGCGCGGCCCGCCTACGTTTACACGCCGCCGGATTACGATAAGGACACCACGAAGCGTTACCCGGTGCTCTATCTGCAACATGGCTGGGGTGAAAATGAATACGCCTGGTGGAATCAAGGTCGCGCCAACCTCATCATGGACAACCTGATCGCCGAAGGTAAGACCAAGCCTTTCATCATCGTGATGACCTACGGTTTAACCAATGAAGGTCCTGGTCCAGGCGCTCGACGTGCGGCGGGAACGAACGCACCAGGTGGTGGCGGCAATCCATTTGCCATGGCGTCCGCAGCTTTTGAAAAAGTTTTGGTCGGGGAACTCATTCCTTACATTGACGCTAATTTCCGCACATTATCCGATCAACCGCATCGCGCGATGGCTGGGCTGTCAATGGGAAGTGCGGAGACGAAGTTCATCACCTTGAAGAATCTCGATAAATTTTCTCACATCGGTCTCTTCAGTGGCGGCGTGATTAATACCAACGATGTCAACAACACGCCGGGATTCCGAGAGAAGGTGAAAGTGGTGTTCGCGAGTTGTGGCAGCAAGGAGAATCCCGGCCAGATCCAGGCAAACCACGAAGCGCTTAATTCGATTGGTATCAAGAATATCGCGTATGTGTCGCCGGACACGGCGCATGAGTTTCAGACCTGGCGCCGCAGCCTGCGCGAATTCGCACCGTTGCTGTTCGCTGAGTAAACCGTGAGTTGCTTCGGCGGTTGGCGGCTCCGATTTTTACCCGGGCGAACGTTGTGGCGGACGAGTTCCGCGCAACAGTAGCAGCCGACGTGAGTCGGTTCAAATATACGGGAAGTCAGAGCGAACTGACGTTCGCTGCTACAGTTGTGATGAGACCAGATACTCCCCTCGGCATCACGTGCAGCAATGCCTGACGCAAGAATTCAGCACGCTCAACTCACCGCCCACTTCAGCACGGCTTTTTGCACGTGCAGGCGGTTTTCGGCCTGCGTGAAAATCGTGTTCGCGTGGGCTTCGAAAGTGGCGTCGTCAATTTCTTTGCCGCGATAGGCAGGGAGGCAGTGCATGACGAGTGCGCCGGGCTTGGCGAGTTTCACCAGCGTCTGATTGATTTGATAATTCTTCAGTACTTTGATGCGCGCCGCAGCTTCGGCTTCTTTACCCATCGAAACCCAGACATCCGTGTAGAGAACGTCAGCGCCCTTGGCGGCGGCTTTCAAATCTTCCGTGCAAACGATTTTGCCGCCGGCGCGTTTCAAAATGGCGGCGCTCGGTTGAAATTTCTTCGGCGCGGCGATGCGCAGTTCAAAACCCAGTCGCGCGGCTGCAAAAACCCACGACACCGGTACGTTGCACGCGCCGTCGCCGACGAATGTGACGACGAGGCCCTTCAACGATTTCCGCGTTTCCAGGATCGTTTGCAGGTCGGCGAGAATCTGACACGGATGCTCGTCATCGGTGAGCGCGTTGATTGTTGGGATATTCGAATATTGCGCGAACTCCTCGACATCGCTTTGCGCGAACGTGCGGAAGATGGCGCCGTGAATCATGCGCCCCATCACTCGCGCGGTGTCTTTGATCGGTTCGCCGCGGCCCAGTTGAATGTCTGCTGCGCTGAGAAACATCGGTCGGCCGCCGAGTTCATGAATACCGACTTCGAACGAGACGCGGGTGCGGGTGGACGATTTGGAAAAAATCAGTGCCCAGGTCTGACCGGCGAGCGGTTTGGCTTTGTGTTTGCCCCGCGTGCGTTTCATCACGACCGCGTCAGCGAGGATGGTCTCGATGTCGCGTCGCGACAGTTGTTCAATGCTCAACAGATGTTTCATGCGTCTTCCGTCGTTCAAAGGGCATTTGAATACAACTAAGCCCCGAGCTTCGCAACCACTCTCTCGATAATGATGAGTCCTTCTTCGGCGTCGCCGCGGGTGAGATTGAGCGGCGGAAGCAGGCGGAGAACGTTCGGTCCGGCGGGGATGAGGAGCAATCCGGCTTCCTGCGCGCGTGCGGCGAAAACGGCGGAAGGCAACTTGCCTTCAACTTTCAGTGCCGGAATATCCGGCGCCAGTTCGAGGCCCAACATCAAACCCAGACCGCGCACGCCGCGAACGAATTGTGGGAAATTTTTCGCAATCTGTCGCAAACCTTCGGCGAGGAATTCGCCGGTGTTGCGAGCGTTGTCGGCGAGGTTTTCCGTCTGGATAACTTCCAGAATTTTCAAACCCACCGCGCAGGCGAGCGGTGAGCCGCCGTAAGTGGTTCCGTGTGTGCCGGCGCTCAACAGATCAGCATACGGCGCGCGCACCCAGAACGCGCCCATCGGAAATCCGCCGCCGAGCGATTTTGCCATGGAGATGCCGTCGGGCAGAAAATTTTCCATCGGCGACACCTGTTCGAGGATGCGTTGAAAACTTTGGAAACGACCACTCCGGAAATGACCGCATTGCACGCCGTCCATGAGCAGCAACAACTTCTTCTCATCGCACAACGCGCGTAAGCCGAGCAGATATTCCGGTGTTGCCGGGGTGACGCCGCCTTCGCCCTGAATGCCTTCGATCAGAATCGCAACCGTCGCCGGTGAAATCGCGGCGCGCATGGCGTCGAGATCGTTGTAGGGCACATGTCGGAAGCCCGGCGTCATCGGCTCAAACCCTTTTTTTACTTTTTCCTGACCGGTGGCTGCGATGCCCGCAAGCGTGCGGCCATGGAACGAATTGATGGTCGTAATGATTTCGAAGCGGCCTTCGTCGTGACCGAATTTGCGCGCGAGTTTGAACAGACCTTCGTTGGCCTCAGCGCCGCTGTTACAGAAAAAGCATTTGCCCGGACCGATTAATTCCACGAGCGCTTGAGCGAGGCGACCCTGCGGTTCGGTGTAATAGAGATTCGAGACGTGAACGAGTTTGCTGGATTGTTCGACGAGCGCTTCGGTGATGGCCGGATGCGCGTGACCGAGTGAACAGACGGCGATTCCACCGCCGAGATCGAGATAACGGCGTCCGTTCACATCGAACAGATGGCTTCCCGCGCCGTGGCTGAGCGCGAGTTCAAAGCGCCCGTAGCTCGGGATGACGTTGCGGGTGAACAGTTCCCGGATGGATTCGTATTGATTGCGAACCATCGGTGGTGGCATCGGCACAATTTCTTTCATTAAAGCAAAGTAACTGCGCCGAATGTTTAGGCAGCGCGCCCGTGCTGGAAAGAGAAATATTCGCTTTGGTTTCCTGTGCCGTGTTGTTTGAACCGCAGCGAGAAAAGGTCATCAAAAGATGATAGCGGCAGCGCGCTAATCGGGATAATCTGTTGCAACCTGATTTGCATCAATTGTAATTCGCCGGTTTATTGATTTCGTGCTGAGTAAACAGGGGCAGGGAGGTGGCCAGCAGTTCGCCTGTTGAATGATTAGAATCGGTGCAGTTTACAAACGTAAACAATGTGGAAGAATTCCATCCGAATAATTGATTTTTGCCGTATGACATCCTTTTCCCGCTCCGGGCAATTTCCCGCCTCAAAAATAGAACCTCGGAAACAGCCAATTCTTTCAGCATTGTTCGGCGCAATCGTTTTGAGCTTTGCCGCACTGCCGGTTCAATCTGTCGGTCAGGTGGTGTTGAACGAAGTTCTCGCGGATAATCGCAGCGCCGTGCTGCATAGCGGGAATTTTCCCGATTACATCGAATTGCGAAATCTCGGTGCCGCGCCCGTCAACCTCACCGGCTGGAGTCTTACTGACGATCCGCTCGTGCCGCAGAAATTTGTTTTTCCGGTCGGCGCGACCATTCCCGCGAATGGATATCTGATTGTCTGGGCGGATTTGAATTTCGCCGCGCCGGGATTGCACACGGGATTCGGGTTAGGTGCGAAAGGCGATCTCGTCCGGCTCTTCAATAACATCGGCGTTCTACAGGATGAGGTCGTTTTCGGATTGCAAGTCGGTGACGTGTCGCTGGGACGCGTGCCGGATGGAACGGGCGCGTGGACAGTGAATCAACCTTCTGCCGGTTTTGCCAACACGGCGATTCCGTTGGGCAATCCCACGAACCTGTGGATCAACGAATGGATGGCGCGTCCGGCAACGGGAGACGATTGGCTGGAAGTTTTCAATTCTGATGATGAGGTTGTTGCGTTGGGCGGATTGGTCATCACCGACACGCCGGTTGGTGTTCCCGGCAATCGCGCGATTCCGAATCACTCGTACATCGGTGCGCGCGGCTTCGTGCAATTCTTCGCTTCAGATCTGGCTCAGCCGGATGCCGATCATCTGGATTTCAAACTGGCGGCGGAAGGTGAAACGCTCACGATTTATGCCGCTGACCGGGTCACGGTGCTGGAACGACTCGTGTACAGTGCGCAGGCTCAGAACACTTCGGAGGGGCGCGCACCGGACGGCAGCGATAACATCATGTCCTTCACCGGCGCCAGCATCAGTCCTGGCCGAAGCAATTTTCAGGAACTGACCGAGATCGTCATTTCGGAAGTTCTTTCTCATACCGATCCGCCGCTTGAAGACGCCATTGAATTGCAGAATCTGACTGGCGCACCGGTGGACATCAGTCATTGGTGGCTCAGTGATTCTGCTTCAAACCCGCGTAAGTACCGAATTCCTCCCGGGACAATTATTCCCGCTTACGGTTTCAAAGTATTTTATCAAGCCCAGTTCGGCGCCGGGGCAAACGGGTTCGCGCTGAATTCAGCGGAAGGCGATGATGTCTTCCTCTCTGTCGGAGATGCCGGTGGAAATCTGACAGGAAAACAAACTTTCGTTCAATTTGGCGCGCTGAAGAACGGTGTTTCGATCGGTCGTTACGTAACGAGCACTGGCGTGGATTTCGTTCCCCTCAGTCAACGCACTTTCGGCGTGGATAATCCGACGACGATCGGAGAGTTCCGCATGGGTACAGGGTTGTCGAACGCCGCGCCTCAAATCGGTCCGGTGGTGATCAACGAAATCATGTACTACCCGCCGGATGTTGCCGGACAACCGAACACGGACGGGGAATTTTTGGAGCTGCACAATCCGACTGCTAATCCGGTGGAGTTTTTCGATCCGCAGTATCCGACGAACACGTTCCGCATCCGCGATGGCATTACGTTTGATTTTCCGCAGAGCATAATTCTACCGCCTAACGGTTATCTGCTGCTGGTCAGCTTCGATCCGGTTGCCTCACCCGGCAAGCTGGCGGAATTTCGCGCTGCGTACGCTGTGCCGGAATCAGTGCCAGCGCTTGGACCGTACTCCGGCAAGCTGAGTGACTCGGGCGAAAGCATCGAATTGCTGACACCGGATGTTCCAGAAGGTCCGACCTCATCGATACCGGGTTTTGTTCCGTACATGTTGCTGGAGCGGATTCGTTATTCGCCCAGCGCGCCATGGCCGACGACTACGGCGGGGACTTCGCAATCTTTGCAACGGATTACATCGCTCGCTTATGGCAATGAACCGTTGAACTGGTTTGGGGGAGCGCCGACTGCCGGACGCGCGAATGTCGTTGATTCTGATGGCGACGGAATGCCTGATGCGTGGGAAAACGAATATGAGTTGAATCCCAATTCGGCAGCGGACGCTGATGATGATGCGGATAATGATGGAGCAACCAATCTTCAGGAGTTTCTCGCTGGAACGAATCCGCGTCAGGCTGCCAGTGTTTTTGCATTCACGCGCGTGACGAAAGAAAGCAACGGCGTTCGGCTGCATTTCCACGGAGTTGCGGGCCGCACGTATTCATTGCAGAGTCGTGATTTTTCTTCGCCGGGCACTTGGCAAACGGTAACCAATCTTCCGGCTATGGAAAGCACCGGAGAGCAGAGTCTCTTGCTTCCGGAGTCGAGCGGTTCAGGACAATTCTTCCGCCTGATTACTCCGGCTATGCCGTGATTGGCAGATTGATTGAGCCAAGATAACTGAGTCAGCAAAAGCGCTGGCTCAGTCCGATTCGGATTGATTCGGGTGAAGGCCGAATTCCTTGAGCTTTTCTCGCATCTTCAATCGCGTGACACCGAGCCATTGCGCGGCGCGGGTCAGATTGCCGTTCGCGCGGCGGATGGCCTGCGAATACAATTCCGGTTCGAGATCGGCGAGCATTTTGGCGAAAGCGTTTCGCGTTTCACCGCGTTCGACCTGATCCATCAACTCGGTGATGTATGCGGCGTGCGTTTGTTGGGTGGCAGCGATGGGCGCGCGGGATTTTGCGAGAACTTCTTTGATGTGATCGAGACTGATGGTGTAATCGCGCGCCAGCAGCAACGCTTTGCGCACCGTGTTCTCCAGTTCGCGCACGTTCCCAGGCCAGGATTGGCTTTGCAGAAACGCGATTGCTTCCGGCGTAATTGCTGGCGACGCAACGCCGGCTTCCGGACCGTAACGCCGTAGAAAGTACCGCACCATATCGGGAATATCGTCTGCCCGTTGGTTCAACGGTGGCAGCCGGATGGTGACCACGCTCAAGCGATAAAACAGGTCTTCGCGGAACAACCGTTCCCGAATGGCAGCTTCCAGATCGCGATGGGTCGCGGCGATGATGCGCACGTCCACAGGAATGGTTTCCCGACCGCCGACGCGTTGAATGGATTTATCCTGAAGTACGCGCAGCAGTTTGGCCTGCAGGTTGATGTTCATGTCTCCGATTTCATCAAGGAAAATCGTGCCGCCATTGGCCTGTTCAAAGCGACCAATGCGACGCGTATCCGCGCCGGTGAATGAACCGCGTTCGTGTCCGAATAATTCGCTTTCCAAAAGCGCTTCCGGAATTGCCGCACAATTAATCGCAATGAAGGGAGCGGCAACGCGATTGCTATGTTGATAAATGGCGCGCGCGATGAGTTCTTTGCCGGTCCCGGTATCGCCGCGAATCAACACCGTGACGGAAGTCGCAGCGACGCGTCCAATCTCTTTGTAAATGCTCTGCATGACGCGGCTGCGACCGACAATCGCCGCGTGATTGGAAGCGGCTTCGCCCATCTCGACCGGTTCGGACATGAGGCGACTGCTCTCCAGCGCTTTGGCGGTGAGGTCCAGCAGTTCTTCCACTTCGAACGGTTTCGGTACGTAATCGAACGCACCCCATTTCGTCGCTTCAATCGCGACTTCAGTGCTTCCGTGCGCGGTAATCAAAATGATTGGCAATTTGGGTTTGGCCTGATGCAACTGACGCACCAGTTCCAATCCGTCCATGCCCGGCAATTTCAAATCAGTCACTACGACATCGAACGATTCCGCCAGCGCCTGCTCCAGCCCGGTGTCGCCGCGACTCAAAGCCATCACGTCATAGCCACTGGCCCGCATTACTTTTTGCAATCCGGTGGCGATGTTCGTGTCGTCTTCGATCAGAAGAATTTTAGGACTCGTTTTCATCGTTCGATGTCAGCGGCAGCACAATGCTGAAAGTGGTGCCGCGATTTAACTGCGTTTGATAATCAATGATTCCGCCGTGTTTTTCCACGATGCGCGCCGCGATGCACAGACCCAATCCCGTCCCGCTTTCTTTCGTGGTGAAGAACGGATCAAACAACCGTTTTTGCACTTCAGGCGGAATGCCACTGCCGGTATCGGCAACTTGCAGAATTACCGCCGGTTCGTTGCGACCGGACAATACGTGTTTGTCTGTAAGCGCGCGTAAAGTAATTGTTCCGCCTGCTTCCATACTGTCGGCGGCGTTCTGGATAAAATTGATCAACACCTGTTTCATATTATCGGCGTCGGCTCGCACGATTTCATCCGTTTCCAATTCAAGTTTGAGATGGATTGAACGTTTCGCGAGATCGGAGGACAGCAAATCCGCCGCCGCGCGAAGCAACGGAGCAGCGGGAATCGGTTGCAAATCCGGTTCTGCCGGTCGGGCGAATTGAAGGAAATCGCGAACGATTCGTTCCAGCCGATCAATCTCATTTTCGATTACCTCAAGGTCCTCGTGTTCCGACGTGCCGGGGCGATGGCTGCTCTTGAGACTGAACAGCCGGACTTTGATGGCCGTAAGTGGATTGCGAATTTCGTGAGCGATGCCCGTGGCGAACACGCCGAGCGACGCGAGTTTTTCCTGCCGTTCGATAATCGCGCGGCTTTCGGTGAGATTGCTGCGCAACGGAGCAATCATCCGCCGATAAATCAGTCCCAACACTACTGCGCCGGTGATCACCAATCCTACGAGCGACAGAAACAAAAAGCGTTGCAACCGAGTCAGCGTGGCGTCGGTTTCACTTACGAATTGTTCCACGGCGGCGCGGTCGCCGTCCGCCAGCGCTTCAATCTTTTCCACCTGCACGCTGGTTCGCAGCGTGCTGATCTGTTGCCACGCCGTGCGTTCCGCCCAGATGAGCGCCGCCACAATAATTATTGCGGCAATCAGAAATTCAGTGAGACGAAATGGCGTCTTGCTGCTCATAGGGAATGCGCCTTGCGTAATCTAGGCATTCCCCGGACTCAGGGCGACGCAAAAACCGGCGTGGGCAACGCGCCAGTCGAACGAGTGTTTAAAATCGTGTGCAGCAGCCGGCCCGCGTCGGTAATTGTCAGCTTGCCGCTGCGATTCGTCGTAAGGTCCGCTCGCATCAGAATCATGACGATTTTTCGCACGACTGTAGCAGGCAGAGCGCGGCGGCGTTGGTGTTCCAATTGCCGATTTACCGCTGACAACAGTTCCGCTTCGCTCATTCCGTCGCTGCGACTTGCCAAGGCTGCGAGCACATTGCGTGACGTTGCCGACAATTCAAAATATCGCAGCAGATTTTCCAGAAGTGAAACCTCCGTGCCGGTTAACGGTGGAGATTCGCACCGGGTCTGCTCCAGTAGCTCCGGTTCAATCAGGCTTTCGAAAAGTTCTTCCAGCAACTTGTCCCGACCGGCGGACAGATTCCTCCGCCGATCGATGAGATTCGCCACGCCGACCGCGCTGGCCACAACGCCAACGACGATAAGCAAAACAATAAAAATGGTTCCAACCTCGATCATGATACTTGTTCTTAGCCAACCTTGTGCCAGCAGCAGTCTGGTTGGTCCCTCTGTCTCGTGAGAACCGGTCCGCATCGCGTGGCCTGGCGCTTTTCTTCAGCAATAGCGGCAGTTTTGTTTCGTTCCATCGGACGAAGACCTCGTTTGACGACGCAGCATTTCGTCACCCATCGGAATTTAAACGAAACAATTTGAACCACTGCCGGAACGAAAACATCCGCTGTCGTTGTGTTGGCTTGAAAGCGTTTTGCGTAAAAACGGCGGTAATTGAACAAAACAGTTCGCTGGCACGACGGCAGCTTAAGGCAGTCGAAGTGCTTCACGGTGACAATTACAACCAACAGAACATGCTGATGAAAACAAACATCGAATCTGTGGCGCTACCACGCGGTCTCGCGCGGAAGCGGGAAATCAAAGTCGCTCCCTGGAAATACGAAACGATCGACATCCTGATTCGCACTCAGGCGGTCGAACTCACCGAGAAACAGCAAGCGGCGATCATTCGTAAAATCAGTCGAGCCCGACGCTATGCACCACGCGCGTTACGGGTGCGAGTGCAGTTGCAAAAGGTGCATCCGTATCGTTCCGCCCACCAGTTTCGGGCGCAGATGCATTACGAAATTCCCGGCAACGACCTGTTCGCCGAACACAGCGCTGCCGAACCGGTGGCGGCGATCAATCGCGTGATTGAGAAAATCCGCGGCCAACTGCGGCGCCGCAAAACGGCTCAGTTAGCTCGTCGCGTCCGCGAACTCCGAGCGCAGGCTCACAGTCTCACGCGACAAATCTGACGCAACTTCAAGTGAAACGGGGCAGGGCAATTTTCATGCACTTATCAACAGCGAATGCGTTGCCCGCCCCAATGATGTGGCGTTTGTTGGTCGCGAGGAGGTGTTGGAAAACAACTGGAGATTGGGAGGCAAGATTTCGCTGCGATTCACCAGGCACATGAGGGTGACGTGGCGGCGGTAAAAGAAAGTTGAAACAAATGAAAAATTCGAAAGAACTGAACAAGACCCTGGAGCTCCTCAAGAAACGTTATCCGGCGGAAGCGGAATTTCATCAGGCCGTTTCTGAGGTGTTGCGCTCCATCTGGCCGTTCGTTCAAAGCAATCCCAAGTATCAGTCGGCGGCGATCATTGAACGTCTCATTGAACCCGAACGCGCCATTATGTTCCGGGTGGCGTGGCAGGATCGTTTCGGCGCGGTGCGGGTGAATCGCGGTTATCGCGTGCAGATGAACAGCGCGATTGGACCGTACAAAGGCGGCATCCGATTTCATCCGACGGTCACGCTCGGCACGCTCAAGTTTCTCGCGTTCGAACAGGTGCTCAAAAACGCCCTCACCACGCTTCCGCTCGGTGGGGCCAAGGGTGGGGCGGACTTCGATCCGAAAGGTAAAACGGACGACGAAATCATGCGCTTCTGTCAGGCGTTTATGAGCGAGTTGTATCGGCATCTCGGCGATGACGTGGATGTGCCCGCTGGCGACATCGGGGTCGGCGGACGGGAAATCGGTTATCTCTTCGGACAATATCGGCGGCTGACGATGGAGTTCAGCGGTTCAATTACCGGCAAAGGACTCTACTGGGGCGGCAGTCGGATTCGCGAAGAAGCAACCGGCTATGGTTTGATTTATTTCGTCGAAGAAATGCTGCGCACGCGCGGCCAGTCTATCAATAAGAAGGTCATTGCCATTTCCGGATCAGGCAACGTTGCTCAATTCGCCGCCGAACGTGCCATCGCTTCCGGTGCAAAGGTCATCACGTTGTCGGATTCCGATGGATTCATTCACGATCCCGATGGGCTGGATGAAGAGAAACTCGCGTTTGTTAAAGAATTGAAAAATGTCCGGCGCGGGCGAATCAAAGAATACGCGCAGAAATTCAAGTGCGATTATTATCCGGGCAAACGTCCATGGGGCGTTAAATGCCAGATTGCTTTGCCTTGCGCGACGCAGAACGAACTCGACGGACGAAATGCCGCCGACCTGTTGCGACACGGATGCATCTGTGTGGCGGAAGGCGCGAACATGCCTTGCACCGCGGAAGCAATTGAGGCGTTCGTGGCGCGTAAAATTCTGTTTGGCCCGGGCAAGGCCGCCAATGCGGGAGGTGTATCGGTCAGCGGTCTGGAAATGACGCAAAACAGCATGCGCTTGCAATGGACTCGTGACGACGTGGATCGGCGACTCCGCGAAATCATGCGGGCGATTCACAGTCAGTGCGTTCGATTCGGCGAACAACGCGGATTCATCAACTACGTTGATGGCGCAAACATCGCTGGCTTCCGCAAGGTTGCGGAAGCGATGATTGAACAGGGCGTGTTCTGATTTGTTATCTGCCTGACACAACTGTCGAATGCCAGATGCGATGTTGAGCGTCGCGCTGGCATTCACGTTTTTTGGAACGAAATGAAAATGAAATGATCGCGACTGGCTCGGGCTGATTTCCGGTGTAAGCTTCAAAAATGAAAACCGAAAATCAGCGCGGGGTGCGTCCGATTGATTCGCGAGTCAGCATCGGTCACGTTCATCTGAAAGTGGCAGATCTGGAACGTGCGATGGCGTTTTATTGCGGTGTGTTGGGTTTCGAGCTGACGCAACGTTACGGGCGGCAAGCGGCTTTTCTTTCGGCTGGTGGTTATCACCATCACATTGGTTTGAACACGTGGGAAAGCGCGGGCGGTTCACCGCCACCGCTCGGCACAACCGGGCTTTATCACCTGGCCATTTTGTATCCGACGCGAGCGGAACTGGCTGACGCGTTACGGCGATTGATTGCGGCAGGCATTCCGTTGGAAGGCGCGTCGGATCATGGCGTGAGTGAAGCGCTTTACTTACGCGATCCAGATGGCAACGGCGTGGAACTTTATTGGGACCGACCGAAAGAACAATGGCCACGCACGTCGGACGGGAAACTCAACATGGTCACTGATCCACTGGACCTCGCCGATCTGCTCAGTGTTGCACCAACTTCAGATTAGCCAATTCAGTGAGCGGTGCTTTTTGTTGCATTATAGATCGTCCGATTTAATCGGAGCCGAAGTGTCTTCTTTGGTTGAGCGGAGTTGCGAATACTAAATCGCCGGTTGTTGCTTGAGTGCTTCGAGAGTTCCGGGTGAAATAGCGGCGTTCTGCCGCGTTAATCAGCCACCTGTATGAAGGACAAAACGACAACCTCATCTGTTCCCGTGATGCAGCCTGCGGATTGGGCGGAGCAACTGAAACGTTTGCCGGCAGAGAAGGCAGGCGAAATTCTCAAAGGTTTTTCTCTGGAGCAAGCGGCGGCGGTTTTGTCCGAATTACCCGCTCACGACGCGGCGGATTTGTTGGAACAGTTTCCGACGGATCTGGTTGCTTCGTGGCTCAATCTGATTCCACCGCATCGTGCGGCGGACTTGGCGGATTCGTTTCCTGCGTCCCGCCGACAGACTTTGTTGGCAGCACTTGCTCCCGAGCATGCCGTTGCTGTCACCGCGTTGTTGCGGCATCCGTCCGACTCGGCGGGTGGCATCATGGACAATCGGTTCATCGCAGTGCAGGCGGACCGAACGGTTGAAGCCTGTCTCGCTGAACTTCGTTCCAGTCCGCGGCAACTGACGGATGATATCCTTTATGTTTACGTCACCGACGCAGCGCAACGACTCGTCGGCGTCGTTTCGCTGCGCGCGTTAGTGTTTGCTCCGGTTGAACAACAGTTGCGCGAGATAATGAACCCGGATGTCCGTTTTCTGCGCGTGACGGATGATCAGGAGGAAATTTCCCGGCAGCTCCAACATTATCATTTTCTCGGCTTGCCGGTCGTAGATGCGGAGGATCGGCTCGTGGGCGTCGTTAAAATTCGCGATGCGATTCGGGTGGCGGAATCGGAAGCCACAGAGGACATGCAATTGATGGTCGGTCTTTCCGGCGAAGAGCGTATCTGGACCCCGTGGAAGCAGTCGGTGAAACGACGATTGCCCTGGCTCGGTGTCAATCTGGTGACGGCGCTCGGAGCGGCGACGGTGGTCAGCGTTTTCGAAAACACACTGGCGCGTTGGACGGCGCTCATGGTGTTTTTGCCGTTGATTTCTGCAGTCGCCGGCAACACCGGCAATCAGGCGCTCACGGTCATCATTCGCGCGCTGGCGCTCGGCGAAGTCGCCGCTGGCGATGCGTTGCGTGTGTTGCGCAAGGAACTCGCGATCGGTCTCGCGAATGGCTTTTTGTTGGGAGCAGCGATCGGTCTGCTGGCGTTCGGTTGGAAAGGCAGTTTGTTACTCGGCGTGGTAACGGGAGCAGCGATGTGGATGAATCAGATCGTTGGCGCGCTGGCTGGCGTCGCCGTTCCATTCGGTCTGCGGCGTTGTGGTGTCGATCCGGCGTTGGCCTCGAGTATTTTCGTCACCACCGTTACGGATGTAATCGGTTTTCTTCTGTTTCTGGGATTAGCCACGATGGCGTTGTACTTTTTCGGCAGTTGAGCAGTCATCGTTTCTTCAACTCCTTCTGAGTGTTCGTGGATTCGGGCGCTTGGTGACTCAAGTGGAGCATTCCGAACCGGCAGCGGAACAAATCGTTTCACTTTGACGCGCCGGATTTTCTTCGCTGGCCGAAAACCTCAATAAATTCGCGTTCAATCGCTTCATTTTGAACTGGCACGGGGACAGCTAAAGGAAGTTAAACCGCCGGCTTGGAAACTTTCACCTTCACTTCAATCCGGCGCTACGCCCGCGATGCCGCGGGTTGCCTTGCGATGAGAATCGCGGGGAGGTCCGAAACGTTTAACGGTGGAGAAAGAAATGAAGATACTGAATCAATTGCCAGAACAGCTGAAATGGGAAACGTCTCCGACGCAGTTAACGCAGACGGGAACATTTCAGGAAGTGCCCACGACGCTGGCTCCGGCGGCGTTGCCCGGCTTGCGTTTGCGGACCGTCGTCGCTCCGTTTGATTTTTCAAATGTCGCCACGGAATTGCTCCGTCGTCTGGTTGCAATGGCAGAGACGTCGCACATGACGATTCACATTCTGCACGTTGTTGAGCCAACGAGCGGAAATGGCGACGGCGACGAAATTCGTGTTTATCCTGGCGCCCGCGCAGCCGCGGCCCGGATGCAAATTGAACAATGGGTGACGCAGAATTTCCCGCGTATCGGAGGCATTACCACGACGGTCCGAGTGGGCCGCGCAGCAGATGAAATTGTCGCGCACGCTCAGTCACTTCATGCCGACCTCGTCGTGATGAGTGCGCATGTGGGCAGTGGAAAGAAGAATGTTCTGTTGCGCACAACAACGGAACGCGTCGTGCGGCAGTCAACATGTCCGGTGCTCGTGGTAGCGCGCGATCAGGTACCGCATTTCCTGGCGACGCCGGATGCGTTTCCGTTGCGAACCTGCCAGCGCATTCTTTTACCGCTGGCGATGTCGCCGCACGATCGCGATGCGTTGGCTTACGCTGCGGCGATTGCGCAGGAGAATAACGCCAAGCTTTATTTACTTCACCACGACGCCGAACTTCCGCCGAATTCACTGGAAGCCGTGGCTCGCGTGAACGCCCGGGTGGCGGAATGGCTTCGGGCGGAGTTGCGTTGGCCGGTGGATTACGAAACCACCGTCTGGACCAACGTGCCGTTGCTCAATGCGATTCTACAGGAGGCGAAGGTTTCTGGAATTGATCTGATTGTATTGCCGGCTCGCGATTGTGCCTGGTTCCGACGGCATCGCTTGTGGAGTATTACCGATGGAATTCTGCGCCACGCTCCATGTCCGGTTCTGAGCGTCAACGCAGGCGTCGGAACTATGTCGCTCCGAAAAGAACCGGTTCGCAATAAACCTGACCAGGGCTGACGACTCATGCCTGAAATCGACTTCATTCAAGACCTTGGGCTGGTGGTTCTCGTTGCTGCGGCGGCAACGTGGATTTGCCAACGCTTCGGCGTGCCCGTGCTGATCGGCTACCTCACCGCCGGCGTCTTGATGGGACCGCAGACTCCGTTCGCATTGGTGCCGACTCCGGAACGCATTCAGTTTCTCGCACATCTTGGTCTGGTGTTTCTGCTGTTCAGCATGGGGCAGAACGTCTGTCTGCAACGGCTGAAGCACGCAGGTCTGCCATTGGTTTTGGCGACGATGGCCATTGCGGCGATGATCCTGGTGGGCTGTCGTTTGCTGGGAACGATGCTTGGTTGGCTCGCGGAATACAGTCTCGTGTTAGCGGGGATGCTGATGATTTCCAGCTCGGCGGTCGTCAGTAAAAGTTTACGTGTAGTCAATGCGTCGCACAGCCGCTACGGCCAAATCGCTTCAACCGTTACCGCTCTGGATGATCTCGTGGCGGTTGTGATGTTGACTGTGCTGATGGCTCTCACTCAAACAGGAACAACTGATCCGGTGGGCGTTCTCGGCGCGGCAGTTCGCCTGAGTGCCGTTATCATTGCGGCGGTAATCGCGGCGTTGTTAATCGGTCCGCTGGTGTTGAATCGAATGAACCGAGGCGTGCCGGCGGAAGTCCGTTCGTTGGGAATCGTCAGTCTGTTGCTTGCGCTCGCGTTGCTGGCGACGAAAGCCGGTTTTGTCGCGGCGCTCAGCGCGTTTCTGTTGGGCGCAGTTGTTTCAACGACGCGGCGCGATGAATCAGGAAATCGCGTTCTCGGCGGATTGTGTGACGTGTTTACGCCGGTGTTCTTCGTAGCCATTGGTATGTGGTTTGATTTTCGAATGCTCATCGCCGCGTGGCCGCTGCTGTTGGGAATTCTGCTCATCGCTTTGGTGGGGCGAACTATTGCAGCTACTGGCGCATTACTGCTGGTTGGACATCCGCTGCGAGAAGCGGTTCGCGCGGCGTTATGTTTGACGCCAATCGGAGAATTCTCACTGATTATCATATTGCTGAGCGTGCAAAGTGAATTGGCGCCGACATCGTTTTACAGCGCAGGCATTGCCGTCTGCTTGCTGACGTCGTTAGCGACGCCGGTTTTGGCGAAGCGCTCGCGTGCATTGGGAGAATGGTTGGAGCGGCGACAACCCGGTTGGTTCGCGCAAGGAATCGAGTTTTATCACGAATGGGTTGAGCGCCTGAAGCGGCGACGCAATGCCAGTCTGCTGTGGCGCTTGACCATGCCGCGAATCGTTCAGGTGATAGTGCTGGCCTGTTTTGTCTCTGGTCTGCTGCTGATGGTGCATCCGTTGTACGCGCTTGCGGAGAAGTGGGTGGGAGCGGATTGGCCGGTGGTCAATGGGCTGCCGTGGCTGTTCTGGTTTGGATTCGGAGTGCTGCTTCTCGCGCCGTTGGTGGCGTTGTGGCGTCACATCGAAGCTTTGACCATGATCTGTGCGGAGTCGGCCACGCGGAGTCATTCGCGCCGCGACACGTTGCAGCCACTTTTTCAAATGCTGCTTCAAGGGGCGGCAGCGTTAGGGTTGATTCTGTGGCTCGCCGCGCTAGTCCCGTACGAATTATTTTCGTGGTGGGGATTAGTGGGATTGATAGGCGTTTGTGTAGCGCTGGCTGCCATGTTCTGGCGGAAACTGATTCGTTTCCACAGCCGGTTTGAAATTGAACTGCGAGCGCAATTGGCGGATTCCCCGTTCGCAATGGGCAAACGTGCTTTAACCAATCTGCCGTCGCACACCGGTCGATGGGAATTGAATCTGGCCGAATGCAGCATCAAAGAAAACAGTCAGGCAGTCGCGCGTTCCATTGCTTCGTTGCCACTGCGACAAATATTTTCCTGCACGATTGTCAGCATCGAACGTCAGGGGATTACGATTCCGAATCCGGGTGCGGACACGATTTTATTTCCTCAGGATGTGGTCCTGTTGTTGGGGCAGGATGAAAATTTGCGTCACGCAATCAACTGGCTCAACGCTGCCGACGATTCCGCTTCGGAAAGAATTTCAGGACTGGATCTGGCGGAACTGAGTCTTGAACAACTGACCGTTCCGGCGCACTCGCGTCATGTTGGAAAACCGCTGGCCAGTCTGGCGCTGAATTCACTGCTGGGAATTCAAATTATCGGCATTGAGCGGAACGATCATTCGGTCCTCAGCCCGGGACGTTCCGAGACGTTACAGCCCGGCGATCAGTTGCTCGTGTTGGGTACGCCGGAGCAGGTCAACGAAATGGCCTTCTGGCTGGCGACCTGACTGATTCATCGTCCCATTACTCATTCACCAAGAAAGGAGTGTTCTTATGAAAACCATGCAAAAGCGTAGAACCATCTACATCACTGAAGCCGACATGCGCCGGCTCCGCCCGTTGATTGACGGCATGAAAAATTCGCGTGATGACCTGCGCGCATTGCAGGAGGAATTGGAAAACGCTCGTGCCGTTCCGCCAAAAGAAATCCCGGCGGATGTCATTACGATGAATTCAAAAGCGCGATTGCGCGACCTGGATACCGATGAAGAAATGATTTTCACACTGGTTTTTCCGGCGCAGGCGGACGTTCAACAAAACAAGATCTCCGTACTCGCGCCGATTGGCACCGCGATGTTGGGCCAGCGCGTGGGCGATCAATTCTCATGGGATGTCCCGGCGGGCACGATTCGGCTTCGAGTCGAGGAGGTTTTATATCAACCGGAGGCCGCAGGTGATTTTCATCTATGAATGAAGAGCCATCAGTAAACCAAACCGGGCTTCCGGCGGATAACGATTCGCCGGAAGCAAACGGGCGAAATGTTGCCGGGAAGACTTCGGAGCGCGAACGACTCTCATCAATCCGACCACAACTTGTCGGTTGGACAGCTTTAATCGGTGCCGTTGCGGCTTTCGGACTCGCCGGAATTTATTGGATTTCGTCCGATCGCGTGGCGGGAGTGGTGCTGGTGGCTGGTGTGATTCAAAGCATCGTCGCGCTGATGAGTTTCATGAATTGGAAGCAGGTTTATCGCAGCGGTGATTATTATCACGTGTCGGGTCTCTTCAAATCCGAGGCGATTCCGCTGACGGACGTTTGTCTGGTCGTATCTTCGCGCGGACTCCTTTGGGATGGTGTGGAAATTCACTTCAGCCGATTGACGCGATTTGGATGGAGCGTTTCCTACGTGCCGCTTATTGCTGCGGCTGACACATTTAATCACAATCTGATTCACCATGGAAATCGTAGTCCGGAACCAAGCTGACCGCTTTGCCATCCACCTTGCGTTCTTGCACTAAGAACGCTTGCGCGCAAAGTGCCAAATCCAACTTTACAACCGGGCGGGCCTCGTGCCACGCTTCAGACATTATGTGGAAGAAACCATTGCTGCTTTTGCCGATCTTGCTGGCGCT
The DNA here is from genome assembly GCA_937894935.1 of uncultured Verrucomicrobiota bacterium. GTDB lineage: Bacteria > Verrucomicrobiota > Verrucomicrobiia > Limisphaerales > JADLHS01 > JADLHS01. The sequence continues at coordinate 22,959 of CALAYC010000057.1, forward strand.
GGCGGGTTGTGCGACGACGGGGATTAATCTCTCGGCGCAACGTCAATTGCGCAACGCCAACAATCTTTATCCCGTGGAGGTAAAGTTTGATTCCCGTCAGCAGGCGCTGCGATGGGATTCAATCGAAGCCACTGTCATCGTGGGCAAAGAAAGCTATCCGATGCGTCGCACGCACCTGATGAAAAATCGCTGGGAAGGGCTGATTCCCGTGCCGCCCGGTGTGAATTCAGTAGATTACCACTATAAATTTGAATACCTCGTCAATGACTTTGGCGGGCCGAAAAAATCGAGTTCGTCCAGTCGCACCTATACGTTGACGATTGTTGATTGAGCGAATCGCTCGCTGGCTTTTCAAACCCGAAGCGGAATGCTTCGGGTTTTTTATTTGCGGCGCGGACGATGCGAACCGCGCTTCAGTTTTGCAGAAGCTGGCCGGTTGGGGCCGCGGCCCGGGGTTTTATATTTTCGCACCGGCTCGATGGTTTTCGGACGCGGCTTCGGGACGAGGATGATGGGGCAACCTTCATAACCGAAAGCTTTGCGCATTTCACCGGCGAGATATTTTTTGTACTGGTCGGAGAACAATTCGTCGCGATTGACGAACAACAGAAACGTCGGTGGCGCCTGACGGACCTGCGTGGCGTAGAAAAATTTCAATCGATGCCCGGCGGAGCTGATGGGCTGACGACGTTCGACGGCGTCATTCAACGTGCGGTTCAGAAGCGCGGTAGGAATTTTTTGCTGTAATTGCGCGGCGACGTAACGCACGGCTTCGAGCAGTCGGTCCAGATGAAAACCGGATTTAGCTGACGTGAAAATCACCGGGGCATAATCGAGGAAGAAAAGTTTTTGCTGCACCCACGCGGCAAATTCCGCCAGCGTCGTCATGCGCTCGGGCTCAGCGTGTTTATCTTTTTTGCTGCGGCGTTGGACTTCCTCCATGCGTGCCTGGCGCACCGTTTCTTCGTAGAGATCCCATTTGTTGATGACGATGATGCAGGCTTTGCGGTTCTCGACGATGTGGTCAGCGATCTTTTTATCCTGCTCAGAAATGCCGTCCTGCGCGTCGAGTACGAGCACGCAAATGTCACAGCGCGCGATGGATTCTTCGGAGCGTTGAACGCTGAAAAATTCAATCGAGTCATCGACGCGACGCGATTTCCGCATGCCGGCGGTATCAATCAAAATGTATTTCTGTCGTACGCCTTCAGTCTCAACTTCGAATGGCACGTCCACCGCGTCACGCGTCGTGCCGGCGATGGGACTGACAATCACGCGATCGGATTTCGTGAGTGCGTTGATGATAGATGACTTTCCGACGTTGGGCCGACCCACGATGGCGAGTTTCAGAGATGCATCTTTTGGCTCGGGCGTTTCGGCTGATTCAGCATCATCAGAAAATTCATCGGAATTCTCCTCGTCAGAAACTTCAGTGGCAGCGTTTGCGTCAGCGGGGAGCAGGGCGGTTGCAGCATCGAGCAGGGCGCTGACGCCTTCTCCGTGGATGGCTGTCACGGGAAAAATCTTTTCAAAACCGAGGCGCAAAAATTCATTCGCCTGCGGTTCGACGCGATCCGTATCCACTTTGTTGACGGCGACGAGCACCGTTTTGCCGCTCTCGCGTAATCGCTGCGCCACCTCCTGATCCAGTGGCACGATGCCTTCCTGCACGTTGACGACGAAGATGATGACGTGCGCGGATTCGATGGCGAGATCCACCTGTTCAACGGCGGCTTTGGTGATGACGTCAGGCGCTTTTTCACCGCGAAGCAGACCGATGCCGCCGGTGTCCACGAGCGTGAACGGTTTGCCGCGCCATTCAGCTTCGGCGCTGACGCGATCGCGCGTGACGCCAGGTTGATCGTGCACAATGGCAATGCGTTTGCCGACAATGCGATTGAACAGCGCAGACTTGCCGACATTCGGACGACCTACGATGGCGATGAGACCAGACATGCGCTCAGAATGCGGTAACAGAGCGAGCGGAGAAAGGCAAAAGGCGGGGGAAGGTGCGAAGTATCAGGGGGCAGATGCGGGGTGTCGGGGCGGAGGCGTCGAATGGCGGTAAGGTTTTCTGACATTGCAATTGGCGGGAGGTCGTTCCATGCTGACAGTGTAATAATTATCGAGTCCTCATGTTGAGGGCTGTTGTTTTTATATGAGCATCAATCCGGAAACGGACCTTGACTTGGAAAAACTGTTCCTCCCCGCGTGGGCGCAGGAGTCGGCCAAAGATTCAAATCGTTACGCTAAATATACCGGCGAAGAAACCGTCGGACGCGAAGGTCGTGGCGACCGCCGCGGTCCGCGCCCGCCGCGCCGCGATGGTGGCGGAGCCGGGGAGCGACGAGGCGGCCGGCCGGAAGGTAATCGCGGCCCGCGTCGCGAAGGCGGTGGCGCTCCGCGCGGTCAAGGTCAACGACCCGGTGGCGGTCGGCGCGACGAGCGCCGTGATTTCCGTGAGCAACCGGAACGGCGCGAACCGCCGCAACCGCTGCCGGAAATCGCCGTGAGCATTTTGCCGGACGAAAAAGGGGTCGAGTCCATGGCGCGACAGGTGAAGATGACCGGCCGCGCGTTTCCGTTGTTCGACATCGCGTTTCTGGTGATTCAAAAGCCGGAACGCTACGCCATCCGTTTTGCGACCAAGAAAAATCCGCAGGGCGAAGTGGTGCAACCGTTGTTCCATTGCGCGTTGGATGAAACGATCTGGTTGAGCGAAGACGAGGCCATTGCGCACGTGTTGCAAAAGCATTTTGGAACGTTTTATCAGGCGGAAAAAACGCAGGCTGAACCGCCTAAAGGCGTTTACACCTTCGTGGCGCAATGCGGGTTGAGCGGCGAAATTCTCGGGCCGCCAAACTATCACGATTATCAGACCAAGTTGCGCAAACTGCACGCAGAACGATTTGCCCGAATGCCGTTTGAGGCTTTCAAGGCAAAAGTCAAAATCGTCCGCGATGAAGCGGTGGTGAAGCAGTGGATCGAGGAGCAGAGCTGGAAAACCGAATATGTCTGTCTGAATGTTCCCGAGCCGCTGAAGTTGCCGAGTCGCGACGAAGTCGAGAAACATTTCCGTGCGACGCACAAGGAAGCGATCATCAAACAAATTGACTCGCATGTGTTGAGCGGCATGGCGGCGCGTTCGTTACGCGGCGGACTTGGCCGGTTGGTGCAGAACCTTCTCGCTGAGCAACGCCGGTTTCCGATGCAGATTGCAACGGCGCTCAGTCAGGCCTTCGCGCAACAAGGCTTGCAGTTCTTC
>CALAYC010000058.1 GCA_937894935.1 uncultured Verrucomicrobiota bacterium
CCACCTTGATGTCCGGCGAGTCTGCCGCCGGACGATTGAAGGTCACAATCGGAATGCCCGCTTCGTTCGCAGCTTTGATTGCCGGAATACAGGTTTTCGCATCCTTGGGCACGAGAATAATGCCATCCACCTTGCGCGTAGCGAACGTGCGGATCTGTTGCAACTGACGATTCGCATCACCATCAGCAATCGCTTCTACAATCTTGATATTGCGTTTGCGCAACTCCGCCTTAAGCGCTTCGAAACCGGCCACCCAGTATTCGGTTTGCAACGTTTCAAAAGCGACACCAACGGTCAGTTGCTTCTCGCTCCCCGCTCCGGCCGGAGAATCACTTTTGCCGCAGCCCGCCAGCAATAATCCCGGCAAAATGACGGCCGGGATGAAGCGGCGGAGGAAATGGAAGAGCGACTTCATAAACTTTTAATCTTCACTTTCGCTAAACTTAATTCGCAATCAGTCCGCGCAAATATTTGACGCCTTGTTCAGTCCACGCCCGTTCCCGCGCAATCGTATCCGCGAGCGTTTCGCTCGGCGCAACCCACGTTTCGAGCACGACATTAAACGGATGCCGACTGCTGGTGAGTTGACCGATCAACCACGGCACATCCAATTGTCCCGCTCCCGCCGGGCAACCATCCAACACAAAACCCATCCGATGACTCACGCGGCGAATCGTGAAATCCTTCGCGTGCAGACAAAGCGTATAGCGCCCCAGATTTTTCACGACCACCGCCGGACCTTCCAACGAGCCGAAGGAATTCACAGTGTCCAGACAGATTCCGACGTGTTGCACTCCGAGTTGTTCAACGATCCACGCCAGAGTTTCACTCCGCAGGCGATCATGATTTTCAATCGCCAATCGTACCCCTGCAGCGGCGTATTGATCAACAATCGGACGAAGGCGGGCCACAATCGCTTCGGGCGTCGGTTCGTCACCGGGCGAATCGACCACCAGCCGCACGAATGGACTGTTAAAGCGCCGGGCCAATTGCAAATAAGCGTGGAGATTCTCGGGATTCAGGCCCATCGTGCCCACCTCCACTTGAATCTTCCGCTCCGCCGCCAACGCTTGAAAACGATCCAGTTCCGCCGGAGTCAATTTCGTAAGCGGCAGGTTGTCACAAATCTGCACCAGCCGCACGCCAAGACGCACGGCTTCATCCAGCAGATCAAACGCGGTCATCGGCTGCGCGGGCGGGTGTCCCGGCACGCCGATGGCCCAGGCGTACGCATACGAACCAATGCCTAACTGCATATTAATGAGGGACGCCGTTGGCGATGTTACCGGAAACAATGGCGCGTACCTGTTCGCGCACGCTGCCCGGTTCAAACAACTGCTTCCAATCAGGCTTAAGCAGTTGGCGCGCCCCATATCCGGCAATCAATTTGGCGCCGTCACTGAACGGGAAATTCACCCGGTTGAACGCAATACCAAGTTCAACCTTCACGTGGCCATACATGAAATCTTCTGCCGCCTCGCGCGGAACTCCTCGTCGCACTGCTTCATCCAACGCCTCACGCAATGCCATGAACAGACAAATACCAACCGTCTCCGCCATCGCCGGCTCCAGAATGGCCATTTGCTCGACGGTGATGCGATGCGACCGCGTCACCGGCGCGTAAATGTCTTTAGCGACGCGTTCACCCAATTGATAATGCTCCTCGGTTCCATGCATCAACGCGCAGACAATCGCCTGACGCGCGTGGGTCCCACCGAAGAAGTCATTGATCTCATCATCTGTCTCGAAATGATCGAAAACACTCGGATGACACGGATGACTGACGAAGCAACCGGTGTCTTCTCGAGTCGGAATTTCTCCCGCATGCGCAGCCGCCGGATCAAGCGTGATGAGCAGTGTTCCCGGTTTGAGTTTCGGCACAACTTCGCGAGCGACCTGGCCGAGGATACGATCCGGAAGCGCGAGGATTACAACATTCGCTTGCGCGAGCGCTTCGTCGCGTGGAGTCGCTTTGAGTCCGCGCTTCGCCAGATTCGCGAGCCCGGCCTCGCCGGTCTCGACGTAAAGCACCGAGTACGCCGGATTGTTAATCACATGATCGGTAATGCGGCAGCCCATTTTGCCGCCGGCCCCTAAGAGGGCGAGTGTAATTTTTTCTTGCATAAAATTTTCCGTGCTTCAGCGAAAAACTTTCGCTGGATGTGTTTCGCCCGAACGAACGCCATGGCTTAGAACGTTCATTCAGGAAAATGGATGGTTTGCCCGGACCCGGCGCTTTCATAAGCCGCCGAAACGAGGCGCACCGTTTTCAGGTTGTCTTCACCGGTTGTTTCCGCCGGACCTTCTCCCGAAAGCTGGCGCAGCAGATTGCGCTGACAATCCACGATGCTCGAATGCACCACGGCATATCGTGGATCAGCCCAAGCGTAAACCGGAGGCGGACAACGACGCGCCATCGTTCCGGCGCGCGTGGTGGTGCGAATCCAGAAGTCCGGGCCGAGTTCCACCGAACCCTCCGAACCTTCGACGAATACAAACGTTTCCGGGAAACGATCGTGTTCCACCCGGCTGGAGTAACTGAGATTGCAGGTCACGATCGCGCCGCTGCGCATTCGCATCATGACCGTCGCCATGTCTTCGCCTCGAATGTCTTCGCGAACGCGATTGGTTTGGCAGCTCAGCGCCTTCGCTTCGCCAAACAGGAACCGCGCGACATCCAGAATGTGGCTACCCATGTCCGCGAGGATGAAATTCTCCACCGTTTTGAGGAACGGCTGATTGTCGAAAACCGGAAAACTGTTGCAGTAATCGAGTCGTGCACGAAATACGCGCCCGATCTGTCCCGAGGCAATCACCCGCTGCAGTTCTCGCAACGGCAATTGCCAGCGCCAGTTCTCATTGATCAACAAAGACACGCCGGCCTGACGACAGGTTTCCACCATGCCCTGCGCATCGGCCACATTCGGCGCCATCGGTTTTTGACAAACGACCGGCAACCGATGCCGCGCCGCGAGTTCTACAAACTGACGATGCGTATCGACATCAGTGATGACGTCCACAAAATCCAACTTCTCCCGCGTCAACAATTCTTCGGGCGTATCGTAAACCGATGGAATGTTGAAGCGGGTCGCGAATTCCTGAGCTTTCGCCCGCGTGCGATTCCAGACCGCCACACAGCGAACGCCCGGCAATTCGTTCCAACCAGACAGCTGATAACGCGCCCAGAACCCCGTTCCCAAAATGGCAAAACGAAGTTCCCTCATCTTACTCCTTCCGAAAATTGTTCAGCTAATACGCTCATGGGAGTTTGAGAAGCAACACGGCATCACCAGCGAAGGGCGCTTTAAAATCCCGAGTGCCGCCACCGCCGATTTGATTGCGCTCGGGATTCGTGTGCCATTGTCCGGTGCGCGGATCGAACCAACGAATGCTCCAAGCTCCTACTGGCAAATGCAGCCGACAAGCCGCTGACGTCTCCGCAACATTCGCACCCTCCGGAGTCGGTGAATCAGCATTCTGCAGATAAGCAATGATGACCTTGTCCCCGGCAATAACTTTGACGCTGTGTCCATCATTCCCCGCCATGGCGTCGATCGGCTGCAAGCCGACAAGTGTCAGTTCCGCTTCACGGAAGAAAGTATGGATGTGGCGAAAATCCGCCGCTCCGTCTTCGAGGCGACCATCCCGCACCGCCGTCAAATATCCCTGCATGCCTTTCACCTCATTCGTGCCGGCGAATGCCTCATAGGTCTTGAGCCCGCCATAAGTTGCGTGCCCGCCACTCAGTAAACTGGCCCACATCAACCGACGGAAAAAATAGCGATCATGCTTCGGAGACAGGTAATGGGCGTAACGATCCTCATCCAGAATCACCGGATGATTTCCCATCGCGCGATATTGCAAAAGCAGCGCGCCAGCTACCTGATCGCGATCTTCCAGTACGATCATGTCGGACCACGGCGCATTCACAAATAAGTAACCGGTATACCGGGCCTGATGATTCGCAAGCAACGTGCCCCATGGCTCGCGTTGCCGCATATCGCGGCCAATCTTTTCAATGATTTCCGCGGCAACATTTCGTTTCCCTGTCCCGGAAGAAATGATGCAGTCGTTGGAAATGCACCAATGAACGTTCGGAAAAGATGAAAATCTCGCCTGCGCATAACGCGCCACGAGAGCCGCAGCACGGTCGCCGGCGCCGTAACGCCGCAGTTCTTCCACATCCTCCCCGTAAACAATCAATTGAAATTGGACGTGCGGATAATGCTCCAACGCGTAAATCAATCGCCGCTCCATTTCATCCCAATAAGCTAAATCCAATCCCTGTCGGTCCGCTGCAAAGACCGCCTGAATGTCGCTTCGGCCGCGACAAAACCACACTCGAATCTTATTGAACCCCACCTCCGCCGCTTCATCAATGTATTGCTGCCACATCGGTTCGGTGTCGGTGACATACCGATATCCCGTGTCGCCAAGATGCAAATACCACTGACCATTGTCGTAAGTGAATTGCCGCCGATCTTGCGGATGCAGGCGAAGTTTCCCGGGCAAAGCGGAAGCGCGCACTTCGAATGTTCCTTGTTTGCCATGGAGCGCGGGACGATTCGCTTCAGTGCGCCATTTCCAAGCGCCAACCTGCGCACAATACGCCCGCCCGGCCCACTTGTTATCTCCGCGATAAAATCCGTCGGCCTTAACTTCCGTTCCATCCGGCAGCGTAAAGATGAACTTCAACTCAGCATCGAAAAACGGATTACCTTCACTCGCGGCGTCGGTGAGCTGAACTTCCCACACTCCGCGATGCGGTGCGACGGCACTGCCAGTCACGAAGTTCTTCGCAAAAACATTCCAGGTCAACAGCCACGCAAACAAGGTCGCACCGCAAACCCGTGCCATGAGACTCAATCTCATCGGTGAAATAACAGGTCGTGGTCGATGCTGATTTTTAAACATGTAAATAGCTGTCGATCTTTCCGTCGCGTCTTTAAAACGGACTCCTTGATTTATTGTTAAACTGCTTTAACCCGCCCGGAACATTGTCCCACTCCAGACTCATCGTCTGGAGTGGGACTCCCCACGGCATGTTCCTGGCGAACCGTCAGACCGTCTTTGTTACGGACTCAAACGGAAGAATTCGGCTTGCTGAGTCGCAGGCAAGGTCACCGTGCGGACATTACCTGAAACTTCCGGCGTAACCGTTACATCACTCCAATCTCCAGTAGTCAAACTGGTCCGGGACTGAAGTTGCAGCGACTGCGTTGACTCCCAGGACAACGACACTTCGTCGCCCTGATGAGTAATCTGGAGAGCCGTAGGCAACGCCGGAGCAACTTGCACCGCTTCAATTTCCTCCAGCGTCAACACACGGTTGAAGATCTGAATTTCATCCATCAGACCGCGGAAACAGCGACTGCCACTGTTGCCGGTGCCCGTTGCGGTGCGGGCCGCCACCACCGAACCGAAGTTTCCGAGCGTCAGCACTCCGGACGGATCAATGACCCCGCGGCTGGTGCTGTAAGTAATTGCCGAACTGAACGTGACCTTCTGATCCGGCTTACCGAAATAGAACTTCACCGGTTCGGTTTCCAGCGTGCTGTCGTAGGTGACAGCAAAGAACACCCAGTTTTCATTGCTGCCGTTCTCGTCCGAAGTGATCATACCCGGCAGACTGGTCGGCGTGTTGTTCGGGTATTGGTTCACACCAAATTGCAAACTGCCATCGTTCAGATGCACGAGTTCGAAACCAGAGCCACCCGCCGTCAGCAACGCGGAGACAATGCGATTACCGCCGGAGCCGATGTTCGTATGGCCAGAGTTGAGCCAACCGCAAATCGTCAGCCCGGTGAATCCGCCCAACGTGCCGGGCCGCATGCCGAATGAATTGGTAAAATCGACGGCGCGATTACCTTGGCCGGCATAGATGAGCCCCATATCGAGCGAGGCCCGATTATGGCTGGCACTCGGCGCAAACGGGCCGGTCGGCACGTTGGTTGAATACCTTGGATACTCATTATTTACCTGGAATTTTCCATATCCAGCGAGATTGCCATAATTGGCTGTGGTCGTTCCATTGCCTTCCGAGAAAGATGCCGAGATCTTATGGAAATCTTCCGGAAACACGGTAAGGGTCGTTCCGGCGCTGGCAACGCCAGGATCGGGCGTCCACTCATTGTCCACCAACACGCGCACAACCATTCCGTCGTCAGCAGTCGTCAAACCGGTCAAGGTGAATTGCTGGCTGGTCGCACCAGGCACATTCACATTGTTGGTTTGCCATTGATAGGTAATATCGGGAGTACCCGTCGCCAATACATTAAAGGTCAAACTTTGACCGGCATGCACCAATACATTGGTGGGAGGTTGAGAAACAATCGTGACCGGTTCCTCCGGAAGCACAGAGGAATTCATTTGGGCTTGATGAATCTCGGCCAGCGACAACGCATTGGTGTAAACGCGGATTTCATCCAACAGCCCGCGAAACTGCCGGCTGTTCGCGCCGATTGTGTTACGATTGGCAATCGCGGACACAAAATTGCCAACAGTAAGCGGCCCAGCATAATCGAACACCGGCAACGCAGCAGGCAAAGTGTAGGTTCGACTCGAGTCGAAGTAAGCCAAATTAGTAGCAGTGCCAAAATAGTATTTCACCTGATCGGCGTCCAAGGCGGGATCCCACGTCACCGCAAAAAACACCCAGTTGTCGCTGTCGAGATTCGGGTTTGCCGTGATGCCTCCACTTGAAGCCGGTAGATTATCCGGAAATTGGTTGATGCTTAAGATCAGCTTGCCTTCCGCATTATGCACGAGGTCAAAACCGTTCTGGCCGTTCGACGTTTCAAAACATTCCACAATCCGGTTACCCCCCGGACCGACCTGCAAGCTGCGGGCATTCACCCATCCACAGATCGTGAGGGCAGGAAACTCGGTTCCCAAATTTCCGATGTCAGTTATCAGATCAATCGCCCGACCGCCGGTGTTGCCACCAATTTCCTCCATGGCTACCGCAAAGGTGTTCTCCACCGGCGCGTACGGCCCGGTTGGGATATTATTGGTGAAATACGGCAGAGAATTTTCTCCTACCGTAGCAAAATAAGCACTTCCTCCGTAAAGGCCTCCGTTCGCCACAACGGTACCTTCACCTTCGTTAAATCGAAGATCCACGATCGGATCGGGCGCCGCCTGCAATCCGCTGCTGCTTAAGAGCACGGCTGCCAGCAAGGTTGGAATACGATTCGGCACACCAGGGCGCGCCGAAGACAGGTTGGATGCGTGATGCATTTTCATGTGGTGTTTTTTAGGGGTTGACCGAGAGAACTATTCTCGAGGGGAAAACAAAATTAAACTATTGCCCAAACGCAGCGATGTGATTGGTAAACCACGCATAATCCCGAGGCCCAACAACGGGCAGAAAGTCGATATTTCGCGGCCCAACAACTCCACCATTGATTCGAGCCTGGGTAACATCACTATCTACCCAGCGATGAATCTCGGCGTGCCCGTCAGCGAACGTAAAACCGGTCGCATTTCCATGTCGACCTGACGGCGCATCCAGCCATCTATTCTCATAAGATTTCAGGTTGTTAAACGGATAAAAATGCGAATCGTTGATGCTGTTCTCATGTTCATCCACCAAAACAAAAACTGAAGACGGCCCGGGATGCGTGATGTCGCCAAGTTTAATTGCCCGCTTGAAGGGAGGAATATTCTTGTCATGGAAAGCACTGCGCCCCATGGCCCCGTTCACCGAGTAACTGCGATTGCGCGGAGTGACTGTGCCTTTAAACTGAAATCCTGCCATGTCGCTCGGACAACGAAACACCTTGGTGGAATTAGCATATACGAAGGTAGGACTGTTCCGGACAATGTTTTCATCCACAGCATCTGGAGTCACGTCCACCCGTCCTCCAACCCACTCCGGTACGCCGCTATATCCATTACCAGGCAAGGCAATATCATTATTGTCCTGCGCGTACATCAGATAGGCCAGGCCTAACTGCTTTCCGTTACTCATGCAGGCGATGCCTTGAGCTTTTCGCTTCGCTCTGCTCAACGCCGGCAACAGCATTGCCGCCAAAATTGCGATAATCGCAATTACAACTAACAACTCAATGAGCGTAAAAGCACGCCCGTTGCGTATACGAGAAATGTGCATGTCTTTTTGTTATCAGTATGGTGAAAATACGTCTTGAACAATCGCATCGGAATTTGGAATGAAAGCAACTCATGGTCATCTTAACCACGTCCTGCGAAACATTCCTTTTCCGAATAGCATGGAAAAAGAGGCGAAAATCTCGAATAAAAACCGCGCTCAATTGCCTGTGAAAATGCAGCGCAAATTTCAACCGGCTTGTACGTTCTTAGTGAATTTTTTGGGGTCATGTAGATTGATGGACTCGTAATCCGCTTTGCAAATTCATTGGCGACGCACACGAAAAAATTTCACCTCTGCCGTGCCGGCGGCGAACGAATAACTGCCGCTGTTATTGCCAGTGCTCACCCATGGGCCACTCAGCTCATTCGCTGTTTCCAGTTCGCCGCCTTTGAACGTAATCGTCACGACTCCGTTGCTGACCGCTATACCCGTAACGATGATTTCAGGATCAACAAACGCCGCCTGAAATTCTTTCTGAATAACACCTCCGGGCGCGACTGGAACAATCCCACCACGAGCATGATTTTCCGCAATCGAAACAAGCGCTGGCTGACTCAGTTCCAAGGCGCAGAGAACGCCTGAAGCCGGAGGACTGGTTGCCGGAACATCTGATCGCCACAGCGCTCCAAATTCCAAAGTAACGCCCGCGGAATTCAATCCGGGTTGCGTGTCATCCGATCGATCCGTTGGCACTGCTAAAGGCGTGTAGCTGCTGACATCCCAATTCACGTTCGTTCCGTTTGTGACGACAACGTGATCGCGAAATGCCGATGGAAAAAATCCATAACCTTGCGCAGCACTGGTGCATTCGCCGCGAAAAAAATCTGAAATACCCGTAATCTGTCCTTCGCTCACCGTGACGTCTAATGCGAAGGCGCGAATGATTTCGCCCGCAGTGCATTCGTATTTAATCAACGCTCTGCCACCAGCATCCTCGACATAAACGCGAACACTGGCGCTGACCGGCTCGGCGATTATCGTCAGCACAAACAGACCGATCCATTTCTTCACAAAATTCAGCAGTGCGGCAGCGGCGCTTTGCCTCCCTGCTCTACAATGAAGCCGGGCAAATTGTATGGTTGGCACGACAAGGAAAAGCATTTCAGAGTTTCGGCAACAGCTCGATCAGCTCGATGCTGATGCGTCCGGTTTCCGCCCCCGTGGGATCGAGGCGAATCTGTTGAATTGTCCCCTGCCATCGAGGCAGCACACTCAAGTTAATCCAGTAATCCCGATAGTCGCTGTCATTGGGCACAATGTTAAAGGTCACCGATTTGCCCTCGTCGAAATTCGATTCGGTGGTGGTAGTCCAATAAAACTGCGCGCGATTACCGGCGGTGGAATTTTTCATCCGGACGCGAAGACCGGAGGCATTTGTCGCTGCAATGTTGAGAGGCGTTGTGTTGACCAGAAACGGATCCGGCCCGGTCACGTCCGCGCTGAGCACTCCGTTGGAAACCACGCCGGAGCTCAAACCTGAAGCCAGATTCCATCCCTCAAAATTGCCGTTGGTATTAAAGTGATACGCGCGAGACGGCTGCTGAAACGACGCCGCGAAAGTCGCGAAGTCCTTAAAATCGACTCCGTAGTCTTCAAAAAAATCTGCCTCACTGGGACCGGTGCGCTGCCATTTTTCAGAAAACAATTTCAAGTCGGCATAATCAACCACGCCATCTTTGTTGAGATCGCGCGAGACATAAAAAGTTGGCGTCCTCCACGTGTAAGTCGGGGAATAAGTCGGATACGGGCGATAGTCGAAATCGCGCGAAGTTGGTTTTCCGAAAAAATGGCGATCGGCGAAATCGAGCAGCGCATGCCAATCTTCCTCCAGAGTATCGTGCGCCCCTGGACGAAAGTGCATTCCGATGTTTCCGCCCGCACCCAGAAAATCAAACACGCGCATCGCGGCCTCGCGACTCGCCTGATTGCCTCGCGGATTCGCCCACAAGTCACCCGTGGCATCTGTCGTCAACATCAGACGCGGCGCAACCAATGCCACGAGAAAATGTTGATCGAACGGCAATCGAGTTTCGCGCCCGCCAAAACTGCCGAAGTTCTTCTGAAACCAGGAAAAAAAGGTGTTCGCACTGGTAATCGTCGCCAGCGATTCCGCGCCTGAGTTGCGGATACGATAAACACTGGGCCCACCAGTTCCCGCGCCGTTGGGCGCGGTGAGAGCAAATCGCTCGTCAAAGGCTCCGGCCAACAACGCGGCTTTTCCAGTGCGGGAATGGCCGCGAATAATGACGTGCTTTAAATCAACATCGTTGCGCGTCTCCAGATAATCCATCACCCGACTCGCGCCCCAGGCCCAGACAGCCAGACTGCCCCAATCGTACTCGGGATAAGCCGCCTGGGCCGGCCCGACGATGTCGCTTCCTTCGGTGTCCGGATCAAGATCTTGCTGATTAAAGGTCACCATCATGTAACCCCGAGACATACAAAGCGTCGCTTTCGATGAATCATCGCTGATGTTGACCACGACCGGGAATGGTCCGTTACCAGCGGGCTTGTACACATTCACCCGCATGGTAAAACTTTTCACTGCATCGGCTCGCAATGTCATCGTGTAACGGTACGCTGTGCCAGGAAGCCAACTCGCCGTCGAATTCAACGCAATACTCCAGCTCATCGGTGCGGGCGGCATGAAACCGTATTCGTAGAATTGGAGAATCCCCTTTATCTCCTCCCGTCGCTGTCGCCATTCCCGTGCGTTGGAAACCCGCTGACCGTTTTTCATCAAAAACGGATCTGGAAGCTGCGATGTGGTTGAAAGACTATTAGCCGGAGGCAGGCTGTCGTTATCCAGAATTGTCACCCGGACATCGGGAACGGACAATTGCTGGTAAGCCGGATCAGCCGAGAAAACCTGATGGCGAATGCGGACATATTCGACGCTCTCCGTTATTAAATCGTCGTAAGCCGAAACCTTGACCGATTGCGGCACATTCCAATTCGTCCGCGCGAAAAATACGGTGACCGAAGCTCCCGCTCCCTGACCGTTCAAAGTGATCTCCGGACTGCCCTCCAGCTTAATCGTTACGTCTGCCGTCGGAGCGGTGGAAAGTGAAATCGTATAGGTGTTTGTTCCTGCCCCTTCAGTAACCGACAGTTCAAGCGGCGTCACCACGACGCCCGCTGCAACATCAAGCGCAAAGGCAATGCTGCATGCCGCAACCAGAGACACCAAATGAACAAGTCGTTTCATACGTTTGCCAGAAGCGATTTGGGGAGAATAGATACCTGACGCAAACAACCACGGCTTGAACAAACGCGTCTTAAAATGGAATGAAAGGAACTTCCGCACGTGAAAAATCAGTCGTTTGCGTCACACAAATCGTCGCAACTGTTCCTCACACAATCGCAACGTAAAAACGAATCACTCCTTGTAAATCGCTCTATTGTCGCATCAGCGAACTAACGGTTCAGCAACATCGGGTGACGCCGTTGAAACGACGTTCCGTCATATCGACATAATGCTGCGCGTCGGTCTTCGCGATGTGGCGATGTTCCTCACAAGTGCAGACAATTTCCGCCTGCTTCGCGCGTTCGATTTGCGCTTCACCACTCAGTTCCTTCGCCAAGCCTAACGCAATCGCCGCTGCTCCAACCACCGGCCGCAATCCCGGTCCGCCTTCTTTCAACGCATAATCCGGCAGCCATACAGGTTCAGTTTCGTGCAACACCGCCGGCTTACGCCGCGACAACAATAACCACCATTCGCGCAAACTGAGCAGCAGCACAATCGAGACGAGTCCGAGAAATATTCCCGCTACCGCCGCATCCAATCGGTTGTTGAACAGTTGCGATTTAAGTCCTTTCACCGCAGCAAGCGCCTCAGCCACCCGCTTCTCGGCTTCTGGACCGGCAGCCGTTTCAGCCGCAGCGGATACAGCTTTAAATTTAGCCTCGGCATCGGGTAACTGCCGCGCCAGATCATTCGCTTTCGCCAAAAATCCGATGCGCGGGTCGGAATGCCAGATTTTCTGAATCCCCGCCGTGAACGTCACACCCACCAGCCACACGAGCGGAATCAATGTAATCAACGCGATCCACGGCGAACGTAATCGAGCAGGCGCAGTTGCTGCGTCATCATCCTTCTTCAATGTCGTTTTCAAAATGATCGTCGTTCCGAGACACAACGCGATGGCCGCCAACATTTGATTCGCGATTCCAAACAGCGGCCAAAGCGAATTCACCCCGCCGAGCGGATCACGCACACCCTGAATTAAAAACCAGCCCCAGCCGACCACGACCAGCGTACTGGCCAAAATGTTCGGCCCCACAGCGCGCGTGTTGCCAAGCGGTTTGTAAATGTTGCCGAAGAAATCCTGCAGGATGTAACGCCCGACGCGCGTCCCCGCATCCAGCGTCGTCAGAATAAACAACGCTTCAAACATAATCGCGAAGTGATACCAGAGGTCCAACCAACGTCCGTGCGTTACCTTCGAGAAAATTTGCGCCATTCCTACCGCCAACGTTGCTGCGCCACCCGTCCGACCGAACAACGTGTGCTCGCCCATCTCTTGCGCCAGGTTGTCCATGTGTTCGACGGTGACCGGAAAATCCAGACTCGTTGCTAATGCCGCAACCGCCGCCGGTTCGCCCTTCATGTTCATGCTCAGATAAACGCCCGGCTCCAAAGTGCACGCCGCAATCATCGCCATCACCGCAACGAGCGATTCCAGACACATCGCTCCATAACCGATGGGCCGAGCGTAACTTTCGCGCGTGATAATTTTCGGCGTCGTTCCGCTCGCGATGAGCGTGTGAAATCCACTGATCGCCCCGCACGCGATCGTGATGAAGCAGAACGGAAAAATTTTCCCCGGAATAACCAGCCCGCTGCCATCAACGAACCGACTCAGCGCCGGCATTTGCAAATCCGGCAGCGTAAAAAGAATTCCCAGCGCCAATGCTCCGATCGTGCCGAGCTTCATGAACGTGCTGAGATAATCCCGCGGCGCCAGCAACAGCCACACCGGCACGACACTCGCCGCGAAGCCATATACGATGACCGCCCAGGCCAATGGTTCGGCACTGAACGTAAACAGTTTCGACCACTCGGCATTCCCATAAACGAGCTTGCCGCCCCACACCGCTCCCAACAGCAGCAACACGCCCAGCACCGACGCCTCCATCACTTTGCCCGCACGCCAGAATCGCAGATAACCGCCCATAAACATCGCAATGGGAATCGTTGCCGCCACGGTGAACACGCCCCACGGACTTTCCGCTAACGCTTTCACCACGACCAACGCCAGCACTGCCAACAAAATCAACATGATGGCAAAAATCGCTACCATTGCGATGTGACCCGCAGTCGTGTTGAGTTCCTCCTTCACCATTTGCCCGAGCGATTTTCCATTGCGCCGCATCGACGCGACGAGCACCACCATGTCCTGCACTGCTCCACCCAACACCACACCGATTAAAATCCAGAGCGTTCCCGGCAAATAACCGAACTGCGCCGCCAATACCGGTCCGACTAACGGTCCCGGACCGGAAATCGCCGCGAAATGATGCCCGAAGACGATCCATTTATTCGTCTTCACAAAATCTTTGCCGTCATCGTGAACTTCACACGGCGTCGCCCGCCGATCGTTAAGCGTCAGAATCCGCGCCGCCACCCATTTCGAATAAAAGCGATAGCCGATGACATAAGTGCAGACCGCGGCAATGAGGATGAACGCCGAGTTGATGCGTTCGCCACGATGCAACGTCAACGTCGCATACGCCCAGCCGCCCAAAATCGCAATGCTCAGCCAGACCAAAACAGACAACAGCTTTTTCATGAAATTTGGATGCGGCTCAATAAACAATCGCCGCCGACGACGCCAGCTTTAGTTACACTTCCGCTGACGTTTTGAAACTCCGTTGTGCAGTTTGGACACATACTCGTGCCCAACCGACACTTGACCCGCCGCGCGCCCCTCCAACATGCTGCGACGGATTTTATGCCTTTACCCAGCGACACGCTCAGCCGACTCCGCGAAATCGTCGGCCCAGCCAACGTCCTTACCAGCAAGGAAGATCTCGTCCCGTACTCCTTCGATGGTACGGCCGCGCTACAGCAATTGCCCGGCGCAGTCGCCTTCGCCACAACGACTGAACAGGTGGCGCAAATTCTAAAACTCGCGAATCAGACTAAAGCTCCCGTCGTCACACGCGGCTCTGGAACAGGCCTCAGCGGTGGCAGCCTGCCGAGCGCCAATTGCCTTGTGCTCTGTCTCGCGAAGATGAATCGCATTCTCGAACTCGACCGCGCTAACCTCACGATGCTCGTCGAGCCAGGCGCCACGACGTTGCAAATCGCCGACGCCGCCACCGCCGCGAATCTTTTTTATCCGCCTGATCCCGGTTCGATGAAAATCTCCACCATCGGCGGTAACGTGGCGGAAAACTCCGGCGGCTTGCGCGGTTTGAAATACGGCATCACCCGCAATTACGTCATGGGCCTCGAAGTCGTGTTGCCCGACGGCGAAATTCTCTGGACCGGCAACAAGTGCGTCAAAGACGTCGCCGGCTATTCGTTGCGCGATCTGTTTATCGGCTCGGAAGGCACGCTCGGCGTCATCACAAAAGTTTTGCTGCGACTCATTCCCAAACCGGCAGCGAAGAAAACGATGGTCGCCACGTTTGCGCAAATGGACGCTGCGGCTCAATGCGTGTCCGACATCATCGCCGCGCAAATCATTCCTTGCACCCTGGAATTTCTCGATCGCACGACGATTCGTTGCGTTGAAGATTTTGCGAAAGTCGGTTTGCCGCTCGATTGCGAAGCGTTGCTGTTAATGGAAACCGACGGTCACCCCGCTGCTGTCGCGGAAGAAGCCGCGCAGATGGAAGCGCTCGCACGCAAAGCCGGTGCTCTGGAAGTCCGCGTTGCCAAAGACGACGCCGAGGCGAACAAACTCGCCACCGCGCGTCGCAGTGCCTTCTCCGCCCTCGCCCGGCTTTCGCCCACCACGATTCTTGAAGACGCCACGGTGCCACGCAGCGAACTGGCGAAAATGATCCGTTTCGTGGCTGAGATTGCGAAAAAATACAACCTGCGCGTTGGTACATTCGGCCACATGGGCGACGGCAATCTGCATCCAACGTTTCTCACCGACGAACGCAACCATGACGAAATGCATCGCGTGGAAGAAGCGTTCAAAGAGATTTTCGATGAAGCAATTCGCCTCGGCGGCACCATCACCGGCGAACATGGCGTCGGCGTCGCGAAGAAAAGTTTTCTACCGAAATTCGCCGGCGACGCGCAGATGCGTGTCATGCGCGAACTCCGCCGCGCGCTCGACCCGAATGCCATTCTCAATCCGGGAAAGATGTTTGACCAATGAGCACCGGACCGTCACATCTCAAAGATCTGGATTACTCCGTCGTGCAGCAATGCATGCATTGCGGTCTGTGTCTGCCGACGTGCCCGACTTACGACGCCACGAAGCTGGAGCGGAACAGTCCGCGCGGTCGCATCGCTTTGATGCGCGCCATCGCCGACAATCGGCTCGACGTCACCAAAGCGTTCGGCGAGGAAATGTATTTCTGCCTCGGCTGTCTCGCGTGCATGACGGCGTGTCCTGCCGGGGTGAACTACGCCGAGTTGTTCGAACATGCGCGCGCGGAGATTGAAGAAAAACGCGTGTTAGCAAATCCGAAACGCGATTTCATCCGCGGCTTCACCGTACGCTGGCTGTTCATGGATTTGCGCCGGTTGGAACTGTTGGGCAAAGGCCTGCGACTGTATCAGCAGACCGGCTTGCAATCGTTGGTGCGAACCAGCGGTGTAATGAAAGCATTTCCGAAACGATTGCAGGAACTGGAAGCCATGACTCCGGCGGTCTGCGATAAGTTTTCCGCCGAACTCATCGCACCGGTCGCGCCTGCGGTTGGGACCAAACGATATCGCGTCGCCATGCTCACGGGCTGCGCGCAGGACCTGACGTTCAGTGATGTCAATCGCGACACGGTCGAAGTGCTCGCGCACAACGGTTGCGAAGTAGTCACGCCGCCGGAACAAAACTGTTGCGGTTCGTTGCACGCGCACAACGGCGAGTGGACGCTCGCTCAACAACTCGCGCGACGAAACATCGATCAGTTTCCGCCGGAGCAATTCGACGCCATCATCACCAATGCCGGTGGCTGCGGATCGCATTTGAAACATTATTCGAAGCTGCTCGCCGATGATCCGGCTTACGCGAAACGCGCGGAACTTTGGGACACGAAGGTGAAAGACATTCACGAGTGGTTGATAAACATTGGAATCCGCAGACCACTTCCGGCGGTGCGCCGACCACCTGATCGGTTTGGCTCTGACAACGCACAACAACGGGCCGATCTGGAGATCGACGATCCCGTGGTTGTGACCTATCACGAGTCCTGTCATCTGACGCACGGGCAGAAAGTAGTCTCACAACCACGCGAGTTGTTACGCGCTATTCCCGGACTGAAACTTCTGGAATTGCCGGAAGCCAATTGGTGTTGCGGCAGCGCGGGTATTTACAATCTCACGCAGCCTGAGATGGCGAATCAACTGCTCGAGCGGAAGATCAACCACATCAAATCCACCGGTGCAACCACAGTGGCGACCGGCAATCCCGGCTGTCTGTTACAACTCATCAACGGCGCGGCCAAGGCCGGTTTGAAGTTGCGCGTCGTGCACCCCATCACGTTGCTCGCGGAAGCGTATCGCGCCGAGCAATCGAACACGTCGCGTAATCTGCAAAGAACTATTCCGCTTGTGTCACCGTCGGATTTCCCGTCGTGCGTCGGCCAATCAACCAAACCACGCCCGCGAGAATCGTCACCGCAACAAAGACATACATCCCGTTCTTGAGACTGAGCGAATACGCTCCGGCCACCGCGTAAATCATCGCCGTCGGCAACAACCCGAGCAGCACCGCCAGAAAAAATTTTCGGCCCGGCATTCGCGCCATTCCCGCGATGATGGAATCGCTTCCGCCAAAATCGGCACTGGCCGCGAAACAATGATTGCGATCATTCCGTAGCGCTGTAAAAACGCATTCGCGCGCGTCATCGCTACGTCCCCCATCCAACGGCTCCCCACCACCGCGCTACGCGTTCCCAGCCAGAATCCAATCAACGCCGCGCCAAACCCACCAATAACCGACAGCACCGTTCCGCCCACGACACCGAACAACATTCCATTCACCAACATCACAATGCTCGACGGCACCGGCGCGATGACATCCACCAGCAGCAAGCCGATTCCCGCCAGACCGGCCACCCATTTTTTCTGACTCAACAAAAACGAAGTGTCCTCCGCGAGAAACGGCAATTGCAGCGCTTGTCCGACGAAGAACAGCAACAACATCGCGAGCATCAGCACCACGGTAAAAATCCAAAACCGCGTCATGAAGTTTTAACAATGACTGCCTACTTGTTCTGAGGCGAGAGAATGTTTTGTAAGCGATTCAAAAACTGAAACTCCGATTCCCGCGCGCTGATTCGCGAATCGTCCTGGCGACGTTGATCGCGTCCACCACCGTGAAGCTCTTCCACGCGCTCGTTGAAAAACGGTTTGTGTCCGTGGTCATTGATTTCCTGTCGCAACACCTGTTGCCAATGTGGAATAAGCCTCAACAGTTCCGTCGCATTCGCCGGCTCGTAGGTTTCCATCAGTTTCAACAAAGCAACCGCATCGCCCGAACGTTCCGCCTCAGTCGTCGTTTTGAGAAAATGAATCAAAATTTCCCGGCACGCCGGTTCGCGCCAGATTGCTCGCCGCGCTATCGCTCGCAATAAATTCCGCTCGCGCGCATCAGCAATGGGTTCAATCAGCGGACGCAACTCCGCTGCGATGCTTCCATCCAGCCGCAGACGATTGACGAATCGTTCGGTAATGACTTCGCGCAACTCGATCGCCTGAGTCGCGCCATCTTCCATCCGCAGTTGCGCTCGGGTCGGTCGCACGACCAATTGCCGAATCAACTCCGGCCATTGCGTCGCGGCAACCGATTCGCTACCGAGAACCGCTGCGACCTGCGCCTGGTCATCCAGCGTGGGCGTGAACAGCGGCGCGAGAACCAGCTCCACTTCGTAATCTTCCAGCGTGGGCAATGTTTCGATCAGAAACGCGCCGATCTTCTCCCGCGTGACGCCGTGCGTGCCTTCGATGTGTTTAATCACCTGCGGCGTGATATCGCGGGGACGTTCGAGTGCCGCGCTTAAAACTTTCAGCAACGGTGACATGCGAGCAGTATTACGGCGATTTGGCAGCGACCAAGCGAATTATTTTCTGTATTGGTTCGAATCACCGCGACGCCACCTGACCCAAAACATGTTGGAAATCCTTTTTGACGCACGACGAAAATTCGTCACTTAATGGCGTATGAACAATCGCATTCTCTCCACCGCAGCAATCGTTTTCCTGAGCGGGCAGATGGCGTTTTCACACGGCCCGGTCACGCGCGCCCGCACGCCGGTGAACATCCCGAACATTCCCGGTTATCTCACGCTCAAATGCGATTTTCATATCCACACCGTTTTCTCGGATGGTCTCGTGTGGCCCAGCGTGCGTTCGGAAGAAGCCTGGCGCGAAGGTCTCGACGCCATCGCTATCACCGACCATCTCGAATATCAGCCGCACAAAGCCGACGTCAGCACGAATCACAATCGCTCCTATCAAATCGCCCGCCGCGCTGGCGATGATCTCGACCTCATCGTCATCAAAGGTTCGGAGATTACTCACAAAATGCCACCGGGCCATATCAATGCGATTTTTCTGACCAACTCTCTGCCGCTTGCGACTTCCAATTGGCGCGATCAAACCCGCATTGCGTATGAACAAGGCGCGTTCATTTTCTGGAATCATCCCGGCTGGGAGCCGCAACTGCTGAATGGCGAAGTCGTCTGGCACGATGACCACACATGGCTATTTGAGAAAGGTTACATGCACGGCATCGAAATCGTGAATGAACGCGAGTATTACCCGGAAGCACATCGTTGGGCGCTGGAGAAAAAACTCACGATGCTCAGCAATTCCGACATTCATATGCCGATCAATTTGGATTATCACGTCCACGACGGGGATCATCGCCCCATTACTCTGGTGTTCGCAAAAGAACGCAGCGCCGAAGCCATCAAAGAAGCTTTGTTCGCGCGCCGGACTGCGGTTTATTCGGGAGAAAAGCTCATCGGCGAAGAACAATATCTGAAACCGCTATTCGAACGCTCCGTCAGTTTCGTGAAAGATTCCGTCACTCTGACGAGCAAGGATCGCTATTTCCTCCAACTCGCCAACACGTCCGACATCACTTACGAACTCGAACGCGTTGATCGAACGGAAAACTTTTCCACGCCTGCCACGTTGCGTCTGCCTGGAAATAAAACGGTGCTGTTCGAACTGCGAATCACTGGCGACGTCACCAACGAATCGAAACAGATTACGCCGACCTATCGCGTGAAGAATTTGCTCGTTGCCCCGAACGAACCGCTCAAGGTCAGCCTGCCGTTTGTCGCGACAATCTCTCTCAAAACGGTGGAAAAATAACTGAAATTGCGGAAGCGCCCCTCTCCTGACAGCTCATTACTGAATTACGTTTGCCCGCGCCGACGAGAAGTCGCTCCAAGGCGCGGTCAATTATTTGAATGCGGACGCACCGAAATTCCCAGGACGTTCGCCACCGGCCGTTCGCGGCCATCCGTTGGCTCGTTCAAAATGCGCAACCCCTGCCCGGCGCCATCGCGCACCGCCATCACCGAACTTCCGCCGCCATCAAGATTCAAAGCTTCGTGGCAACCCAATCGCAAAAACTCGCTCGCAAGTTCCTCGTACGTCATCCCCATCGCTACCCCTGGTTTGCGACCATCTACAACCAGCAACACCAGCCGCGTCGCATCGCGATTCAACCCCACCGCTGTACGTGGATGCCGTTGTTTGTTTGCGTGTGAAACGATTTTTCCATCATGCACCAACATTACGTTGCCGCTGACCACTTCCAGATCATTCGGGCGCGGCTCACGCAAATTCTGAATCGAAACTTTTCCGTCCTTATCTACCACCAGACACGGTCGCGCCTCGGAACTCGTGGACCAGACTTTACCCGCGCTTGCCGCCGGACCACTCACCGCCGCCCAACTGGAAATGCGATACAGCGCTTTTGAAGCACCGGTATTTTCCGGTCGCGGCACTTCGTAAAAATCGCCATTCACCACCAGAGCAAAATTCTCCCGCTCCGCAATCCGCGTCGGATGCATCAACGTCGTTTCCCATTTCCCTTCGCCATCCGGATCGTCGCCGCCGGGCGCAACCCGCAATTGCAACGCCGGATTCGTCAGATCAATCTCGGCAACAAATAACCGCTGCGGCGGATTTGTCCGCGTTTCAGAATGAATCACAATTCCCGGCAGCGCGCGGCTGATAATCGAGATCTCCCCGCATACTTCGCCCGCCGCCAAAACCAACATCATTACCGCGACATGAAATTTCATCGCGATTCCGACGATGCGAGAAAAACCACTGTTCATCCGGAAGCAGAACATAATCATGCCACGAATCAGCGTTGCGGCAGCAATCCCCACAAACTGTAAACCGCCGCCACCGCAATGATCACGACCGAAACATACAACAAAAGTTGCCCGATTGACCCCGACCGGAATTCGTCCTTTCGTTTATGCTGCAGCAGAATCGCGCTGATGCCAAACACCGGCAGCAGCAATGTTTGAATCGCACCGCCGCCCACAATCAACCACTGCGGTGTGTGTTTGAAGAAAGCGCTTAACAGAATGTAAATCACTGCCAGGCCAATCAGCGCCATTTGCGTCGTGCGCTCCACATTTACCGGTCGTGACGAAAGCAATCGCGTTGAATCCGCCCAGACGCGCGCCCATGTCGCCATCGCCACAAAGAACGTTGAATACAACACCGTAGTCGCACCGATGATGAACAGGTAAAACACCCAGTCGCCGAACGTCTTCGTGTACATCTGCGACAACGTAAGAATCATATCCAACCCTTTTGGCACTGCGCCGCCATGCAGAATCGCGGCGCCGAGAATGAAAAACGCAATCGTTGCAAAGGTATAAACCACCAGCGCAATCGCGATATCCAGTCGCATACCTCGCACCCGCGCGACAACGGTTTCACGATCACGCGTTTCCAAATCTTTCGCGTAACCTTTTTCGCGACACCAATAGGAATAAAACAACAATTCCGACGTGCCGATTCCGGTAATTCCGAACACCGCCACGGCATCGGCAAATCCGCTGGCCGGCATTTTGAACGTCAGTCCATTGAGCAGTTCGCTCAGCGAAACCCGGAATTCTGTTTGTTGCAACAGCAGCAATGCCACGATGGTCATTGCCGTAAAGCCCGCGACCATTAACCCCGACGCGGTTTCAATCAACTGATAGCGCCCGCGAATCAGAATCGCCGTGGTAAACGCAGTAACAATGATTGCAAGCAACAACGAAGGCCCGGGCACTTTCAGCAAATGCAATGTCTGCACCAGACTCACGAGAATGCCGCCCATTTGCAGCGTGCCCGCAATCAAAAGCAGATACCACGACCACGTGGCCCACGAAACGCGCCAGCGCGGACCGGGCACACGATCCAGCGCCTGCAATGTCGTATCGCCGGTCAGGATGGTGTGCCGTCCGAGTTCTTCCTGAATGAACACTTTGATCACGCAACCAAGCACGATCAACCACAGCGCGCTCAATCCCACACTTGCGCCAAGGCGCGGCGCGACGATCAACTCGCCTGTGCCGACAATTGCCGCGGCGATGATGATAGATGGGCCGAGACTGCTGCTGATTTTCCGGGACATGCGCGCCAGCCTAGTGACTGCGCGCTCACGCGGCAATCGGGAGTTACAATTCTTCTTCGTATCAACACTCAACTACGCCCGTTTGTGTGGCCACTTTTCGTTGTGTGAAATCACGCCAACAGGCAGGCTCGACGCGTGAAGCACGCCGATCTGAATCGCAGAACCTTTCTCAAACGAACCGGAATCAGCGCCACCGGAATCGTCAGTCTGCCGGCATTAATGTCCGCTCAGAGTTCGCCGTCCACTGCTCCTTCTGCGCGAAACAAAATCCCCGCCAAAGAATTTCGCGCCGATCTCGTCATCATCGGCGGTGGACTCGGCGGATGCGCCGCTGCACTTGCCGCCGCGCGTAATGGACTGCGAGTAATTCTGACCGAGGAAACCGATTGGATCGGTGGTCAACTCACTTCGCAAGCGGTACCACCCGATGAAAATCAGTGGATTGAAACGCATGGCGGCACGCGCAGTTATCAGGAGTTGCGCACGAGAATTCGCGATTATTATCGCCGCAATTTCCCGCTCACCGAAGCAGCCAAAAACAATCCGCTGTTAAACCCCGGCAACGGCGGCGTGTCGCGTCTATGTCACGAACCGCGCGTCGCATTGGCTGTGTTGCATGAAATGCTTGCACCGTTTGTGGCAAGTTCGCGCGTGCGGATTTTGCTTCGCCACATCCCGATAGCATCGGCAACCAAGGGCGATAAAGTTGAAACCGTTCGCGTGCGCAGTCTGGAATCGGGAAATGAACTGAATCTTGTCGCGCCTTTCTTTGCCGATGCCACGGAAACCGGCGAACTTCTGCCGCTTACCAAAACCGAATACGTTACCGGCGCAGAATCACAGCGCGATACCGGCGAGCCGCACGCCAAACCGGAAGCACAACCTCACAACATGCAGGCATTCACGTGCTGCTTCGCGATGGAATATCTTCACGGCGAAGACCACACGATTGCCCCGCCGCGCGACTGGGAATTCTGGCGTGACTACGTTCCGCAACTGACTCCGCCCTGGACAGGGAAATTGCTCGATCTGGTTTATTCACATCCCATCACGCTTGAACCGCGCAATTATGGTTTTGATCCCGAAAAAGCCACCGGCCTGTTTCATTATCGCCGCATTGTAGATCGGAAAAGTTTTGTTCCCGGCACTTACGCCGGCGACGTGTCGCTGGTGAATTGGCCGCAAAACGATTATCTGCTCGGGAATCCCTTTGAATGCCCCGCTGATGAAGCCGCGAAACACATTGATCGCGCCAAGCAACTCAGTCTTTCGCTGCTCTATTGGTTGCAAACCAAATGTCCGCGTCCTGATGGCGGCGAAGGCTGGCGCGGACTGAAGTTACGCCCCGACATCGTTGGAACGGAAGACGGTTTGGCGAAGTATCCTTACATCCGCGAGAGTCGTCGCATTCGCGCGGAATTCACCGTCTGCGAACAACATGTAGGTACAGATGCGCGCGCCGCATTGCTCAACAAACCCAAAACTGAAGTGAAAGCTGAAGTGTTTCCCGACTCCGTCGGCATCGGCAGCTATCGCATTGATCTTCATCCGAGCACCGGCGGCGACAACTATATCGACATCGCATCGCTACCATTTCAGATTCCGCTCGGGGCACTAATTCCCCGGCGCATGGAAAACCTGTTGCCCGCCTGCAAAAACCTCGGCGTCACCCACATCACCAACGGTTGTTATCGCCTACACCCCGTGGAATGGAACATCGGTGAAGCCGTCGGCGAACTGGCAGCATTCTGCCTATCACGAAAACGCCAGGCCCGCGAAGTTCGAGCCAAAGCCGAGTTACTGAAAGATTTTCAGGCCCAACTCATCAATCAAGGCGTGCGCCTCGTCTGGCCATAATCGGCCACAGGTTCTTTCCCACGCTTTATCCTTTCTTTGCTCCACCGAACAACAGTCGCAAACTGTTCATCACCACTACCACCGTGCTGCCTTCGTGCCCCACCACACCCACCGTCAGTGGAATCTGACCGATTAACGCGAACCCCACCAGCACCCCAACCGTGCCCAACGACACGATTAAATTCTGCCGAATAATCCGCCGCGCGCGGTGACTTAACTGAAACGCGGCGAGGAAATTCTCCAACCGATCATGCATCAACACCACATCGGCCTGTTCGAGCGCCGCGTCCGAGCCGCGCGCACCCATCGCCACGCCCACGTGTGCTGCCGCAATACTCGGCGCATCATTCACGCCGTCCCCAATCATCGCGACGCGATTATTGCCGTCGTTCAGCGCTTTCACGATCGCGACTTTTTCTTCCGGCTTCAATTCGGCACGCACTTCATCCAATTGCAACTCCACCTTCAGATGCTCACCCGCCGCGCGACGATCTCCAGTCAGCACCAGGGTTCGCAAGCCACTGCGCTTGAGTTCCTCTACCACCGCCTTTGCCTGCGACCGCACGTCATCCCGCAATACAATGCGGCCGAGCAAATCTCCGCTGCGCAACCAGATTTCTGACGAACCGGGAGCGCCGGTAGATTTGCCTTCCGAAAAATCGCTCGCGCGCTCTCCGAGGAGAGCGAGCTTTTCTTCCGATCCGCAAACCCACTCCCGTTTTCCCAACCAACACTCGCCCCGCGCATAAGTGCCTTTCACACCTTGTCCCGTGACCGATTCAAAATTCGTAAACTCTACCGGCGTCAATCCCTGTTGCTTCCCGTAACGAGTCACCGCCCGCGCCAACGGATGCGTCGATAGCCGGTCCAGCGAATAAGCCAACTGCGCTACTTCGGATTCGCGTCCCGCCGGAAAACTTTCCACCTGCTCCACGCGCAATTCACCGGTCGTCAACGTGCCGGTTTTATCCAACGCCACGACATTCACATCCGCCAGTTTTTCCACCGCCAACCCGCCGCGAATCAGGATGCCGTGTCGCGCGCCCCAGGCGATCGCAGCTAATACCGACGAAGGAATCGATAACACCAGCGCACATGGAGACGCCACCACCAGCAACGTCATCGTGCGATAAAACGCACTGCGCGTTTCACCCTCTGATGCGAACGGTGCGAGCCCCATGCCCACCCACCACACGAAAAACATCACGACTGAAAGCCCCAACGCACCATACGTGTAATACGTACTGTATTTGTCAGCGAATCGCTGCGCTGGTGCTTTCTGATGCTGGGCTTCGCGAATCAGCCGGATGATCTTCTGCAACGAACTTTCCGCTGCGGGCCGTGTTACAGTCACCTCGACCGCGCCCCACAAATTCATCGTCCCTGCCAGCACCGTATCCCCCACGGATTTTTCCACGGGAATCGCTTCGCCCGTAAGATTGGATTCATCCGCCGCAGTACTGCCCTTCCCAACTTCGGCGTCCACGGGAAATTGCGAACCGGGCTTCACGAGCAAACGCATTCCCGGTTGAAGCAAATCCACTTTGACTTCGCTCTCCCTGCCACTCGCATCGATTACTGTGGCGGTCTTCGGGGCGGCACGAAACAGTGACCGAAGCTCCTTTTGGGTTCGACCCAGGGCGTAATGTTCCAGCGCGCCCGACAACGAAAACAGAAACAACAGCGTCGCTCCTTCGCCCCATGCGCCAATGCTCGCACTGCCCGCCGCCACCGCGAGCATGAGGAAATGCACATCCAGCGCTCGCTGCCGCAAGCGTTCCCACACTTCTCCGGCTGGAAACCACGCCCCCGCCAGATAGCTCAATACAAATAGCGGCACGCGCCATTGCGTTGGGGCCAGATATGCCGCCACCAACCCGAAAACGCCGCAGAGAATCGCCAGCACGAGCTGCCATTTCCATTCGTCTGCGTGGTGATGTTCTTCCTCCGCAGACTCAAGAAATTCCACGTCTCGCTGCACCACCTTCGGGAATGGCAGATCGCGCCAGCGCCAGAACTTCGGCGCGGTGGGACACGTGACCCGCGCTATTGTCGTCGCGCCGCGCTCTTGATTAACGGTGAATAGATTCCGCGCGAGTTCATCCAGTGGCGTAGCGCAATTCGCGCACGTCCCACCGGTAATAAGTAACTGACAGGTATTCGCGCCGCCCGACTGCTCCACCTCTTCCAGCTTGGCGCTGATCCGTTCGCGTAAGCGCGCTTCGTCCGTACGCCCAAGCGTAGCGACTGAAACTGTGTGGCGTTCCCGATTAATCGTCACTGCTTCAAGCGTCGGTTCTTCGGCAAATACCTTTGCCACCACGCGGGTCAGGCAGTGACTGAATGTGGGGGGCGCAGTCTCGGAAGATTTCGATTCGGTTTTCATCCAACGCGATGCCCGCAGGCTTAGCATAGCACGAAAGTTATCGCGATGAGAAAAGGCCCAAGCTCGCGAAATCCGAAACCGAGTTATTGAAAGATTTTCCGACCCAACTCATCAATCAAGGCGTGCGCCTCGCCTGGCCATAAAATGCTCGGACTCACCAGGCAAAACCGGCCTACACTGCACCGAACCGCGCGCCTTGCATCACGCGGCCATTGTTCATAGATTCCCATCGCGTCGTCGAGACTGTTCCCATACACTGTTCGCAATCCAACTGATCCGCTTATGAATCTGGCAAGCCTCGTTGTGGTATTTCTGCGTTTGATGGCGCTCAACTTCGTCCTCAACAGTATCACTCACCTCTTGCCGTTCATTCTGAGATTTCGTCAGGAAGGGCCAGACCTTGACCTTGATTCGCTCCGTCCTTCCATAATCCTGATAGTGATTCAGCTCGCCGGCGCGGCGTTAATCTGGTTATACGCCACGACCATTGCGCACTTTGTCACCAAGGAGACATCACTGACCGTGTCCATCGGAACATTGACACTCACCGATGCTTATTCGCTTCTGTTTGCAGGCATGGGTTTGTTCTTCATCGCACGGCATCTGTCCGTGGTTCTAACCTGGATTCATTACTTATTGAAGCGCCCACAATTTGACCGTTCATTCGAACCGAACATTGGATATGACATGACAAACGCGGTTTCCCTTTCTGGTAGGGCTGGTGCTGTTTCTTAACAGCCGTAAGTTCGCCATCCTGTTGGCACGAAATCATCAGCGCCAAACAGCCCTGACCGATCCAGCGTAATCCTGATTTAGCAGAATTAACGCGCCGCAGGCATTTCCAACCACGCCATTACCCCGTCTTTTTGCCCCTTTAAATCTTCTTTTTCCCGTCTCGCGTCCCGCTATACTTCCCGCCCATGTTTAAGACGCAAGATTTACATGTTCGCGAAATTATCCGGCTTGCTGCGCCTCATGCGGTCAAGTCGTCGTTCCCGGCCACGCCGGAAGCCATCGCCACCGTCGCGATGAGCCGCGAACGTATCATTCGCATTCTGCGCCAGGAAGACCCGCGCCTGTTGGTCGTCGTCGGCCCGTGTTCCATTCACGATCAAAAGAGCGCGCTTGATTACGCTCAGCGTCTGAACAAACTCCGCCAGGAACTCTCCGACCGCATGGAAATCGTCATGCGCGTTTATTTCGAAAAACCGCGCACCACCATCGGCTGGAAAGGTTTGATCAACGATCCCCATCTCGATGGCTCGGAGAAAATTGATGAAGGTCTTCGCATCGCTCGCAAATTGCTCGTGCAAATCACCGGCATGGGATTGCCTGCTGCCACGGAGTTTCTCGATCCCATCGTTCCGCAATACATCGCTGACCTCGTAAGTTGGGCGGCGATTGGCGCGCGCACGACCGAATCTCAAACGCATCGCGAAATGGCCAGCGGCCTCTCGATGCCGGTCGGTTTCAAGAACGCCACCGACGGCAGCTTGCAAGTGGCCATTGACGCCATGGGTGCGGCGCGGCATCGCCACAGTTTTCTCGGCATTGATCAGGATGGCGTCACCAGCGTCGTCCGCACCAGCGGCAATCCCAACGGTCACGTCGTGTTACGCGGCGGTCGCGCGCGAACCAACTACGACGCCAAGAGCATCGCCGAGGCGGAAGCCACGTTGCGAAAACACAATCTCCCTGCCGTGATGATGGTGGATTGCAGCCATGCGAATTCGGAAAAGAAACACGCGCGACAGGAAGAAGTCTGGCGCAGTGTCATCGAACAACGCGTCAACGGCACAAAATCCGTCATCGGTATGATGGTCGAAAGCCACTTGAACGAAGGCAATCAGCCGTTCCCGCAACCGGCGAAAGATTTGCTCTACGGGGTCAGCATCACCGACGCGTGCGTCAGTTGGGAGACGACCGAACGCATGCTGCGCTGGGGACACGAACAACTCGCCGCACAGAACCGCGCGACGGCTGTCGCCTGATAATTCGCCGTTCGACCAACGGGCTTGCGAGAACTCACGCCTTTGTATCAGCGCGGCGTGCTCTTTCGTGGAGAAATGTTTTTAAGTCCGCTAAGACTTTTCAATTGAACCCGACCTCCTTGACGCGATCGAATTCGCTTCAAGGAGCGTTGCAGTTCTCGCCCCAGCCGTTGCGTTGAGGGTAAATTCCCTACGAGCAAAATCCGATTCTCGTATTCCTGAAACGTCACCACCTGCGCGTTATCAAATCCTGTTGCCAAGCGCGCCATTCCTCGTTTCCAGCCTTCCGGCGGCGGCGACACCAGATTAAAAACCGCAACACCGTCTCGTTTTAACCGCCGCCGCATCAGATTCGGCAGAACGTCCCAACACACCTCCGGCTTCACCACATCGCCGTTTTGCGGCACCGATAAATCGTCCATCAGCAAATCAAACTTTTCCGTCCGCTTGCGCAACCATTTCGCAGCATCGCCGTGATGCCAATGCACCTGTTGCCCCCAATCCGGACATTCCCGCCGAAACAAATCGTAACTCTCCCGATCCAGATCCACGGTCGCGAACGGCGATTTCATTCCCAATGCCTGCAACGGCGCCAGCATTCCTCCGCCCGCGAACCCAAGTACTCCGATTTTTCCTTCCGGCCGCAACAACGCCATCAGCGCCGCCAACACATCAAAGACGCTATGCGTCGGTCCGGGTGACGTGCGTAATTCACTGATCACCACGCCGTGTTGGCTGAGGCGCAAGCCGTGCCTGGTTCGAATCACCTGCATCGCGCGAGTATTGAAAATCCCGGCGCCCTCGTCAGTAGCGATTCACCGCGCGAACGCAAACTTGCACCGCTCCCGCCGGCTGATTACTGTCAGCAAGGCTGCGCTTGTAGCTCAGTTGGATAGAGCAACTGCCTTCTAAGCAGTGGGTCGTGGGTTCGACTCCCGCCAAGCGCGCCACTAGATTACGATTCCGAATTTACGATTGACCAATTCTCCTCGTGCTCACTCTGGAAAACCTTTCTGAACTGCTGGAAAAACATCGGCCCGCATCAACCGCGAAGGTGAAAGAATTTTCCATCGCAGGCAAAGCGTTCACCTTCAATTCGCAACCCGCCATCATGGGCGTGGTCAATCTCTCTGCTGATTCGTGGTATCGCGAAAGCGTTTGCCTCACCGCGGAAACGGCGATTGCGCGCGGGAAAGTGCTCGCGGCCCAAGGCGCTGCCATCATTGATGTCGGCGCGGAATCCAGTCTCGCGTCTGCCGCTCGCGTTGATGCGGCTGACCAGAATTCCAAACTGCTTCCGGTGATTAAAGCGCTGCGCGCCGCGGATATTCTGGTCTCGGTGGAAACGTATCAACCTGCCGTCACGCGCGCCTGTCTCGAAGCCGGCGCAAATGTTTTGAATCTCACCGGGCCGGAACGCAGTGATGAACTTTACCGCATGGTGGCTGATCACGACGCCGCAGTAATCATCTGTTATGTGCAGGGCAAAAATGTACGCGAGGTCGGCGACTTCGATTTGAGCGCTGACCCGATTCCGATGATGCACGATTACTTCGCGCGCCAGGTTGAACTGGCACAGCGCAACGGCGTCGAACGCATCTTCATCGATCCGGGGTTAGGCTTCTACTATCGCAATTTGCAGGACAGCGCGGTGCGTGTGCGACATCAGATAAATGTGTTTCTCAACTCCTTTCGACTGCGCACGCTCGGCTATCCGATTTGCCACGCATTGCCACACGCGTTTGAATTTTTCGGCGACGAAGTGCGCTGCGCCGAGCCGTTCTTCGCCGTATTGGCCGCATTGGGCAAAACCGATTTATTCCGCACCCACGAAGTGCCACGCATCAAAGCGGTGTTGGAAACAATGAAAGTGTTCTGATCGCTTCGCTGCGTCAGACAAATTCAGCGTCGTTCACACAGAAAAACTCCTTCCTCACCTGAGCTGGTAATCCATTGGTCGCCGACGACGAATCCGTGCTTGGCGAGATGTTTCGTAACCAAATCCGGCGTGTAGCGATACGAGAAAAACAATCGCAGGCTCTGTCCGCGATTGAATACGAATCGCTCATTCTCCACCTGAAGCACGCACCGACGTTTGAAATGAAATCGCGCCACGATACGCTTTAGCGATTGCGCGCCGCGCTCAATGTCAAAACGCAACTGACCGGCGCTCCGTTCCACTCCGAGATCGAGCAGAAACGTCAGCAGCCACTCGCGCGTAAGCTCATTGTCATACTGCGGAAAAATTTGCTTCAGGCCCGCGGCATAATCCAAACCGGGCGACAGATTTGCGCTGAACAACAAGGTATCGCGAGGCCGCAGCAACGCGCTGAGCTTCGGCAAAATGTCATTCGGCTCAAAATTGGGAATCATGCCGAAGAACGTCAGGAGCCGCGGTGTAGATGACGCGGCTTGATCGCTAATCACCTCAGCCAGATCCTCTGCCGTCGCCAGATCGCAAACGAGGGGAAAAATCTTTTCTGCCGGCAACACCGTGCGCGCGACTTGTTGCGCTACGAGAGTCATTGCGACGCTGACGTCGGAAGGCGTGTAGCAGACGGATTTTCTTCGCGTCTGTAATAATTTCAGCAACCGCGCATCTTTTTGTCCACCGCCACAACCGAGTCCCACCACGTGGATTGATTTCGCTCTGATGCGTCGCACCGTAGCCGCGAACGCGCGGTCATAGGTTAAGGCGCAATCAGCATCGTTCCGCGACGGCGAATAAGCCTGATGCAGCGCGAGCCATTTGTTCGTCTGTTTGATGGAATCGTAATGAAACTTGTGATTCACCTGCCGCGTACGCAGCGATTCCAGCAAATCACGCCGGACATTTTCCGGAGCTTGACTTTCGTGAATAGCGACGTTGACGACAGACGACATGCAGAGGTTGTCGCCGATTCACAACGAAGAAACAAGTTTGCGCTTCGTTCGCTGAGCGCGAGAAGCAGAATTTAATTCACCGCCGGCAGTAAACAAACCGAGCGACGCAAGAGCCAGCAGACTCAAAGTAGTTGGTTCAGGCACAGCATCGTAGGTCCCTACGAAAATGCCGCTTCCAAATGCAGTCGCACTATCCGCGACAAACAATCCTCCGCCCTGCCGTGTGAGGCGAAACCAGCCATACGCATCGTAGTCGTCTGGAGCGGGATTGCCCGGAGCACCGGGTTGTCCTGAACCAGCCTGATACAACGCATTGTCCCGATAGGCGAGCAACAAACTCTCTCCAACCGCCAAGGAGAATTGATAAGAACCGGGATTCACCCCGGAATTGTCAAACAGCGGCATCGTATCAGTCACATACTCCGGTGTGAATGCCGAGTTCACCGAGCCGGCATAAATAGCATAGCTCTCCGCAATACCATAATAATCCAGTTGATACTGCCCGGCACTGATCGTTGTCAGCCCCAAAGCAAAGAGTCCTCCCGCATCGCCCGGGTATTGAGATTGCATCACGTACGACCCGGGTGGTGCTGCGTCCGGTTGCCCAAGAATAATGTTACTCTGAACAACTGTTCCCTGCGCCCACGCGGAGGCGCTATTCAAGAGAATCCAAAACGCGAGGAATTTCACCCAGGGAGTGGTTGAGGTTTTCATAAATTCAATTCCCATTGCAGTTAAACCGACCCAAAGGCTGACGCGCCGAGTCGTAACACCAATTCGGATTCGGTCAAGCCCTGCTTTGAGTCCCTATAAGAAACCCGTTCCACCCGGGCCGGCGTCAATAC
>CALAYC010000059.1 GCA_937894935.1 uncultured Verrucomicrobiota bacterium
TTTGAGATGGATAGTAGCTCGTCCCAT
This sequence comes from uncultured Verrucomicrobiota bacterium, assembly GCA_937894935.1. Classification (GTDB taxonomy): domain Bacteria; phylum Verrucomicrobiota; class Verrucomicrobiia; order Limisphaerales; family JADLHS01; genus JADLHS01. The sequence goes on from CALAYC010000059.1 coordinate 28, forward strand.
TGTTCGTGGACACAATCCGCTCCACCCACCGCCCATCGGCCAGAATCGTCCACGCCACCTTCCGCTTCGCTGTCGCGGGCAACGTGCTCCGGCTCTCAATCGTGATGCGCCGGTTCTCCCCGTTCCAGATGTTCGTCCACAAGCTGTCACTCGTCAGGTTGCCGTCCAGGTCATACGTGAAGGCTTCCGGATGCTTCGCTAACAACAGGCTGCCCGCCACATTCGTCACGATGTCAGGGTTGCTGCCATCATTCAGCACCGCCACGTTCGTGATCGTCAGCAACATCGCGCCGGTGTTGTTGTTAAACGGCATTTCGCCCCGGAAGTAATCTCCTTTGCGGGTGGTGGGCGTGAACAGCGCCGTGCTTTGCGGACTCCACAAACTCACCGTCGCCGTGTTGGTGGCCGTGCCCAGCACATTCACAAAACCCGGCACATCGCGGCTGGTGTATTGGTTCAAGTTGTTGGCTGAATACGAAGCCTGCCGCGTGTCTCGCTTGGTGGTCTGCCGGTTGCCAATATCGTCAAACCCATAATCAAATTGCTGGCCCGCCACGGGCGTATTGTCACTCCAATACTTTTTGCCGCTCGTAACCTGGCCCATGCTGTCGTAACTGTAAACCCAATAGCTGCCGTCCACATTCGTCACGCTCGTGCGTTGGCTGGCGGTACAGTTCACTTTCACAATCCGGTCCAAGGTAGTTCACGACATTGGTTGGTTCGTCGAGTTCACTGTCAGAAACAGTCGCTCAATGCATAAACCGGACAACGCCCCTCTACTCGAACAGCGTTCTGGCTGCCGACTGAATTGAGCAATAAATCCCTTGCGACATCGATATTTACAGCTTCGATCAATGTTGCTGCCCCAATTGTGCGGTAGGTCCCGTTAATAACCGTCCCAATAAAAAGACTCAGATCTGATGTTGGCCGATGTTTGGCAGATGAAAATCTACCTACGGATAACTTCTGCCGGGATACAGTTGGAAGCCACATTACTGCAGAAGCTTGTGGTAAAACAGCTTCGTCCGATTGTGGAACAAGTGTTCGGTATTGATCTAAAAATCCCCACTCAATTTCCTTCTCTCCAGATACTGTCAGAATTTTGCTTCTTACTTCATGTACTATTACCGCTATGTTTTTTTGATTTGGTGATGGGAGACGAAAAGGTAACGCACCCAGGTCGCTGACGATTTCCTTTCCACCATAAATCAAACAAAGCGACTGAATGGAATCGCCAGATTCAATTTCGTAAAAGAGACATGTTGGCCTCTGGGTGTTGGTCATGGTTTGTGCGCTTTCGTTCAGTAGATCGCACCCATGAGAAAACAAGTTTTGTCACCAAATTCAACCTTTGGTAAACAACACCCTGTTCCACCGCCTGAAAGCGTCCGAATATCTGGAACCGCAGTATCGCCAAAATAACGAATGCCACAGTTGTAGACACACTGCTTCGGCTTTTTCTTCGAATCACACTTACAGAGCAAGCCTTCCACCCAAACGCGTAATCGGAAATCATAGCGCTGGATTACCCTACAAATATCGAGCCCACGCCCTTGGGTAGCACAGCCCAAGCGACAAGCTTGTTCCTGCGCAGCATTGCAAGGACCAACTGTTTGATCAAACAACCCCAAGCCGTTTATATCAATTTTTCCGACAGGATTGTTTCCAACAAAAGTGTAAGCCTCGTGAGTGATCTCCATCAAACTACCTTCGTAGTTTAACAATTCGAACCCAGTCTCGCCAAGTGGATCTCTGCTCAGCCACCGCCCATCCCTTAAATCCCGGAACACGTATTTATCATCCTCGGTGTAATCGTCGTGATATTGCGTGCTGAAACGGATGGGATTCAGTTTCGCCATCGGGCCCGTCTCACGCAACCGCTCCGCAAACGGCGCGTATTCATACCGCGCGCTTTCTTCGCCCGTCGCCGCATTCATCAGTGCCGTCACGTTGCCATTGCCATCGTAACAGGTGAAATGCGTTGTGTTCGCGAGCGGCCCGCTGGGGACAGCAG
>CALAYC010000060.1 GCA_937894935.1 uncultured Verrucomicrobiota bacterium
GCGACTTGCCGCTGTTTGATTTCGTCAATGCGTTCGCGCGCAATCGGCGCGAGCGGCGATTCCGGGCCGCGCAATACGACTTCGTTGTAGTAAATCAAAGCGCCGCTCCATTTCTTCTGCTTCGCGTAGAATTCCGCGATCTTGAAATTACCGCGTGCCTGTTCGTTGCGCAGCGAGAGGATGATATCGCGAACCTCCGGCACGCGCGGATCATCGGGATACAGCGTCATGAAATCGGTGAAGGTCGCGATTGCCTGTCCTGCCGAGCCCTGATCGTATTCCGCGGTGGCGGCCTGCTTGGTGTAAACTTTGCCCGCGTTATACAACGCGTCGGCTGCGATCTTCGGACGATCGTAATAACGATCCGCCGCGCGTTCGTAGGCATCGACAGCCTCCGGATACGCTTTCTTTTTCTCGTATGCCGCACCGATTTTTAACTGCGCATCGGGTGCGACATCACTGTAAGGCGCGCTGGCGACAATTTTTTCAAACAGGCCGGCGGTTTTTTCCATGTTTGGAAAAAACGGGATGTAACCCCAGAGCCGGAAGCGTTGTCCGGCGAGGAAGCGAAGCGCGATTTCGTATTGTTGCTGCAAAGCGTCCTTGAGTTTGTCGCTCTTCGGATACTGCTCGAACATCTTCTGGTATTCCTTAAACGCGCGTTCATCGTTGCCTTTTAATTCGTAGCAACGCGCGACAAGAAACTGCGCGGCGGGCGCGTAATCAGACAACGGCCATTTACGCAGGAGATAATTTCCGGCGCGCAACGCCATAGCGTGATCGCCGGCATCGAAAGCTTCTTGCGCGACTTGAAGCTGGTCTTCGGCGCGGTCTTTTCGCCACGCACCGCTGCTGCCGTAAGATTCGTAGTGCCAACCTTCGCCCGGCGTATAGACGAGCGGCGCGGGCGAACGCAGCGGATAAAACACCGCAAAGGCGCCCAATAAAATGAGAAAAACAAGCCGCTGACGCATGAACGGACGGTACCGGGCGGCGGAAACCAAGTCAAGAAACCGGCCTGCAACTTCCTTGAGACGGATGCGGCCTGGAATCAGCCGCGATACACCACCATCACCGCATAATCAGTCATCAGTTTTTGCGAACCGACGTCAATGCGCGTGTAGTCCAGTGGCGTGATGCTGACAATGTTGTTTTCGCCGACTTTTTGAAGGAATTCCGTCACCGCTTCATCGAAGCGATCATGGCCGACTTCGATGCAATCAGAGTGGCGGATGGTTTTCACCTTCAGTTTGCGATCCGATTCCTTGGCCGCAACGTCGAGTGGTTTCGGTGGTTTGCTGATCAGGCTCGCAACCGGTTTATCGTGCACCGGCACTTTAAGGTGTTTCTCGACTTTGGCCGCGGCGGAAGTGGCGATGGGATTGATGGGAGACGATCCGCTCTGGCTGGCTGCGGCGATAATGTTGCCAGCCGCCACACCGCCGGGCGGCGCGGGAATGACAATTTTTTCACCACAGGATGGACAGTCGATTTCCGTGCCGGCGCCGGAGCTATCCACGGCCAGTTCCTGTTCACATTTCGGGCAATTGAAGATGATGTCCATAACCTCAGAATTGGTTGCGACGGTGCAGCGAGCCTATGCCTCATGATAAAATGTGACCAGAAAAAACTTTCACTGCTTTACATATATTCGCCGTTGAACATTCCCGATGCACCGCGCACCATGCATCGCAGGAAAACATAAGAAGGCGTCACGCCGTTCATCATGAAAACTCCCACGCTCCCTCCGACTCATCTGCAACCGCGTAAATACACCGGCCCGTCCGCCGCTGAAGTACTCGCGCAGCGGAAGCAGTTCCTCAATCCCGGCATTTTTCTTTACTATAAAGAGCCGTTGATGCTCGTCGAAGGCCAGATGCAATACGTCTGGGACGATCAGGGGAAACGTTATCTCGACGGTCTGGGCGGCATCGTGACGGTGAGTGTCGGACATTGTCATCCGCACGTGGTTGCTTCGGGAAATCGGCAGAGCGAAATTTATCAACATTCCACCACGATTTACTTGCACCCGAACGTCGGCGCGTTTGCGGAAAAACTCGCATCGAAAATGCCGGGTGATTTGAAGGTGTGTTACTTCGTGAACTCCGGTTCGGAAGCCAACGATCTCGCCTTGCTGATGGCGCGCGCTTACACGGGTAACTACGACGTCATCGCGCTTCGCAATGCCTATCACGGCGGTAACGCGTCCGGCATGGCCGTCACCGCGCACAGCACGTGGAAATACAACGTGCCGCACAGCTTCGGCGTGCATCACGCCATCGCGCCGTATCCATATCGCGGCCCGTATGGCTATGACGATGCGGACGCGGGGCGCAAATATGCGGACGACGTGAAGAACCTGATCGATTACGCCACACCCGGCAAAGTCGCGGCGTTCATTGCGGAATCCATTCAAGGCGTTGGCGGCTTCGTGGAATTTCCAAAAGATTATCTCAAGCACGCTTACGAACACGTCCGCGCGGCGGGCGGTGTTTGCATCGCGGACGAAGTGCAGACCGGTTTTGGCCGCACCGGCACGCATTTCTGGGGTTTCGAAACGCAAGGCGTGATTCCTGACATCGTCACGATGGCCAAGGGCATCGGCAACGGTTGCCCGCTCGCGGCGGTCGTCACCACGCCGAAGATTGCGCAGGCGCTCACCGGCAAAGTTCATTTCAACACCTTCGGCGGCAACCCGGTTGTCAGCGCGATGGGTAAGGCCGTGCTTGAAGTCATCGAAAGAGAAAATCTTCAAGAGAACTCGCTCAAGATGGGTGCGCGCATCAAAGACGGTCTCGAGAAGCTGAAAGCGAAATACAATCTCATCGGTGATGTGCGCGGCAAAGGTTTGATGCTCGGCGTGGAAATTGTGAAAGACCGCGTCACTAAAGAACCCGGCAAAGCCGAATGCGCTGCGGTTCACGAAGCCGCGCGGGAAATGGGTCTGCTCCTCGGCAAAGGCGGCTTATGGGGCCAGACCATTCGCTTCGCTCCGCCGATGTGCATCACTGCTGCCGACGCGGATTTTATCGTGGATGTGTTCGACGCGGCGTTTGCAAAGATCTCGTAGCGTTAGCCATCCTGGCTGACGTAGAGGGTCGGCATCCTTGCCGCCCAAAGCGTTTGAAGGAAACACGGTTAAAAATCTCGGACGCGCTTAGATTTGCGGAAGATTTTTCCCTCCGGGCGGACACCCGCCGCTCCATCTTCTCGGACAGAAACGTGACCTTTGCAAAAGCACGACGGCTGGTTATCTTGCGGCCATGAGTACAGTTCAAGAAATTGAAGCTGCCATTCCCCGCCTGTCCCGCGCCCAAATCGAGGAACTCCGCGCGTGGATAGACGACTTTCTCGAAGATCAGCTCGAACTGAAGGACGAGGTGAAAGCCAAGCTGGATCAATCCCGCAGCGAAATCGCCGCCGGGAATTACACGACGCGCCAGCCCAAGTGAATCGTGGCTGCCGCGCTTCAAATCTGGTCACCCACCTTTTCCCGTGCCTTCGATGATCTTCCGCCCGACATCCGCGAAATGGTGCAGCGCAAAGTGGATGATATGAGCGCACGACTGGAATCCTTTCCGCACAAACGACTGCAAGGCCGGCCGGAGTGCAAATTGCGAGTTGGTGATTACCGGGTGCTTTACGAGTTTGATGTAACACGAGGACGGATTTATCTGCACTACGTCGGTAACCGCCGGGATATTTACAAGCGAAGCTGAATTGCTGGCCGAACGATCTGAATCGCCCTACCAATGTGTATCAACGAAGCGGACACAGATTTCATGGTCGAAGTGTAAACCTGACGCTTGACGCCTTAGAACCCGGTGCTAGCCTCGCCTCGTGAGTTTGAACAGCAGCAAGCAAGTAAAAGCGGCCTATCAAGGCTCGTTTAGCTTTTACTTTTATTGGCTTGACCAGGGCTTGCTGCGATAAAATTCCGAAAATCAACAAATCGCCGCAGGTCACTACGTCACCTGCGGTTTTTTTGTGACGTCCTGCGGCCAACCTGAAAGCAAAAATATGATCATTGTTCTCAAACCCGGCATCTCCAAGCGGGACGAAAACGCTGTCTTGCAGGAAATCCGCAAGCTTGGTTACAAACCGCACGTCATGCGCGGGGTGGCCCGCACCGTCGTCGGCGCCATCGGCGACGAACTTTCCCACGCCAATCTCAGCGCGCTCAGTGCGCAGTTTCCCAAAGCCATCGAAAGCGTGATGCCGATTCAGAAACGCTACAAGCTGGTCAGTCGGGAGGCGCATCCGACCAATTCCACTATTCGCGTCGGCAAACAGATTATCGGCGGAAAAAAATTTCAGGTCATGGCCGGGCCATGTTCAGTCGAAAGCGAAGCGCAACTTATGAAAACGGCGGTGGCGGTGAAAAAGGCCGGTGCGACGATATTGCGCGGCGGCGCGTTCAAACCGCGCACTTCGCCTTATGAATTTCAGGGGCTCGGTGAGAAAGGATTAAAACTGTTGGCCAAAGCGCGCAAAGAAACCGGCCTCGCGGTCATCACCGAGTTGTTATCAGAGAACCACGCCGAATTGGTTGCCGAGTACGCGGACATTCTCCAAATCGGCGCGCGCAATGCGCAGAACTTTCAATTACTCATCGCCGCCGCCAAAACCGGAAAGCCGGTGCTGCTCAAGCGCGGGCTTTCGATGAAAATTGAGGAATGGTTGTTGGCGGGCGAATACGTGCTCGCGAACGAAAATCCGAATCTGATGTTCTGCGAACGCGGCATTCGCACGTTCGAAACATACACGCGCAACACGCTCGATCTCGCGACGATTCCGATCATCAAACACGAATCGCATTGTCCGATTGTCATTGATCCGAGTCAGGGCGCAGGTCGCGCGGATTTGGTGACGACGATGTGCAAAGGTGCGGTCGCGATGGGCGCGGATGCGTTGCTCATCGAGGTGCATCCGAATCCCGCCGAGGCGTGGAGCGATGGCGCGCAACAGGTCACGCTCGATGGCTTCGCGAAATTGATGAAAGATTTGCAACCGTTCATTGCGGCGGCGGGACGCGAGTAACAAAAGAAATATGAGAGCGCGCCAAACCGGACTTGGTTTCGCGCGCTGCGCTCGACTAGGATTCGTCATGCGAATATTGGGATTAGACCATGGAACCCGTCGAGTCGGCGTGGCGGTGAGCGATGAAATGCATATGATTGCGCAGCCGCTCGAATACATCGCGCCCGAGCCGTTCGCGGAATTTCTCGAACGATTGAAGGAAATTATCCGCGAGAAGGAAATTGGCCTCATCGTCATCGGCATGCCGCGAAACATGGACGGCAGTTATGGTCCGGCGGCGCTCAAAGTGCAGGAGTTCGCCGCCGCGCTCAAAGATGCGGTGACGGTGCCGTTGAAATTGTGGGACGAGCGTTTGACGACGAGTCAGGCGCAGAAGTTTTTGATTCAAGGTGGTGTGCGGCGTAACCAGCGGAAGGAGAAAGTGGATAAAACAGCCGCGGCGATTTTGTTGCAGAGCTATCTCGATTCGCGAACGCTGTGATTCAGTGCTTCGGTTTTTCCTGTGGACGCGCTCAAATTCAAACTCATCATCGCCTACGACGGCACGGCCTATCAGGGATGGCAGGTGCAGAAGATCGGTCGCGGCGTGCAGGAATTGATCGAGGCGGCGCTGGCCAAACTTTTTCCCAGTAAACCTCGATTGGTGAGTTCAAGTCGCACGGACACGGGCGTTCACGCATTAGGAATGGTGGCGCATTTTGAAGTGCCTCGCGCAGAATTCAAAATGCCGCAACGCCGACTCGCGCTGGCAATCAATGCGTCGCTGCCCGATGACATCAGCGTGTTGCGGGCAGTGCGGGTGTCGCCAAAATTTCACGCGCGCTTCGATGCATCCGGAAAGCAATACCGGTATTTCGTCTGGAATCAGTCGACGATGAATCCGCTGTTGCGCACGCAGGCGTGGCATGTGCCGCGTCCGCTGGATTTGAAAATCATGCGCGCAGCGGCGAAGGATTTTGTCGGGCGACATGATTTCCGCTCGTTCACGGCAAATCGTGGTGCGGTGCTTGAAGATGCGGTGCGAACCCTGACGCGCTGCGAAATCAAAAAGAGCGGCGCGTTGCTGACGTTCATCATCGAAGGGGACGGTTTTCTCTACAAGATGTGTCGCGCCATCGTGGGCACGTTGGTGCAAATCGGTTACGGTCGCTTTCCGCCGACGGAAGTGAAAACGATGTTGGCGCACAAGAATCGGTGCGTCGCAGGCATGAACGCGCCCGCACATGGATTGGTGTTGTGGAAGGTGTTTTATCG
>CALAYC010000061.1 GCA_937894935.1 uncultured Verrucomicrobiota bacterium
TGGACATTGATGCGTCCGAGTTGAACAAAAATCGCAAAGCGCATCTGCCGGTGGTGGGCGACATCAAAGACGCGTTGACGCGTTTAAATAAAATGTTGGCCAAGCGGCCACTGAACAAAAAGCACACGGCCTGGCTGGAGCAGATTGAAGAGTGGAAGAAGAAAGCGCCGTTCTCTTACGGCGTGACACCTGAGATCGCCAACAGCGATCACATGAAAGACCATCTCAAAGGCAATGAAGATCAATGCATCCTGCAGCAGATGGTCATTGAGACGTTGTATGAATTGACGAAGGGCGAGGCGTATATCACGACGGGCGTCGGCCAACATCAGATGTGGGCGGCGCAGTGGTATAAATACAAATTCCCGCGGCAGTTCGTCAGCAGTCTGGGCCTTGGCTCGATGGGCTACGGTTATCCAGCGGCCATCGGCGTGAAGGTCGCCCATCCGGACAAGCAGGTGATTGATATCGATGGCGACGGTTCCTTCCTGATGAACATCCAGGAACTGGCCACCGCGCATGTCGAAAAGATCGCCGCCAAAGCGATTATTCTGAACAATCAACACCTCGGCATGGTGGTGCAGTGGGAGGATAACTTCTACGCCGGCAACCGCGGACACACGTATCTCGGCAACCCCGAGAACCGCGCGCAGGTGTATCCGGATTACGTGCGCGTCTGCAATTCCTTCAATGTGAAATGCGAGCGCGTGATGTATAAGAAAGATCTTCGCGCCGCGATTCAACGCCTGTTGGACGCCGACGAGCCATACGTGTTGGACGTGATCGTGCCTTACACCGAGCACGTGATTCCGTTTATTCCCGCAGGCAAAACGGTGGCCGACATGATTTGGAAATAAATCAGCCGAACGAAATTAACGCAGCCGGACGGAGGAAACTTCGTCCGGCTTTTTGTTTCGCACTTCAGCGCTGCGGATAGTCTGGCCCGGCGCGGTCTAATACGGGATTGGCATCTGGATTCGGTCGAGCCGGATCGTAATCATTCATCCGATCGTAACGACCGGTATCATAGTCGTAATCGTCTTCGAACACGCCACCTTGCGGAGTGCGACAGCCGGTCGCGAGAACAGCCGCCGTCAGGCACGCCGCCAACATCACTATGGTTCGTTTCATAACACACTCCTTTCGTTTCGCGTAATCTCGCAAAATCTCCGGGAAGTGCTATGGGGCGAATTTGGTAGGGATTTGCGGGTCAGGATTATTCCGCCGCGACGTTGCGCAGGCTTGACCTCGTCGCGAAAAACCTTCAAACGATGACGGCATGTCGCAAGAAAGTCGCGCCGTTCCGTCCGAAACGAATGAAACCGCCACCCGTTCGGACGAGCTTCCGCTGGCGGGATTCCAGGGCACGCCAGAGCAAATCGAGCGACAATGGTATGAGCAGGTCTATAAAGGCCGCGGCGATTCCATGGCGCAACTCACGCTGCGGGCGGTCGTCGTGGGCAGCATTCTGGGCGGCGTCCTTTCGTTGACCAATCTCTACATCGGATTGAAAGCCGGATGGGGGTTCGGCGTGGCGATTACGGCGTGCATTCTGTCGTACGCAATCTGGACGGTGATTTATCGCATCGGTCTGGCGAAAACGCCGATGACGATTCTGGAAAACAACTGCATGCAATCCACCGCCAGCTCGGCGGGATATTCCACCGGTGGCACATTGGTTTCCGCATTTGCGGCTTACGTCATTCTGAACAATCAATCCATGTCCACGGGGCTCATGTTGGGATGGGTGTTCTTCCTCGCGGTTCTTGGCGTGACGATGGCCGTGCCGATGAAACGGCAGATGATTAACGTGGAACAACTCAAATTTCCCAGCGGTATCGCGGCGGCGGAAACCTTGCGCGCGTTGCATTCGCACGGCGAAAAAGGAATGCGCGCCGCAAAGGCGTTGGGCATCGCGGGGATTATTACGGCATTGGATAAATTCTGGGCCGAAGGAATGCATCTGATAAGCGCGTCGTGGGAGAAGTTTTCCAGTGCTGTGTTATTGAAAAAAGGTCAGCAATGGTTGTTGGGAGATAACTTCGATGTCTGGTATGGTCGGACGATGTATTTCGCGTGGGACGCGATTTTCGTCGCGGCGGGAGCGATCACCGGTTTGCGGGTCTGTTTGACGATGTTCATCAGCGGCACGTTGTGTTGGGCGGTGTTTGTACCGGTGTTGCAGAATAATGGCGTGGTCACCGGCACAGGTTTTCGCGAACTGGTGCAATGGACGTTGTGGGGCGGTACCGCGTGCATGGTGAGTTCGGGGATTCTCAGCTTCGCGTTGCAATGGCGCAGCATTCAACGCGCGTTTCGCAGTGTGACCAAAATGTTTTCGCGCAGCTCGCCAAAGACGGTGGATGAAATCGAAAGCATTGAAACGCCGATGACGTGGTTCGTCGTCGGTCAGGTGGTGGCGCTGATTGCGCTAACGTGGTTGGCGCATGCGTCGTTTGCGATGCCGTGGTGGCAAAGTGTGCTGGCGGTGGCGATGTCTTTCCTGCTCGCGCTGGTGGCGTGTCGCGTGACCGGTGAAACTGACACCACGCCAGTGGGCGCGATGGGCAAGGTGACGCAACTCACGTTCGGCGCAATTAATCCTACGAGCGCCAACGTAAATCTGATGGCGGCGAACATCACCGCTGGCGCCGCGACATCTGCGGCCGATTTGCTGACTGATTTGAAAAGCGGTTATTTGTTGGGCGCGAATCCACGCAAACAATTTCTCGCGCAGTTTTCCGGAATTTTCATCGGCACAATTGTGACTGTGCTTGCATTCAAAGCCCTGGTGACTGATGCGAGTAAGCTGGGCGGCGATCAATTTCCCGCTCCGGCGGCGCAGACGTGGGCGGCGGTGGCAGAAGCGATGACGAAAGGTTTCAATGCCTTAGAGCCGGTCAAAGTATGGTCGATTGTAATTGGCGGCGCATTGGGCGTGGTGCTGTCTCTGTTGCCGGTGTTGTTTCCGCGCGGTAAAGCCTATTATCCATCCGCTGCGGCATTCGGACTCGCCTGGATTTTTCACTGGTATTACAGCGTATTGTTTTTGATCGGTGCGGTCATTGCCGCGATCGTGAAGCGAAAGAAACCGAAGGCAGCGGAGGAATTCACTTTCCCGGTCGCTTCCGGAATTATCGCCGGCGGTTCGTTAATGGGCGTGGCGTTGGTGTTCTGGGAAAACGGTGCGGCGATGTTGCGGCAATTCTTCGGAAACTAAATCCGATGAACCAAGTTAGGTCCGTTCTGCTCGAGGAATTTCGATTCGCATGCGCTTGCATTTCCTCGTGACGCTGCCCTTTGCGCTCTGGCACAGTTCGAGGCCATGAATTGTTTCGTCACGGGCGCATCGGGATTTGTCGGCGCTAATCTGGTTCATGAACTTGTTGCGCGCGGTCATCACGTCAAAGCGTTGTTGCGGGACGGCGCTGATCTGCGTGGCCTGAATGGCGCGACGTTCGAATGCGTGCGCGGCGATCTTAGCGATGCTGCGGGCCTGGCGGCGGCGATGCGGGGTTGTGATTGGTGTTTTCACGTGGCGGCGAGCTATCACCTTTGGCTGCCGGATTACGCGCCGATGTATGCAGCGAACGTCGAAGGCACGCGCACGGTGATACGTGCGGCGGCACAAGCGGGTTGTTCGCGGATTGTTTACACGAGCACGGTTGGATGCATCGGATTGCCAAAGCTTGAGAACGGTCGCGTTGTTCCGACGGATGAATCCACTCCCGTTTCGGAAGCGCAGATGAGCAATCATTACAAGCGCTCGAAATGGCAGGCGGAACAGGTTGCGCGCGAACTCGCATCGCAAGGATTGCCGGTGGTGATCGTCAATCCAAGTGCGCCAATTGGTCCGCGCG
>CALAYC010000062.1 GCA_937894935.1 uncultured Verrucomicrobiota bacterium
CGCCGGCTCGTCTGCGACAAGTCACATCCGCTGCGGTTCAACCTCGCGATGGAACTCGCTGTTCTGGAAAAAGCAGCAACCGATCTCATGTGGGAATTGATTGACAGTTTCATCGCGAACGAATCGAAATTCTCCGTGCTGGATGCTCTCTTGCGCTCGTTGGACTGGCTATGGCGGGGTGGTGCTAAACAAGTCATGGCGCGCCTCAAACGCATTGAGGAACGTTCTCTGACCGCGCCGGCTGAGAACGGAATCCATGAAACGCTTGCACACCTTCATTTATTCCATTCCCTGAGAACCGGGGACGCGGAAAGTGAGGAATTTATTCGCAGACTGATCGCGGACTGCGACAGCGAGCGTGCGATTCGCGCACTCAGTGCTCAACTTCATTCGTGTCGCGCTGGCGGTTGGCTCACGGCCGGCGACGCGGTATCACAGGACGCGCATGCCGATGCTGTGCGAGCGCGCACGTGGAGGTTCTTCTCCGAGTTGTTGGAAGCCGCCCAAGCGAAGCTGAAGACTCATCGTGAAGCGTGGATAAAACTTCACGAACACGATCACCCGGACGCCGAGGCCGCCAAACCGCTGAAGGAGCAACTCGACAGAGCAACGCGCTTGGTGGACGCCGTCGCAATGCAACTCTACTTCGCAAGCGGCGCGTTTGCTGACCGAACCAAAAAAGAGGAGAAAGAGCTTACGCCTCATCAACTGCGGCGGTTCTGGAACGAATCTGCGCCATTGTTGAATGCGCTGGCGTCCGAAATGCATCCGCACACAGCGCATCACATCGTTCAGACGCTCTTTCACCTATTGCCGTACTCTCCACGAGAAGTCTTCTTGCTGGCAACAAGGTCCATTCGAAGCAGTGCGAAGGCAGGGTTTCAGCATGAATCCTTGGCGGTCGGCGACGTTGTCAAACTGATCCGACGGTCGCTGGCGGATCACCGAGAAATATTCCAAAGCGATTCCGAATGCCTTGCAGCTCTCCTAGATGTACTCGATTTGTTCGTCGAGGCGGGCTGGTCGGAGGCGCGCCAATTGACACAAAGATTGGAAGAGATTTACCGGTGAAGATTGATCCCCGCCTCCACCGCATTGTCGTGGCGCAGCCGTATCCGCTGTTGTTTGCCACCATCAGCGGCGCGCATCTTTACGGCTTTCCGTCGCCGGATTCGGACTTTGACTTGCGTGGAGCGCATGTGCTGCCGCTGGAAAAGGTCATCGGGCTGGAGGTCCGCGATGAAACGGTTGAGCAATCCATGATTGTGCCGCCGGACGATAACGACCAAGGCAGGGCGCGTCACTCCTTACGCGCCGAATGTGACGCCCAAACCGGCGGCGCGCAGGGGACTGACGCGCCCTACCTGAATGGTCCACTCGAAATGGACATCGTGAGCCACGACGTGCGGAAGTTCTTCGGATTGTTGCTCAAGAAAAACGGCTACGTGCTGGAACAGCTCTTCTCGCCGCTCATCGTTCACACCACGCCGGAGCATGAGGAGTTAAAGGCCATCTGCAATCCAAGACAGCTCGACACCTCACCCACCCCTCTCCCCGGTCGAGGCGGAGAGGGTGCGAGCCGCACTGGCCTATCCGGCGTCATCACGAAACATCATTCGCATCACTATTTCGGGTTTGCGGAGACGCAGTGGAAGTTATTCCTCAAAGAATCGCCGCGTCGCGTGAAGCCATTGCTTTACGTTTATCGTGTTCTGCTCACGGGAATTCATTTGATGCGCACCGGCGAAGTGCAGGCGAATCTCGTCACATTGAACGAGGAATTTCGACTACCTTACATCGGCGACCTGGTGGCGCGGAAGCTGGCCGGCCCGGAGAAGTCCAACCTGGACGACGCTGACATCGCCTTTCATGAATCGGAATACCAGCGCCTGCGGAGTGAATTGCAGGCCGCCTACGAGGCGAGTGCTCTGCCCGAATTGCCAGACGATAAAACGCGCGCGGCGTTGAATGATTTGCTCATTCGTATTCGAATCCGAGGATTTTCGGTCACCACATAACTCTCACCCCATCCCCGAACGTTCCTTCGTTGTGCTGATTGAGGGGAAAGCAATTCAAGTAGCAAAAGACCTTTGCCATCTGTCATGGCGACCGCTAGAAAGACTCCGTGCGCCGACTCACACATCTCAATCGCCACGGGGAAGCCAGCATGGTGGATGTTTCCAACAAACCGCCGATGCATCGCATCGCCATCGCGCGCGGCGAAATCCGACTCGCTAAAACGACGCTGCAATTAATCGAGCGCCATCAGATTGCGAAAGGCAATGTCCTCGCCACCGCGCGCCTCGCCGGAATTATGGCCGCCAAACGCACCGGCGAACTGATTCCACTATGTCATCCGTTGCCGATCACCCATTGCGACGTGGAATTTGAAGTTCCGAAAACGCGCAATCGCATTATCATCACCGCCAGCGCGCGCATCATCGCGCCGACGGGCGTGGAAATGGAAGCGTTGACCGCTGTGAGCGTCGCCGCGCTGACCATCTACGACATGTGCAAGGCCGTGGACAAACGCATGCAGATTTCCAACATCAAACTCGTTTCCAAAACCAAGAACCCGATCACAAATCACCCTTGAATGACCGCAAACCACGCTAAATACACGAAACAGACTTTGATGCGAATTATGCTAATCGTCGCGAATAGGATTTTGGAATTCGTGAAATTCGTGTCGGAACCTTTCCGTCTCAGTGTTCGCGTATTTAGTGTATTTCGCGGTTAACCACCCTGACTCCATGCAAATCACGGTTGGCATCATCACCATTTCGGATCGCGCGTCGCGCGGACTTTACGACGACCTCGGCGGACCGGCCTTGAAGAAAGCCGCAGAAGGTTATAATTGGAACGTTCTCGCGGAAACGCTCGTGCCCGACGAGAAATCCGAAATTCAACGCGCCATCCGCGACCAAATCAGCAAAGGTTGCCAACTCATTCTCACCACCGGCGGCACCGGCGTGGCGTTGCGCGATGTGACCCCCGAAGCCGTGCGCGAAATTGCCGTGCGCGAGTTACCCGGCTTCGGCGAAGTCATGCGGGCCGAATCCATGAAGATCACCAAGAACGCGATTCTCTCCCGCAACCTGGCCGTAGTCGTGGAACGCGCGCTCGTGGTCTGTCTGCCCGGCAAACCCAGCGGTGCAGTCGAGTGTCTGAGCTTCGTCGTCGGCGCCATTCCTCACTGCGTGGAAGTTTTGCAGGAAGTGCCGACGAGTTGCTAAGTCAGCGCGTCACCGACCACGTCGGCTGCAAACATTCGTCGGATTTTCCATCGAACTCCCGAAGGCTGTAGTCCGTGATAAACGAACGCAAATCGGAAGGCTGATCGTTCATCCTCAGCTCTAACATGCTTTTGCAAAAATGATACGTGGAGTAATACCAGCGCCCATCAGAGCCACGCGCCAGAAACATGTCGGCGATACGTGCATTTTCCTTCTGACAGATGCTGGCGTAAGCGAGCCAATCACCATTGCGCATCAGAATTAACTGATCCGACAACCACTTTTCCGGGTCGTCAGCATTGAAGTTTTCTGAGTTGAAGCGGGACAATTCATCAGTCAACCACTGAACATTGGCCGTTCGTTCGACCAACCTGGCCAGTGATTCATCCTTCCACGCTTTTCGCTGTGGCGAATCCAGGCGAGCGCGATTGCAGCCGCTGATCAGGACTACGGCCACAGCCACCGCCAAAACCTGAATCGCTCTTTCTTTCATAGAAGAGATTGGACGGGGCGATTTTCCCTAAAAACCCAAAGATAAACCGCCACTTCGCTTTAATTAAACCGCCGGGCTGCGCGTTCGATTTCCCGTTCCTCGGCCACTTTGCGGCGCAGCAATTCCAACGTGGTATTCGCCACTTCACGCAATTCACCAGTGCGATTCTCGAGTTCGCGCTCCAGTTCCGCGATACGTTTTTCGTAAGCGAGAATCCGATCGGAAATTCGCAGCGCCGCCAGACGCGCTTCCAGTTCCGCCAGTTCGCGATGTGCCTTCTGTTGCGTTTCCAGCAGCGCGTTGCGTTGCGAGTAGAGACCTTGCACGAGACTTTGCTTGGCGAATTCCGTGAGTTCCGCCAACGCCCGCTCTTTGACATCCGGCGCATCAACCGCCGCGATGCCCTTTTCTTCCGGCATTTCCAACGAGGGCCGCGCTACCAACGCCGTCGCGGTCACTGCCGAACCGCCGCGTTTCAACATCAGCGCCAGCCAGACCAACAGAGCTGCAATCAACGTCAATGCTCCGGCAATCCACCAATACAAAACCGGCGGGTGCGCCGTCGCGATCTCTACGGGCATCGGTGGCGGTGTCGGTTGAACTGTTGCCGCGGGAGTGACCGGCAGTTCTCCGGCAATCAATTGCATTCCGGCGGGCATGTCCGGCGTGACAGCGCGCGCGTTGCCGACGAGTTTGCCGTGATTACCGCGAAACGTCGCGTCCGTCGCCAGACCGTCATCGAAATTCCACAATCCCACCAATCCTGCTTCGCGACCGGTGAGCCGACGATTCATATTTTCGCGAATCTGCTCCGCCGAGCGCCGATAATTCCAGACGCGCACTTCGTCAATCTGACCACAAAAATCGAGATCCCACGCATTGCCCGCCAGACCGCGTCCCAGCAGATTTTTTTGCTCCACCTTGATGTCGGAAAGACACGCTTCGTTCGTGTGCGTCGCCACCACCACACCGTTGACGTACAACTTCATTCCGCCCGGTCCGGCGACGACGGCAATGTGCGTCCACTCGTTGCTGCGCAAAATCCCGTTGGCCCGCGCGTTGTAAGCGAGCGCCGGATTTTCGCGCGCACGACGCGGATAAAGATTGAAGCGCAGATCATTGTTGCGGTCGTGATTGAACACGCTCATGGATTGCCACGGCGCACCGAACTCAAAAATCCGCGAGTAATTGTTGAACCGATCCCACTTCGCCCAGGCTTCAACGGTCGCTTCTGTGAGATTCTGAAAAATGTTCGGCGGCAACTCGACGTAACTGCCGTTCCCGTCCAGTTCCAACACGCGATTCTGCGCGGGACTGGAAACTGCCATCAGAGTGAAAACAAAGCCGAGTAGAACTCCCCAAATGCCGCGCGTAACAAACAATGAAACGCGATGGCGAACGGGTGACGGTTTGCGAAAACTCGTGGGGGCGGTGGTAACGCAATTCACAGGCGCGAAATTACTTCCCGGCGCCGCGCTAACGCAAGAGTTAGTTCAACTCAATTCGCTTTACGACTGCGTCTTTTTGTAAATCGGTTTCGCCACGACTTCAGCCGCCGCGCGACGACCACGCGCTTCGATTTCGATTTTCGTTCCTACTCTCGCAAATTCTGTCGGCACGTAACCCATTCCGATGCCCACCCCTAACGACGGACTTTGCGTTCCGCTTACAACCTGACCGACCGAATTACCATTAATCCAGATTGGATAACCCGGTCGCGGCGGTGCGGCTTTTTCAATCAATTTGAACGCCACGCACTTTTTCTTCGTGCCGTTGGCCTTTTGTTCCGCCAACACGCTGCGTCCGATGAAATCGCCTTTGTCGAGCGACACGAAAAATCCGACTCCGGCTTCAATCGGCGTGGTGTTCTCGTCCAATTCATGCCCGTAGAGCGGATAACAGACTTCCGTGCGTAATGTGTCGCGCGCGCCGAGCCCGCACGGCTTCACGCCAAATGGCGCACCGTGCTTCAAAACCGAATCCCAAATCTCCTGAATCGCCGCGCTTTCACCGATGATTTCGAAACCATCTTCGCCGGTGTAACCGGTGCGCGACACCAACAAACCGTTCTTCATCAATCCGGTCTTGGGACAGGTGAATCCGGCCACTTCATTTTTCTTCAACTCGGTAACGCACACGACGCGTTTGGCCGAAATCGAAGCGCCGGGAATGACTGCGTTGATGAAGTCTTTGACGCGCGGACCTTGCACGGCCACTGCGGCGTAATTGTGCGACGCATCGGTCAACGTAAGTTCTTTTCCCGATTTCTGAAATTCCGCCGCGCGCGCCTGAAGCCAATCAACATCTGCGGAAATCCGCGACGCATTGATCACCAGAAAATAAACGCCATCGGCCAGTTGATACGCGTAGAGATCATCAATCACTCCGCCGCGTTCGTTGCACATCAACGTATATTGCCCCAAACCTGGTGAAAGTTTCCGAATGTCATTGGTGAGCACTGAATTCAAAAACTCCGCTGCGTCCGCACCGCTCACGGTCACTTCGCCCATGTGCGAAATATCGAAGATGCCCGCCGCGTTTCGCACCGCGTTGTGCTCGTCCATGATGGACGTGTATTGCACGGGCATTTCCCAACCGCCGAATTCAATCAGTTTCCCGCCGAGTTTCTGATGCGTTTCGTAGAGCGAAGTGCGCTTAAGCATGGTTGCAGATTGAATGGTGAAGGGTGCAAGTTCAAGCCTCCGCTACCGCCGCGGCCGAAACGCGAGCAGTAATCAGTAACCTGCAACCGGTGGGTCAGCCCCACTTCTCCGTTTTCATTTGCGCTTTCGGCACGCCGAGTTGATTCAACACCAGCTCTTCGGTCGCCTCCACCAGCGCGTTCGGACCGCACGCGTAGAATACTGTATTCGGCAAATCATGCACGTGTTCGCGCACCCAGTTCGAATCAATCCGTCCGCGTCGCCCCGGCCAATTGTCATCCGGATGCAATCGCGTGCAGGTCACGTAAAAATTGAAATTCGGATTCTGCAACGTCAGCTCGTGAAATTCCTGTTTGAAGATGATGTCATTGGTCGTACGCACGCTGTAGAGCACGGTGATTTTCGTCTCCAACTTGCGCAACGTTGCTTCGCGCACGAAACCGCGAAACGGCGTCACACCCGATCCGCCCGCGATGCAAATCAGATGTTTATTCGGTTCATAAACAGGCAGAAATTTCCCTGCCGGCGGCAGCACGAACAATCTATCGCCCGGCTTCGCCCAATCCACGATGCGCGTTCCCATTTTGCCGTCGCGTTTCACCGTGACTTCGTACGCGCCGCGATCCAGCGCACAGGACGACAGCGAATACGCGCGTTTGTAATTCGGCGTATCGGGCCAATACACCGTGATGAACTGGCCGGTGAGGAATTCGGGATTATGACCGTCCGGCCATTTCAGTCGAATGGTCTTCGTGTCCGGCAACTCCATCGTCACCGTTTCAATCGTCATTTCAATCGGTTCGCGTGCCATAAGCTCGGGAAATCGCGGTCAGCATAGATTGGAAGAGAACCCTGTAAAGCGGCGAATCAAC
>CALAYC010000063.1 GCA_937894935.1 uncultured Verrucomicrobiota bacterium
TCTGCTGTTGCGCAATCGGCAAATCCCGCACACGCGTCGTACTGGGAACGTTCAATCCGAGTCGCCGCAAAAACGGCTCGGTGTCCGCATGCAGCTTCCGTCGGTTAATCAGATAAAACGGTGCAATCAGCGGTTCGCGTCCGAGGAAAACATTCGCGGCGATATCGAGATTATCGAGCACGTTCAATTCCTGATGAATGAACGCAATCCCGAGTTTCATCGCATCGGTCACGTTGTTGATTTTGACCGGTTGCCCGGCAACTCGAATCTCTCCCGCGTCCGGTTGATAGACGCCACCGAGGATTTTCATCAACGTAGATTTGCCTGCACCGTTTTCCCCACACAACGCCAACACCTCGCCCACCCCGACTTCGAGGTTCACATTGTCGAGCGCCAGCACTCCAGGGAAACGTTTCCCGATGCCGCGCATAGACAAAAGTGGCGTGGTAGAACTCATAATTTCTGATTCGCTGCCTATAAAAAACCCGGCGCCGGTCATCCCAACGCCGGGACTGAAAAACGGCTCTTACTTCCCTAAAATCTTTTTCAGCTCCGCCTTGAACTCAGCGATATCGGCCTGCTTCAAACTGCGCGTCGGCACGATTTGCTTCCCACCGGCCAACGCTTCTTTATCGCCGCGTAGATGTTTTGCCATTTTGGTAATAGCCTGCTTACCGAATTCATACGGCTGTTGCACGACCGTGCCGTAAATGTCACCGGACGCCACGCCCTCGAGCGTTTCATCGTTTTCATCGAAGCAAACGATTTTCACTTTGCCAGTTTTTCCGGCGGCACGCACTGCATTGAGAATAGCCGGGCCGTTGTAGCTGTATAATCCCACCAAACACGCGATGTCCGGATGCGACACCAACGTATCTTCTGCATTTTTCTGTGCCCGCACCGTGTCGGTGTCATCGGTGCGTAAATCAACAATCTGAATATTCGAACCTTCCAATTCCTTCTTGATGCCACCGAATCGATCTTTGGCATTTTGGGCATCGGCATAACCGACAAACACCATGATCTTTCCGCCATTCGGCAAAACTTCTTTGATGAGTTTGCCCGCTTCGACTCCCGCCGCGAAATTATCCGTGCCGATGTAACAAACGCGTTTGCTTTCTGCCGCATCGCTGTCGTGACAAATCAACAACGTCTGGCTGGCGATTCGATTGAGAAACTCAGTCTGGTTCGCCGGATCAATCGGGCTGACGGCGATTCCGTCCACGCCCTTGGCAACGAGGTCATCAAGAATCTGTTGTTGTTCTGCCGCGCTGCCGGTTGAAGGGATGCGGAAATCCACCGAGACGTTGCCCAGTTCCTTTTCCGCGTCCTGACAACCCGCTCGCGCGATGGTCCAGAACGTCGCGGCGTTGTTCGAGACAAACGCCAGCTTCAGTTTTTTTTCACCGGTTGCCCCACCTGCTTTGTCGCTGCCTTTGCCGCAACCGGCGATGAATAGAGTTGCCAGCAAGGCCAAGGCAGCGAATTTCATGGATTGGATTTTCATGGTTATTGGATTGCTGGTTGTTGTTTTGGGTTTAATTAAAGCGTCGCGAACTTATAAATAATCGTGTTCTTGTATGTTTGTCCCGGGCGCAAAATTACGCTGGGGAAGTTCAGTTGATTCGGCGAATCCGGGAAGTGCTGCGGCTCCATGCAGAATCCATTGCGATGCTGATAGGTCCAGCCGCCTTTGCCCGTAATGGAGCCATTGAGGAAATTACCACCGTAAAACTGCAAGCCCGGCTCCGTCGAATAAACTTCCAACACGCGACCGGTTTCCGGTTCCGTCACGCGCGCCTGCAATCCGAGTTTGCCCGCCGGTTTGTTGATGACCCAGTTGTGATCGTAACCGCCGCCGAACTTGAGCTGCTCATGGTTGTCATTCACGCGCGCACCGATGGGCGTCGGCTTGCGGAAATCGAACGGCGTTCCATCCACCGGTTGCAACACGCCAGTCGGAATCAACGTCTTATCCACCGGCGTAAATTTATCCGCGTTGATGTAAACGACGTGACTGTTCACGTCTCCGCGACCGCGCAGATTGAAATAAGAATGCTGCGTCAGATTTACCGGCGTCGCCTTATCGGTCGTCGCTTTATAATCCAAGCGCAATCCGTTGTCTTCCGTCAGCGTGTAAGTCGCCGTTACATTGAGATTACCCGGGAAACCTTCTTCGCCGTCTTTACTGAGGTATTGCAATTCGAGCGAATTCGCCGTCGCCTTCACGACATTCCACACGACTTTGTCGAATCCTTTCACCCCGCCGTGCAAGGAATTGTTTCCGTCGTTTTGCGCCAACGTGTATTCCTTGCCATCCAACGTGAATTTGCCGTTGGCGATACGATTACCGTAACGACCAACAAGGCAGCCGAAGTAAGGCGTTTCTTTCAAATAGCCTGCAAGATTGTCGTAACCGAGCACGACATCGCCGAAGACACCATTTTTGTCCGGCACTCGGATCGAGGTCACGATGCCGCCGTAGTTCATAATTTTCGCTTCAACTCCTTTGGAGTTACGAAGCGTGTAAAGTTTCACCTCTTTGCCGTCCACTGAGCCGAAGGGAACTGCGTCGGAACTTGTCATTTTGCAGCATTTGGTCGAGTTGCAACCGGCCAGCAAAAGCGCTCCGACGCTCACGCTCACCAGGGCGACCCATTTGGTTTTCTTGTTCATGGTTTTGTGGTTTTTTGATGAATGTTACCGCCGTTGTCCATAGTAGGCGGTTGCGCCATGTTTACGGAGAAAGTGTTTGTCGAGCAAGGCGGATTGCATTGGCTTCAGCTTCGAATTGATGCGCAATGTTTCGCTGTTCAAACGCGCGATAAATTCCAATACCCCCGCGTTATGAACTGCATCAGTAACCGTCTTTCCCCATGTAAACGGACCATGACTTGCCACCAACACCGCCGGATGCTCCAGCGGTTTCAACTTCCCTTTTCGAAACGTCTCCACAATCACGTGACCGGTATTCGCTTCGTAATCTTTTTTGATCTCCGCCGGCTTCATCAACCGCGTGCACGGCACTTCGCCATACCAGTAGTCTGCCTGCGTCGTTCCATAAGCAAGCAACGGCTGACAGGCCTGCGCCCAGGCCGTCGCATACAAACTGTGCGTATGCACCACCCCGCCGATATCCGCGAAAGCGCGATATAACTCCAGATGCGTCGGCGTATCGGAACTCGGCTTCAAATCACCTTCCACAACTTTCCCGTCATCCAACGACACAACCACCATGTGCTTCGGCATCATACCGTCGTACGGAACGCCGCTCGGTTTAATCACCATCAATCCATGGTCCCGATCCACCGCGCTGGCGTTGCCCCACGTCTCAATGACCAATCCCTTGGCCACCAGTTCGAGGTTTGCCCTGCAGACTTCTGATTTCAGTTTTTCCAACATACTAAAGTCACAACTTCACAATTTCATTTCCGCACCTGATCGCGGATCTCAATCAACTTCTTCATCACGCCATGCAGATTGCCGTTCCATTCCCGCGTTCCAAAGGCGTCATGCAATTGTTTGTAAAGCGCGTAAAGCTGCTTATACGTCGCGTGAGCTGTGGGATTCGGTCTGTAAACTTTCGCCTTCAATCCGGTCATGCGCTTGATTGCCGTCACGTAATCTTTGTGCGCTCCAGCCACCACAGCCGCGGCAATTGCCGACCCCAGCGCACACGTTTGCGCCGAACGCGAAACCTTCATCGGCCGACCCGTCACATCCGCATAAATCTGCATCACGAGCGGACTCTTTTCGGCAATTCCACCACAGTTCACCACCGACGAAATTTTCACGCCGTATTCTTCGAACCGATTGATAATCGTCAGCGCGCCGAACGCCGTTGCTTCAATCAACGCGCGATAAATCTCTGCCGGCGTGGTGTAAAGCGTTTGTCCGACGAGCAAACCGGTCAGCCGCTGATCCACGAGCACCGTGCGATTGCCGTTGTTCCAATCCAGCGCCAGCAATCCGCTTTCGCCTGCTTGAAGTTTCAATGCGCCTTTGGTGAGTGCTTCGTGTGAACCGGCTTCTTTACCGCCGGGTTGAATGTAATTCACCAGCCAGTTGAACAAATCGCCCACCGCAGATTGTCCCGCTTCCAATCCGAAATATCCCGGCAACACACTGCCGTCCACGATGCCGCACAGGCCGGGAACATCCGCGAGTTTCTTGGTGTTCGCCGCAATCGCAATATCACACGTACTCGTGCCGATAATTTTCACGAGCGTTCCCGGCGCCACTCCGGAACCCACCGCGCCGAGATGCGCGTCAAACGCACCGACTGCGACCGGAATTCCTTCGCTCAACCCCGTTCGTCGCGCCCAGTCACCGGTGAGACCGCCCACCGCACGATCAATCGAATGCACTCGCGGCGAGAGCCGACTTCGCAATTGCGCGAGTTTGGGATGGAACTTCGCCAAAAATCCTTCATCCGGATAACCGCCCCATTTGGCGTTCCACATCGCCTTGTGACCCGCCGCACAAACGCCTGCAATGAACCGACTCGGATGTTCTGTACCGGTCAACGCCGCCGGAACGTAATCCGCCAATTCCACCCAGGAATGCGCGGCATTGAAAACGTCGGGCGCGACGCGTAAGCACCGAAGAATTTTGCTCCAGAACCATTCGCTCGAATAAGTGCCACCGCATTTTGCGAGATACTGCGGACGAATCTTTTTCGCGAGTGCAGTGATTTCCGCTGCTTCTGCAACACCGGTGTGATCCTTCCACAGCCACGCCATCGCCGCAGGATTCGTCGCAAACTTGCGCCGAAACGCCAGCGGTTGTCCTTCGTTGTCCACCGGCAACGGCGTGCTGCCCGTCGTGTCCACGCCGATACCGATAACCTGCGCCGGTTGAAATCCTTTGACCTTCTTCTTTGCCGCAGCGAGTGCCTGCCGAATTGTAATTTCCGCGCCATCCAGATAGTCGATCGGATGTTGTCGCGCCAGATTCGGGTCCCGCGACAAAATCACACCTTGCGTTCCATGCGCATACGTCCAGACCGCAGCAGCCACTTCCGCTCCGGTTGCTACATTAACAATCAGACATCGAACTGAGTTCGTACCGTAATCCAGACCAATCGTGTATTGCTTACTCATCTTTGAAATAAATCCGATCAAATCGTCCAACCCTGATTCAGCGCGTAATAAACTTCGTTATTGCGCAGCGTTTGTTGGAAATCACGCACGTTAGTTTTGCCATCGATGATCGCAAGTTCAATTCCTGCAATCGTCGCAAAATCTTCAATCGTCTCCGTGGTGACGGCTTGACTGAATCCCGTATGATGCGCACCGCCAGCGTGAATCCAGCACGCACAGGCTTCCTCAAAACTCGGGCGACATTGCCACACTGCTTGCGCTACCGGCAGTTTCGGCATGGCATGCTCCGGTGAAACCACATCCACTTCATTCAACAACAGCCGAAAGCGATTTCCCAAATCCATCAACGCAACGTTGATTGCCGGACCGCTCGGCGTGTTAAAGACGAGTCGCGCCGGATCTGCTTTTCCGCCAATGCCCAGCGGATGCACCTGCAACGACGGTCTTCCTTCCGCTATGCTCGGACAGATTTCCAACATGTGTGAGCCGAGCACGAGTTTGCCATCCGGCTGCAGGTGATACGTGTAATCTTCCATGAACGACGTGCCGCCTTCCAGACCGCTCGCCATAACTTTCATCGCGCGAACCAACGCCGCCGTCTTCCAATCGCCTTCACCGGCAAATCCGAAGTTGTCCGCCATCAATCGCTGCGGCGCCAGACCGGGCAATTGCACCAGGCCATGCAAATCCTCGAACGTTGTCGTGAACCCTTTGAATCCGCCTTCCTTCAAAAACGCGCGCAATCCCGATTCAATCCGCGCCGCTTCGCGAACGGATTTATGTCGCTTCCCGCCTTTCTTGAGATCCGATGACATTTCATACGTCGCTTCATATTCCTTGCACAACGCATCAATGTCTTTGTCGCTCGCCGCATTAACCTTTTGAACCAGATCGCCGACGCCGTAGGTATTGACCGAAAAACCAAACTTCAATTGCGCTGCAACTTTATCGCCTTCCGTCACTGCGACCTCGCGCATGTTATCGCCGAAGCGCACAAATTTCGCGCCCTGCCAATCATGCCACGCCGCCGCCGCGCGCGCCCACGCGCCAATCTTTTCCTGAGTTGTCTCTTCCTGCCAGAAACCCACGATCACTTTTCGCGCAATCCGCAATCGCGTCATGATAAACCCGTGCTCACGATCGCCGTGCGCGGCCTGGTTCATGTTCATGAAATCCATGTCAATCGTGCTCCACGGCAAATCACGGTTGTATTGCGTGTGCAAATGACAGATCGGCTTGCGCAGTTGTTTCAAGCCGTTGATCCACATTTTCGACGGCGAAAATGTGTGACACCAGGTGATGAGGCCGATGCAGTTCTTCGCGTTGTTTGCGCTCTGACACAGCTCGGTAATTGCATCCGGCGAAACCATCACCGGTTTGAAAACCACTTTTACGGGGATTGCGTCAGCGGCGTTGAGCGTGCGGGCGATTTCCTGGGAATGTCTGGCGACCGCTTTAAGCGTTTCCGGGCCGTAAAGATGCTGGCTGCCAGTGACAAACCAGACTTCAAATTGTTTCAAATTGATTTTCATGACGCAGCATTCCATCCGCATCGCTGCGTCCACCGAGGCAGAAACAGACGACAAAACCCCACAACACGCTTCCTCTAACCCGTGATGGAATCTGCTCCGATGATTTGGTTTAACCGTTTTTTTCTCAACACCAAAACGCGACAATGAACCACCAAAATACGACTCGGGAGTTGGTCGTCCTTCCGCCAACTCCCGAGCGCGTGAATCCAATTGTCTTTGTGAGTTTAGATAAACTCGTTGATGAGATTTTCCAAAAACTCCTGCCGGCCGCTGCTGTTCGAAGCAACGTCGCCTTTCTTCAGCATGTAAGCTTCGAGTTCTTTGAATCCAACCTTACCGGATTCAATCTTCGCACCGATACCGGTGTCCCACGACGCGTAACGTTGTTTCACGAATTCCGCCAACCGACCATCCTTACGAATGGCCGCGGCGATTTTTAATCCGCGTGCGAACGCATCCATGCCTCCGATGTGCGCATAGAACAAATCGATCGGCTCGAAACTTTCGCGGCGAACTTTTGCATCGAAATTCACCCCGCCAGTGGTGAACCCGCCGTATTTGAGCACGCTCAACATCGTGTAAGTCGTGAGATAAATGCTCGTCGGGAATTGATCCGTGTCCCATCCGAGCAATTCATCACCGGTGTTCGCATCAATCGAACCCAACGCTCCCGCCGCCCCCGCAACTTCCAACTCATGTTGCATCGTATGACCCGCGAGCGTGGCGTGATTCGTTTCGAGATTCAGTTTGAAATGCCGCAACAAATCGTATTCGCGCAGAAAGTTCAAACACGCCGCCGCGTCGGAATCGTATTGATGCTTCGTCGGTTCTTTGGGTTTCGGTTCAATGTAAAACTGCCCTTTGAATCCAATCTTCTTCTTGTAATCCACCGCCATGTGCAAAAATGCCGCCAGGTGTTCCTGTTCGCGTTTCATGTCGGTGTTGAGCAGCGTCATGTAACCTTCGCGTCCGCCCCAGAACGTGTAACCTCCCCCGCCCAACTCGTACGTGACTTCCATCGCCTTCTTCACTTGCGCGGCGGCGTAAGCGAAAACATCCGCGTTACAGCTCGTGCTCGCACCGTGGACGAAGCGCGGATTGGAAAACAGATTCGCCGTACCCCAAAGCAATTTGATACCGGTGCGTTCCTGTTCGGCTTTCAGGACCTTTGCGACGGCATCGAGGTTCTTGTTCGTTTCGCGCAGATTTCTGCCTTCCGGCGCAACATCGCGATCGTGCCAGCAATAGTAAGGGGCGCCGAGTTTCTCAATGAACTCAAAGGCAACGCGAACCCGTTTTTGCGCATTGGCGACAGAGTTCGATCCATCGTCCCACGGACGTTGCATCGTGCCCGCACCAAACGGATCGAGGCCCGTGCCGCGGAACGTGTGCCAATACACGACCGCAAAACGCAAATGATCCCGCATCGTTTTGCCCGCTACGACTTCATCGGGATTGTAGTATTTAAACGCGAGAGGATTTTTCGACTGCGGACCTTCGTATTTGATTTTCGGTATTTTCGGAAACGCCGATTGCATGGTAACTGAGTTTATTTTTGCGAGCAGGTCAACGCCGGTGGTTGTGGGTGATATGAGTAGCCTGCGCTGTTGGCTCGAGTTTCATGGTTATTCTTGAAATGGCTGCAGGAATGCTGCCGCCGCAGAAAACCGCTGCGACTGCAATTCTTTGCATTCTCACATCAGCCGATGCAACGAGAGTGACGCGAACTTCGTTACAAAGCAATCATCCACTGCGAAAGATTCGGCAAATCAACAACGATGAAGCGAATCTGTTATTGCGCGCGACGATGATTTCTGCCAACACTGTGCCCGTCCGAACGGCTGGGGTCTTAGCTCAGTTGGTAGAGCGTCTCGTTCGCAATGAGAAGGTCAGGGGTTCGAATCCCCTAGGCTCCACCAGTCTTAATCGGACGCCTCCCTCCAGTTGGTTTATTTGATGGCCTCTTCCCAATTTTTCAAACCGATGATTGGCAGCGCAAAAGAGAAAGCTTCCTCCCATTCCGGCGTGTCCGCGCGGCGAAAACATTCATAGATGCGTTTTTTGGGTCGCACCTCGCCATCCACGGGTTTGTTGCGACGCAACCCCAACCACAGTCCTCCTTCGCCATCATGATCCACGTGGCGATGCAAGATGAAGGAGTCAATCGCATCAATCGCTTCGACCTTTTTGTAGGCATAACAATATGCTGCCGCCTGCAATAATTCCCCGGCCTCACCCTCCGGAGTATGAAAGCCTTGTTCGCTCAGAATGATTCGCCGCGATTTTCCATCAAATTGCAGGTCAGGCCGATTCATAAAATCCGCCAACACTTCCAGGTTTTTAAAGGTGATGCGAGGCGTGTTCGCATTGGTGGTTGCCGTTTGATCATTCCAAAAATCCGGCTTGAACAGATTTTCGGGATACGGATGAAACGCCAGATGCCAATCAAAATCTCGTTCCGCCCGAGCGCGGCGAGCGAAGTATTCGAGAAACTCGCGTCCGGCAAAGGTCTGCTGCGGATCGCCCGCCTCATAACGGATGTTCCAGTGATGATCGAGCGACAGATACACTCGCGCCCAGGAGGATTGTTGCCGAATCGCCATGTGCGCCAGCCGCACCGTGCGAAGATAGTCTTCGGCAAACTCCGTCATCGTCGCCCGCCCCAGATTACACCAATACCAGTGCGAGTTGACTTCGTTGCTTATGATATAACCGGCGACGCGCCCGAATTGCTGGTCAGGCCGCGACCAGCGTTCCGCCAAAAAACTCAAACATGCACTGAACCACTTTTTCCCTTCAGGCGTCACGGTATTGAATGCACCCAAGCGATTCGGCGCATTTGTATCATAACGAGGATGCAATACCACACGATCCACCTCCGGTCGGCCCGATGCGTAACTCAAGACAATGAGATTCACGATGACGCCGGCTTGGGAGAGCAGCTTAATCTCTCGGTCCATCTTTTCGAGATAGCTTCGACGAAACCGATAAGTCTCTCCTTCGTGAACAAAGACAACATCGCGTTCGTCAGCCGTCGGCACATACAACGCGGTCAGATTGATATTCAACGCCGCATGTTTAACGCCCAAGGCCAGTGCATCATCCACCATTTCCACCTGCAGACCTTTCTTCGACGCGACGACCGGATAAGGTTCGTTATATCGCGACACAATCTGACTCAGGCAGGTGGAACTGATACTCACGCCAATTAACAAACCGATCAGTCCCCATTTCATTCGATTAAAACGACGATTCACACCGGGTTAATAGGACATTACCAATGAATTAGCAACGCAGCGGCAAACAAACCATCTCAGGCTGCGACTTGCTTCGGATCAATTGACCGCCTAGCTTTGCCTGCGTTCTGGCGATTCAAATCGAATTCTACCAGACCGAAAAAATTAACCATGTCGGCATCATCATCCCCGTGGAAAATGTTCATCGGCGTCGGCGTTGTGACGCTGATCGTTTATTTTGTCGTATTTTCGTGGATCGAAAACCGGCGGCGGAAATCCAGTCCGTGGGAAATTACTTTCACTGAACTGGACAACTCCCCTGCTCTGTTAATCAATCATGCTGAATTGAAACTGACCAACATCACCATCGTCATCGCCGACGCACCTGCGCCCACCAACCTTCCGCAAACCGTTCGCTTTGAACATGGTCAGGTCGCGCCCCTCGACCTTCCCATCGGCAAATGCATTTTTCTCGACACCTTATTCCAGCCCGGCACCGTCGTGTGCGAAGTGTTCGGAAATGAAATTCAGATTCTGCCCCGCACCATGACCATCAATCGGGTGGATTACCCGTGGGCCGCCAGTCAGAAAATCCTTTTGACCAATCGCCCACCCGCTACACTCCCGGCCAGGTGATATGCTGTTGGTCATAGATAATTACGATTCGTTCACGTACAACATCGTGCAGTATCTCGGCGAGATGAACGTGCCGATGCAAATCGTACGCAACGATCAGATCACGGTGGACCAGGTCCGCGAATTGAAGCCGGAACGCTTGTTGGTGTCGCCCGGCCCGTGTTCTCCGAATGAAGCCGGTTTCTCCAACGAGATCTTGCGCGAATTCGGACCGAAAATTCCGACGCTGGGCGTTTGCTTGGGACACCAATGTATCGGCCACACGTTCGGCGCAAAAGTCGTTGTGAACTATCGCATGATGCACGGCAAAACGTCTTTAATTAAGCACAACGGCAAAGATCTATTCGCTGGCATGCCGAATCCATTTCCTGCCACGCGCTATCATTCACTCGTCATTCAGCGCGATTCTCTTCCCGATTGTCTGGAGATCACTGCTGAAACTGAAGAAGGCGAAATCATGGGCGTGAAACACAAAGAATTTCCCATCTGGGGCGTGCAGTTTCATCCCGAAAGCATTCTCACCGAAAACGGCCGCGCCATTTTCAGCAATTTCTTAAAGCTGAAATAAAAAAGCCGCAGGATATTTCACCTGCGGCTCCGGTTTAGAATTAAGTTATCGCTACGCTTTCCAGACGCGTCCTTCAGCAGTAGTGACATTCACCATCGCGTTGCGCGTATCCACAATCAACTTCGCCCACGCGCCAAGTTCTTCGTAATTCACACAAGCGTGATTCGTCGCGATGAGCACCAGGTCAAAACTTGAAATCGTTTCCTGATTCCACGCGACCGATTTTGTTCCCCTCCAATGAGCATGTTCGCGCGTCGGACGAATCACCGGCACGTAAGGATCGTAATAAGCCACCTCCGCGCCACGCGCCTGCAACTTTTCCATCAACACATAGCTCGGCGATTGCCGCTCATCGTCCACA
>CALAYC010000064.1 GCA_937894935.1 uncultured Verrucomicrobiota bacterium
CTCAACCGCGGCGGGTTTGACTGCTGTATCGGTCACCAAACCGAGCGTAGTTCGCACGGTTTCAATGAGTTGTTTAGGCGAGCAATTGGCCTTGGAAAGACATTTGGTTGCGCCAGCCTTCCAGGCTTCCTGCACGAGATTGCTGAGATAGGTGTTGGACAGCACAATCAACGGCAACTTTTCCCAGCCGGATTCGTTGCGAACTTTTTTAATCAGTTCCACACCGGTGATTTTCGGCAGGAGCAGGTCCAGAATAACGAGGTCCGGGCGGAAGGATTGGATTAATTCCCATCCGTCTTCACCGTTATTTGCGGTTTCGACGGTGAAACCTTCCACCACGAGTTTGTTGCGGTAGATATTGGCAACGATCAGATCATCTTCGACGATCAGAATTTTCTTCATGACTGTGAGTGCGAGGCTGTGCCAGGAGTAAGATAGGGTGCGAGTGTGGTGCGAATGATTTCAAATTCGGCGGCCACTTGATTGTAAAGTTCGGAGGCGTTGACCAGTTTGCCTTCATCGCCTTGCCGCTCCAATTCGCGGAGCAGGGGAACGATACGGCGCATACCGCATGTGGCGCTGGCGCCGGCGCAACTATGTGCGATGCGGCGCACGCCGGGAGCGTCGCTGGTTTTCACAGCGGCCTGCAACTGTTCAAGCTGTTGGGCGGTTTGTTTGACGTAGAGCGACACCAGTTCGGTGAGGTTCTCCGGGTTGCCTTCGGTGAACTCGTTCAACCGTTCCATGTCAACAGCGGGGATGTCGTTCATAGGTTTGTCTGTGTTCGCCATGATGTTGGCTGATACAACCGCCGAATCGTTTGTTGTTTGCGCCGCGTCCAACGCCGCTTTTGCACCCCAGCGCTCGATGACCGCACGCACTTCTTCGGGCCGCACGGGTTTCGACAGGTAATCGTCCATGCCGGCCTCGAGGCATTTCTCGCGGTCGCCGGGCATCGCGCTGGCTGTCATCGCTATGATGATTATCGGCGATTTATAATTTGGATTAACCGCCCGATCTTTCTGGCGCGTGCGAATCTGCCGGGTTGCCTCTAAACCATCCATCTCCGGCATCATTACGTCCATAAAAATCATATCGAACGGTTCGGCATCAATCGCCGCCAACGCTTCGAGACCGTGATTTGCGATCCTGGGCGTGTAACCCATTTGATTCAACAGACGCGACGCGACTTTCTGATTGATGACGTTGTCGTCGCAAAGCAACACGCGGAGCGGCAGACGCGTCGCAAGTTTCGGATCGAGCTTGCTCGCAACAGGGGTCGGCTTGGGCGCCGCGCGCAATCCGGAGATGACGCGCACCAGCGATTCAAACAACGGCACGGGTTTGATCGGTTTGGTGAGGCACGTCGCAAAACCGGCTTGAGTGAATTCCGGATTATCGGTGCGCACGCCCATCGAAGTCAGCAATACCAGCGGCATCGTCGCGCCGTTGGCGAGTTTCCGGATTTCCCGTGCAAGCATCAACCCATCCATCCCGGGCATCTGCATGTCGAGAATGGCGAGGTCAAAAGTTTCACCGGCGCGTAACAAAGCCAACGCCTGTTCACCACCGTTGACCGCGCGCGGAATCATGCCCCATTTACCGGTTTGCGTGGTAAGGATGAGGCAGTTCGTCGCGTTGTCGTCCACGATTAGAACTTTGAGATTCGACAACTGCGGTTGTTGACGGTCCAGAGTCGGAGCCGCCTTCTGAGGCGCTGCTTGGAAGGGCAGTTCGAATTGGA
>CALAYC010000065.1 GCA_937894935.1 uncultured Verrucomicrobiota bacterium
CACCTGAATGCGTTCCTTGTCGCCTTCGACGACTTTGGTGTGGACCTTCACGGAATCACCGACGTTAAATTTGGCGCCGTCTTTGCGAAATTGTTCTGATTGAATTTTGTCTAGCAATGCCTGGTTCATAAATTTCCTGTTTCCGGTGACCGGCGCGGCTTTAACCGCACTCAGCACTTTTTATTTCATCAAATCCGGTCGTCGTTCTTGCGTTCGTTTCTTTGCCTGTTCGGCCCGCCATTTGGCGATTTCCGCGTGATTTCCGGAAACCAACACATCCGGAACTTTCATGCCGCGAAACTCCGCCGGTCGCGTCCACTGCGGATATTCCAGCAGGCCGTGACTGAACGATTCGTCGCTCGAACTGGCGTCATCACCCAGCACCCCGGGTAACAACCGCGTTACCGCATCAATTACCACCATCGCCGGCAACGCACCGTTCGTCAGCACGTAATCGCCGATGGATAATTCATCATCCGCCAGCGCTTCCCGAATCCGTTCGTCAAATCCTTCGTAATGTCCGGTGACGATCAACAGGTGTTCCTGTCGGGCCAGTTC
This sequence comes from uncultured Verrucomicrobiota bacterium, assembly GCA_937894935.1. Lineage (GTDB taxonomy): Bacteria > Verrucomicrobiota > Verrucomicrobiia > Limisphaerales > JADLHS01 > JADLHS01. The sequence continues at coordinate 559 of CALAYC010000065.1, forward strand.
CCGGGCGATGGCCTGATTGAACTTCCGTCCCGCCGGCGACATCAGAATCACGCGCGTCTTCTCGCGCTGCAGACTCTCAACCGCCTCAAAAATCGGTTCCGGCTTCAGCAACATTCCCGGACCACCGCCAAACGGGCGATCATCCACGGTTTTATGCCGGTCGTGCGTCCAGTCTCGCAACTGGTGCAACTGTAAATCCAACAACCCTGCCTGGCGCGCGCGCTTGATGATGCTTTCATCGAGCGGCCCGGCGAACATCGCCGGAAACAGGGTGAGGACGTCAATTTTCATTGTTCGCCCTCGTTCTCGTTCTCGTCGTCATCTCCGTTTCAGTCTGATAACGGGAATGAAGACGACGACGAGAACGAATTACTTCTGGTCTTCCACTATTTCGAGCGAGCAGCGGATCCCTTTCCTGGCGCTGCCCGCAGTGAGCAGGGAACGAATGGCGTTGATGGTCTGTCCCTGCCGTCCAATCACTTTGCCCACGTCCTGCGGATCCAGGCGCAGTTCGTAGAGCGTTTGTCCCCCGCGTTCGGTCGGAGTAATGGTCACGGCCTCGGGCTTTTGCACGAGTCCCTTGATCACGTATTCGAGGAACGCCTGCATAACAGGATTCGCGTTCAGGCTGCGGCGGCGGCCTTGGCAGCTTTCTTGATGAAGCTGGCCACGGTATCGCTCGGCTGCGCGCCTTTGCTGATCCAGTAATTGATGCGGTCGAGGTTCAGCTTCACGTTGTTGTTCTTGAGCTGCGGGTTGTAAGTCCCGATTTCCTCAATGAACTTGCCATCACGCGGGCTGCGGCCATCGGCCACGACAATGCGAAACACCGGGTTGTTCCTCGCCCCGATGCGTTTCATACGGATTCTGACTGCCATAAAATTTTTGTGTTTGTCGCGACCCGACTACCGTTTTGCACCAGCCAAACGCGGGGTCGTTCCCAAAATTGGGAGCGCAGAGACTAGACGTCTTGCGGACGCCTTGCAAGCCCTCATTTGGTTCAATTAAACGTTATATTCAGCGGATTTCCAACCCCACCGCTTCGGCCAGCGTTTTCAACCCCGCCTCGGCAAGGCGTTTGCGCAATCCGGTGACCAAATCCTTGACCAGCAACGGTCCTTCGTAAACCAGACCGGTGTAAACCTGCAACAAACTCGCCCCGGCGATAATCTTCTCCCACGCGTCATCGGCGTTGAAAATCCCGCCCACCCCGATAATGGGAATCTGTCCGCGCGATTGACGATAGAGATGGCGAATGACTTCGGTGCTCCGCTCGCGCAACGGTCGCCCGCTCAGGCCTCCGGTTTCCGCATAAACTTTTTGCGTCACAACGTCATTGGATTCCGGGCGCGTGATGGTGGTGTTGGTTGCGACAATGCCCGCGATGTTTCCGGGGCCAGTCAGTTGCAGAATTTCATCCAACGCTTCGAAACTTAAATCAGGCGCAACCTTTACGAGGATGGGTTTGAGCGATGGATGACGTGAATCGGAATTCTGCACCTGTCGCAACGCAGTGAAAATTTCCGCGAGCGCAACTTTGTCCTGAAGTTGTCGCAGATTGGGCGTGTTGGGTGAACTGACATTGACGACGAAGAAATCCGCGAGGTCGCGCAGGACGCGAAACGAGTGCGCGTAATCTTCGGCAGCATTTTCAAGCGGCGTGATTTTCGATTTGCCGAGGTTGATGCCGACGGGATGTTTGGGCCAGCGGCCGAGCTGTCGCCATTCCTGCAATTTTTCGGCGAGCGCTTCCGCGCCATCGTTGTTGAATCCCATGCGATTTACGATGGCTTCATCAGCAATCGCGCGGAAGATGCGTGGCTTGGGATTGCCCGGTTGCGCGTGGCGGGTGACGCCACCGAGCTCGGTGAAACCAAAGCCCATCGCGGCCCACGCGGGCACGGCTTCGCCGATTTTATCCATGCCAGCGGCAAGGCCGATGGGATTGGGGAAATGCAGACCGAACAATTCCAGCGGCAGCGCAGGCGGCGCGCAAAACGTTTCGATGACATCACAAACGAATTCGTGGCGGCTGGCCCAGTTCAGCGCGTGCAAGGTGCGACTGTGGATTTCTTCAGCATCGAATTTGAAAAGACGGGGACGGATGGTGTTCCGATACAACCAACTCATGCGCGCATTGTCGATATCGGGCGGGGATGTGTCGAGACGGGAATCGAACGGCGCGCGAACGGAGCGGTTATTGCAACGTGTCCGCGAATTCGAACACTTGAAGAATACGATTAAAAGCGTCGCGAACCTGGCTGTAATCCGTCACATCCACATTGAATTGTTTGTTGCGATTCGAATGAGCCGCGGCGCTGCCATCGCTGAACAACACGGTGGTGCTTTGTTGCAGGTGATGCGTGCGCGGTTTGACGTTGAAGACGGCGAGATCTTCAGGACAGAGAAACATCGTGTCCATGACCAGCGCGCGGATAGAATCGCCGTTGCGATTGCGGCCTAAATCTTCGAGTCGCAGATTCGGGACGGGGGGAGTGCCACCGGGTGGATCGAATAATAGCGTGTTGCCACCGTGGCGATAGTAGTAGCTGCCTTGCGATTGATAGCTGCCGACTTTGGCAAGTTCTTCGGTGGTATCAATGGGTTGGTCCGGACTGGGGCAGAACAGCACTTTCGGTTGTGCCGCGAGGTAAAGCTGGAGCAGTAAACCGAGTGCAACCGGCGCGCCATTTTGAAGCGAAAGCAAACTCGTGGGCGCGCCGGTGGATGGATAGAAATTTGAAGGGTTGGTAAACGGCGGCGCTTTGGGGCCGTAAGGAATCTGGCCATTGTTTTCAAATGCGTAGATTTGAATGGCGATTCCAATCTGGCGCACATTGGAAAGGCAAACCGCGCGGCGACTCCGCTCTTTCGCCGCCGACAACGCAGGCAGGAGCAGGGCAGCAAGCAGCGCGATGATGGCGATGACCACCAACAGCTCAATTAATGTGAAGCCGTGCGACCGGCATTGATTGGTGGAGTAGCAGCGCATCACGCAGTTTATGGTTTTTGGCGAACCCGATAAAAACGCTGGCTGAAGTCTGGAGCGGTGTCAACAAAGGGGATAGTGCCGGTGAAATTCGTAATCGTTCCGAGGTTGGTCCAATCGGAAATTGGAGTGAGCGCGCTTGTGTGTGCGAGAACTTCGAGAACCATTCCAGGTTCGCTTTGAATCGTGAACCGAAATTCGTCGTTGGTGCGAACGGGTTCAGTCAATCGCGGCGCCATGATTGAACGCAACCTCACGTTATCCAAATCCCAATAACCTTCGGCCATCAGCTCTGGAGGCGACGTGGAGAGCAACAAAATTCCAATATGTTTGCCAGCCCACAGATCATCCGGTTGAACGACGGGTGTCGTGACGGTGAAATCGAGAAGGTGAGTGCTATTGCTGAAAACAGATGATGAGTTGGTGATCGTCATCGCAGCAACAGTCACTCGATTACTGTTGGCATCGCGGTAATACAGGCTGAACTCAACCGTCGCTCCGGGCGTGACGCCGCCGCCGCTGCCGAGGCCGCCAACGAGAATTCCGACCGTCAGTTGATAGGCATAGCCTACTTCATAAACCGCGTCGAAATTATGTGTCGGCGCGGGATCATTCCAATCCACGGAATCATAATCCTGAAAAATCCCGGCGTCCGGATTCGCAAACAGCCACATCACCTGATTGCCGTGGCAATTATCAATATGATCAAAGCTGCCGACCGGCGTGTTTTTGAAGAAACCGACCAGCGTGCTCCAGTCGCCTGATTGGTTGGTGTCCCAATTGTCTGGTTGCGGCGTGCGTTGCCAGGAATCGAGATTCAGCGTGACGAAGATTGTCGTGGGCGATTCGAAAGAAGCGTTCGGAACAAAAATCGGTCCGCCATGAAGGGCGGTTGGAAGAAGCGCGAGCGGCCAAAGGAAAAAAAACGCGACGCCTGTCCGGCGTCGCGCAAGTTTCCAGAAAAACTCAATCATCGAGCGATCAGTTTTGACGCCGCGTGCGGCGCAGCAGAAGGCCACCGAGACCCATACCGACAAGTGCAAGCGCGGTCGGTTCGGGAACGGCGGTGAGACGGATATTATCAAAATCCCAGTTTCCGAACGAAGTCATTTCAAGCGGAATGGTGGATTCCAATTGGATGCCGATGTGTTTTCCGGCCCACGCATCCGTTGCTTCCACTGTGTCCAGGTTCACCTGATAATCAATCAGGTTCAGTTCCGGGCCGACCGCAAAAGTTGTGGCGTCGTAGCTGACGACGGTTGAGGCGATCGTCACGATTTCGTTGTCGTTCAGTTCATCGCGGTAGTAGAGGCTCAGCTCCAACGTTGAACCTTCCGGAATTGTACCGAAGCTGCTTTTGGCGAACAGGCCGATGGTGAGCGTGTAAGCGTTGCCCACTTCGAAAACGGCATCAAACTCCGGCGTCGTGCTGTAATCCTGGAACAGCGTCACGCCAGGCACCATTAAAATGTAACCGGCCTGTGCGCCGTCCACGTTTCCGTATGGAGTGGGATTGTACATGGAAACATTGGCGAACGCTCCCGCAGTTCCGTACCAGGGCGGAATACCTTCTCCCAGAAATTGGTAAAAATCCGGCTCGGCAATTTTTTGCCAGGAATCGAGCGTCGGATTGGTGTCAAAAGGCATCCCTTCTGCCGAAGGCGATTCAAACGAATGATTCGGCACGTAGATGGATTGCGCGGAGGCGCTGTCACTCATCGTCAACGCGCCGACTAACGCCAGTGCCGCAGTGCCGGGGAGGAGATTCAATGTCGTTTTCATCTAATTCCGCTGGGTCGTGATTTTAATTTTCAAATTGTTCGTGAATGTTCGGCAACCAAAAATCCCGCAGGCTGAATTCAATATCGGGTTAGGCGGACGCCGGGCCAAGCGTTTTATTCAATGCCGCCGCAGCGGGAATTCCTAAATATAAAGCGCATTTTTCAGGTCGCGCACCAGCACGCTCAGGAAAGGATAACGCTTGTCCGGATCGCGTTCGATGCACTTGAGAATGGCTTTTTCCAACCCGACGGGAATATCGGGATTGAGCTGACGCGGCAGGAAAAATCCTGAGCGATTCGTCTGCGCCTGCAGGATTTCCGCCGATGTTTCGCCGGGGAACGGTTTTTGGTTCGTCAACAATTCGTAAGCCGTGACGCCGAACGCGAAAATGTCCACGCGTTTATCAATCGGTTGACCGGACAATTGTTCCGGCGCCATGTAAGTCGGCGTGCCGGGATTTTTGGTGATTTTGATCGGCTTGTCGGAAATTTCCTGCGCGAGATCGAAATCCACGAGCCGCACGGACGCGTTGCGCGAGACGAGAATGTTCTCCGGTTTGAAATCAAGATGAACGAAGCCGCTGTCGTGGACGTGTTCCAGCGCTTCGGCCACATCAATGAGAATTTGCGCCACGTTTTCCAGCAGCACCGGATCGTGTCGCGCGTAAAGCTCCTTGAGGTTCGCGCTTTCGAGATATTCCATCACGCAATAATGCGCGCCGTCCACTTTGCCGTGTTCGAGATAACCGATGACGCATTGATGGCCTTGACAACGCTCGAGCACTTCACAGCCGTTGATGAAACGCTTGCGGGCCGTGGAATCCCCGCGTAATTCCGGCAGCAAACGACGCAGGGCGTATTGCTTCCCTTTGCTGTCGCTGGCGAGCCAGATTTCCGCCATGCCCCCGGTGGCAATCAGTTCGTGCAACTGAAATTTGCCGAATGGTCCCGGGCCGGAGGTCGCCGCACTCGCTTTGTTAAACAAGCCAAACACAGCATCTCATTTAGCAGGAAGCCGAACTAATCGCCACTCTGATTTGCCGAATCAGCCGGCTTCGTTGGCTCTTCATCTGAAATTTTCTGACGTTGTGAAACCATTGAAACCTTTTACTGTGGAATCGCAGCAAGGCCGGTCTTTGTGGTGACAAGTCGGCCACCCGCGCCTGATGCTCCAATTGGTTTTGCGCCCGTCCGGTCTGGAAAACTGCGATTGAAAAGTTGTTGCGCTGAGAGGCAGGGGTGGTAGAACGACCTCGAACCCGGTTTGCGACCAGTCAGAAAAGTTGA
>CALAYC010000066.1 GCA_937894935.1 uncultured Verrucomicrobiota bacterium
CCGGATGTTCGCGCGCAACGCACCGGCGACACGCTGGCGACGTTGTATTCCGTGGTGCAACAAATGCCGCTGAAGTTACAGTAAGCGCAACGCGGCAAACTAACACTCACTCCGAACTGACCAACAGCGTCGCGCCAGTTTCACTCGCGAATTGACCCTGCAATTGAAAATCGGTCTCCTGTCGCGACGGATTTATGGACGCACCCAAGCCCACCCTCAATGATTTGCGCATCAAACGCAGCGATGCGCCTCGTCCTGGCATCAAGCCCGGATCGATCATCGCCGTCATCGCCATTCTCGCGCTGGTCGGCCTTGTCGTGTGGTGGTTCATGCGCCCCAAACCGATTGAAGTGCAGGTTGCGATTGCGCGCGAAGTCGCCAGCAATGGCGGCGAACGCACCGTTTTAAACGCCTCCGGTTACGTCACCGCTCGACGCACTTCAACCGCATCCTCCAAAGTCACCGGTAAAGTCGTTGAAGTTTTAATTGAAGAAGGCATGGAAGTGAAAGCCGGTCAGGTTCTCGCGCGCCTCGACGATACGAATGTTCGCGCGAATCTGAACATCGCACTCGCTCAACTGGAATCGGCGCAGAAAGCCGTAGCCGAAACTGAAGCCCAACTCGAACAGGCCGAAGCCGAACTCCGTCGCACCACCGAATTGAAGAAACAGAATATCGCCTCGCAGTCCGAGTACGATAACGCGGTCGCCACCGCCAACACCCTCCGCGCCCGTCTCGCGCGACAGAAAAGCGATATCACTGTAGCGCAACGCCAGGTTGAGAGTTGGCAGCAACAGATGGATGACCTGATAATTCGCGCGCCGTTCGATGGAATAGTGACCACCAAGAATTCGCAGCCCGGCGAGATGATTTCTCCCATCTCTGCCGGCGGCGGTTTCACTCGCACCGGCATCGGCACGATTGTGGACATGGATTCGCTGGAAATTGAAATCGACGTCAACGAAAGCTTCATCAATCGCGTTACCTCAGGACAATCCGTTGAAGCTACGCTCGACGCTTATCCGCAATGGAAAATTCCCGCAAAAGTGATCGCCATTATTCCCACCGCAGACCGACAGAAATCCACGGTTAAAGTGCGCGTGGCTTTTGAAAAACTCGATCCACGAATTCTTCCGGAGATGGCGGTCAAGGTGGCGTTCCGTGAAACGGGCTCTAATACCGTGAGCGGACGATCAGTAATCGTGCCCAAAAACGCCATTCAACGAGCGGACGGCAAGGAACTTGTTTTCGTTGCGAAAAATGATCGCGCGGAACGTCGCGCCGTCGCGGTCAACAGCATTACCGGAAACGAAGTGACGTTGAGCGCCGGAGTTGCCTCGGGAGAACGAGTGATTATTAATCCTCCCGGCAGTTTGAAGGACGGCATTGCTATTCGAGTCCGCTAACGGCTCTTCAAAACTCAGCCCGACCGTCCTGCAGACTAAATAAGACAGGACAAGACGTTGCCGTTGTGAACGGGACAATTTGCTATTGCCACCGAAGCAACATCTTGAAATGTTCGCAACTCACGGATGAGCACTTCCAATAGCAACCCGTTGGTCAGCGTGGATAACGTCGAGAAGGTTTTCCATCGCGGCACGGAAGAAATTCACGTTCTCTCCAATCTCAATCTTCACGTGCCGGCAGGCGAATTTCTCGCGCTGATGGGACCGTCTGGTTCGGGAAAATCGACGCTGCTCAATTTAATCGGTGGACTCGACCGCGCCACTCGCGGTTCAGTTGCGATTGGTGGAGAGCGCATTGATCAGATGTCCGACCGCGAACTCGCCGCGTGGCGCGCGCGACACGTTGGGCTGGTTTTTCAATTCTACAATCTGCTGCCCGTGCTCAACGCCGAACGCAATGTCGAATTGCCTTTGCTGCTCACGCATTTGTCGAAAGCCGAGCGGAAGAAACACGTCGAAACCGCTCTTGCCATCGTCGGACTGTCGCATCGCGCAAAACATTTCCCGCGCACACTCTCAGGCGGTGAACAGCAACGCGTCGGCATCGCCCGCGCGATTGTGACCGATCCGACCATTCTGTTGTGCGACGAACCGACCGGTGATCTCGACCGTAAATCCGGCGATGAAATTTTGAGCCTGTTGCAGGCTCTCAACCGAGAGCAGGGCAAGACCATCATCATGGTCACGCACGATCCGCATGCTTCAGCGCGAGCGACGCGCACCGTTTATCTCGATAAGGGCCAACTTTCGACCACGAAACCGGAATGAAATTCCTGTATCTCGTCTGGTGCAATTTGAAGCGCAAGAAACTGCGCACTACGCTGACTTTGTTTTCCATCGTGGTGGCGTTCATCCTCTACACGCTGCTGAGCGGATTGAAGTTTGCCTTTACCGGCGGCATTCAGATGGCCGATGCCAATCGCCTTATCACGCGACATCGCGTTTCTTTCATTCAACCGTTGCCGCATTCGTACATGGCAAAAATCGCCAACACACCCGGCGTCTCCGCGGTTTCTCACAGCACGTGGTTCGGGGGCATTTATCAGGATCCGCGCAATCAATTCGGCACATTTCCGGTGGATCCGGAATCGTTCCTCGCAATGAATCCCGAAATCACATTGCCGGAGGATCAGAAGGAAGCGTGGCTGAAAACACGCACTGGCGCGATCATCGGTCGCACGCTGGCCGAGCGGTTCAATTGGAAAATCGGTGATCGCATCCCGCTCACTTCGCCCATCTGGCCCAACAAAAGCGGCGGCGCGTGGGAATTTGAAATCGTCGGCATTTACGATGCCGCAAAAAAAATCGCAGACACCACCAGCCTGATGTTCCGTTATGATTATTTTGATGAAGCTCGCCAACGAGGCACAGGCTCGGTCGGCTGGTATCAGGTGCGCGTGGAGAATCCGGAACGCGCACCGGAAATAGCTGCAGCGATTGATACTGAATTCGCCAACTCACCGGCGGAAACCAAAACCGAAACCGAGAGCGCCATGTTTCAGGGATTCGTGCAACAACTTGGCAACATCGGCGCTATCGTAATGTCCATCCTGGGCGCGGTGTTCTTTACGATTCTGCTCGTCGCGGGCAACACGATGGCGCAGTCCGTTCGCGAACGGACGCAGGAACTCGGCGTATTAAAAGCACTCGGCTTCACGAACGAACTTGTCCTCGGCGTGGTGTTGGGCGAATCGCTGTTAATCACCATTCTCGGTGGCGTCGCCGGTATCGCGTTAGGTTGGCTGACGATTCTTGGATTGGGCCAATCGGCTTTCATGAAACAATACTTTCCGTTCTTCATGTTGCCGCCGCGCGATCTGGTAATCGGACTTGGATTAACCGTTGTGCTGGGATTTGTCGCCGGCATCTTCCCCGCCCTGCAAGCGATGCGCTTGCGGCTGGTGGACGCTTTACGTCGCGAAGGATAACCGCGTATGAACTGGCTTTCACAGATTCTCGTCGTCGCTGGATTTGGTCTGCGCACAATCCCGCAACGCAAAGGCGCTGCACTCACTGCCGCTATCGGAATTGCTGGAGTCGTCGCTGTCTTTGTCGGCGTACTTTCGATCGCGCAGGGTTTTCATCGCGCTGTTACTTCTACAGGACGCGAAGACATCGCCATCATATTGCGCGAAGGTTCTAACAACGAAATGTCGAGCGGCCTCAGTCGCGACGAAGTGCGGTTGATTAAAGACGCACCCGGCGTCGCGCGCGCCAGCGGAGAAGCACTGGCCTCTGCCGAACTGTTCGTCATCATCGACATTGCCAAACGTTCCACCGGCACCGATGCGAATGTTCCTCTGCGCGGCGTGGAATCCACCGCCTCAGCATTACGCGGCAATATTCAACTCGTCTCCGGTCGGATGTTTGAACGCGGCCGCAACGAAATCGTCGCTGGCGTCGCGGCAGCTCGCGAATTCGCCGGACTGGACGTCGGCTCAACACTTAAACTCGGTCGCATGGAATGGGAAGTCGTCGGTCTGTTCTCCGATGGCGGGGGCGTGGGTGAATCGGAATTGTGGACCGATGCCACGACATTGCAGGATGCCTATCAACGCGGCGACACGTATCAATCGGTTTACGTCCGACTGGAATCACCGGAAAGCTTCAATGAATTCAAAGACGCATTAACGTCCAATCCACAACTCAAAGTACGCGTTGAACGCCAGGGCGATTTTTACGCGGAACAATCCAGCATGACCACGAGTTTCATCGCGAGCATCGGCACAGTGATTGCCGTGATGATGGCGCTCGGCGCGCTGCTGGGCGCATTGAACACGATGTATAATGCCGTGGCCGCGCGCAGCCGCGAAATCGCCACGTTGCGCGCACTCGGATTCGGCGCTACGCCGGTCGTCTGTTCCGTATTGATGGAATCAGTCGTCTTAGCGCTGGCCGGTGGAATCGTTGGCGGTATCGGCGCGTATCTGGCCTTCGACGGTTACAGTGCTGCCACGATGAATTTCCAAACCTGGAGTCAGATCGCGTTCGCCTTCGCCGTCACCCCGGAGCTGTTGGTCAACGCCATTATTCTCGCCGTCATTATCGGTTTGATTGGCGGATTTTTCCCGGCGATTCGCGCCGCGCGATTACCCATCGCCACGGCACTGCGCGGCTGAACTTATTGCTTTGGGAAGCGAAAGAATTTTTTCTCAATCACTTCGATCGGGAAGTGATAAGTCATCGAACCCGTCGCATCCGCTGTGATTTGCCCAATCGTCGTCCAGTTCGTCAGATTGATGGATTCTTCAACGCGATAATTCTGTAACGGCGCACCGAACAAACACACCATCACATAATCCGCACTTTCGCGATTGAGGCTGACAACCGTCGCTCCCTGATCGACTCCACTACCCACGCGAACACTGACCGTGGCGAAATCATCGTCGCCAAAGGTTCCCGCCAAACGATACGTGAAATAATCCACGCCAGTGAATCCGACCGGCGGAGTGTAAACCAGATTCGCGTTCACCACGGCCGCCGTTCCGCCATTCGCTGTAACAGAATTCGTCAACGCGATCACCGGCGCATCGCCGATTTCCCATTCGTCATTACAGAAGAATTTACCGAACGGCACGGTGATGGCCGTGTCGGGCAGCGTGGCCAATTGGTCGGGGCGTGCGATGACTTCGCACCATGTCCGGAACGAATACGCACCGATGTAATCCGCATTGGACGATTGGACATACACGCGGACGGTGTAGTTCCCCGTTTCTGGCAACATACGGCGCACCTGCTGATTACCTGGAAAATAATTACTGAACCAATTAGTACCGCTCGGCGCAATCACCTCCCAGAACAACCACCCCTTGAACTCCGGCGCAGCACTGAGTTGCTCGAAGTTCACGCGCTGCCCGGCAATGCCACTGAACGTGTACGTATCGAGCCCACCGGGTTCATCAATTCGGCCCGCGCCAGTCACGGGCACGCCATCGGAAATCACGTCGCCTTTCTGAATGTTGAGTCGCACGTCGCCCGGCAACGTGTAAATCCGGAACGAATAGTTGCCGATATAGTCCGGCTGATTCGATCCCACCCAGACACGCAACGTGTACGTGCCCGTTTCCGGCATGATGCGGCGACCGCTATCCGCGAAGAAATTGTGAAACACACTCACACCGCTCGGCGACCGCAATTCCCATTGCAACCATCCGTTGAACGATGCGGATTTGCTGATGGCTTCAAAGGTTAACCCCTGCCCCGCCATCGCCGGAAACGTGTAATGATCCCACGCTCCCGCGGCATCAATAATTCCCGCGCCAGCCGCCGGAACATTTTCTGTCACCGTATCGCCCGGTTGAATGGCGAAATATTGATCCGGCGGAATCGGTCGAAGCCGAATCGAATACGCCCCCGTGTGATTTGGATTATTGGATTGCGCATTAACGCGCAACCGATACGTGCCGGTCTCGGTCAGTGTGCGGCGGCCCAGATTATTTCCACCGGAAACGTAGCTGGAGAAAACGGTGTTGCTGGTCGGCGTTTTGAGTTCGCAAAAAAGATACCCCTGAAACGTGCTGTCAGTCTGCCGAATCTCGACGAACACATGTTGGCCGTTCGTGCCGGTGAACGTGTAATAATCCCACGCGCCCGGGAGTTCGATGTTGCCCGCCCCAAATTCGGGAACGCCGTTCGTAATCGTGTCGCCGATTTCAATCGGAAAAACCTGATCGACAGGAATCGTTCGCAGCCGAAACCCATACGTGCCGATGTAATCCGGATTGGATGCCCCCACCCAGACACGCAACGTGTAAGTGCCCGTTTCCGGCAACGTGCGACGCCCCTCGTTATTGTTGTCGAGATACGAAGAGAAAACCGTCACGTTTCCTGGCGATTTCAATTCCCAGCGCAGCCAGCCCGCAAATGATGCCGCCACGTTGATTTCCTCAACGAAGAGGCTCTGCCCCGCCGTGCCGACAAACGTGTAATAATCGTTTTCCGTATGAACATCAATTCGCCCCGCGCCTACTCCAGGCACGCCATCAGAAATGATGTCGTCCAATTGAATGTTGAAATTTTGCGCCGCTGCGATGAATGGAAAAACCGTTATCAACGCGACGGTTGCAACTCGACCCAAAGGAATTGTTTTATACATCCGCCGCCAAGATAAACAGCGACCTCAAAACCTAAATGGACCGAACGGCCCAATGACAGGTGAATGCTGATTCAATCGGTTTTTGCCTGACATTACCACCAAAGGCCCATTGAGAGAAATCCTGATTCCGTCGAAACTCCTCAACACAACGGCGCTCGCTCGGGCCGCAATATCAGGTGAGACTATGAAAATTCAAAATCAGTCGCGAGAGACCACCACTATCTGCTGCGTTTGCGGCGGACACATCAGCGGCCCGTGGCCAGCCGCAGCCAATCTGTCACACGGTTATTGCCAATTACATTACCACCGCGCCATGCAGGAGATTCAGGCTTACATCGCGCTGCTGGAACGTCAGCAACAGATGACCGTGCATTCGCTCGCCGCCTGATTCCGGCGCGACTTTCCACTGTGCCTGCGGTCGGGCGATGCGCATAATCTCCCGACCATGCGACCCGCCAAATCACTCAACATCGCCATCATCGGCTGCGGCGGCATCACGCTGCAAAACCATTTGCCTGGCCTCGCATTATGTCCGGATGTCAAAGTCGTCGCGTTGTGTGATACTGATGCCGCAACGCTGGAAAAAGCTCGTCAGCAAACCGCTGCAACCATCGTCGCTACCCAATACGAGGAAATCGTCAAACGCGATGACGTTCACGCCGTCATCATCGCCACGCCCAACCTCACTCACGCCGCCATCACTTTGGCTGCAATTGCCAACGGCAAACACGTTCTCTGCGAAAAACCGCTCGCGCTGAATTATACCGGCGCCAAAGCAATGGCCGAGGCCGCCGATCGCGCCGGTGTGCGCCACATGACGGCGTTCACGTATCGGTTTGTTCCCGCGATGCGTTATCTGGCGTATCTGATTCAACGCGGCGACCTCGGGCAACCGTATCATTTCCGTTCGTGTCGTTTGCAGGATTGGGGCACGCGCAATCTCGGCTGGAGACAGATCAAATCTTTCGCCGGCTCAGGCGAACTCGGCGACATGCAGAGTCATCGGATTGATTTTGCGCATCTGCTGGTCGGCCCGATGAAACGACTCGTCGCGCATTTGAAACAATGGCATTCCACCCGTGGCGGCCAGCCCAACGACCTCGATGATTGGGTCGCCATTCTTGCCGAGTTTCAAAACGGTGCCACCGGCGTTCTCGAAAGCAGCAAACTTGCGAGCGGTCGCAATGAAAGCTGGCGCAGCCTCGATTACGTGGAAATCAACGGCAGCGAACGCTCATTCGTTTTCATTACCGGCGATTGGAACAAACTTCAGACCGGCAAGGTGGGCGGACCAGGTTTGGAAACCATCGACGTTCCGCGCGAATTCTGGAAATTGCCCGGCTCGCCGCGTGATCCTGCGCAAGGCGACCCGCTCGTGACGTTTCGCTACGATCAGGCGTGGGAATTTGTCGATGCCATTCGCAACGAGCGGCCCTGCGTGCCGAGTTTCCACGACGGTGCAAAAGCCCAGGCCGTTATGGACGCAGCATTGCAGTCCGCGGAAACTCACGCCTGGGTGAATCTCGAAACACACATCGCACAATCATGAACAAAACCGCAGTCATCACCGGCGGCGGCAGCGGGGTCGGCCGCGCTCTGACATTGAAACTGGTTCAACAAGGCTGGCGCGTCGCCATCATCGGTCGCCGCCTTGAAACGCTGAAAGAAACCATCAGCCTCGCCGGAGAAAATGCTTCAAACATTGTTCCACACGTTTGCGACATCGGGGATTCCGAGGCCGTTGCCGCGATGGGAAAACGCGTTCTCGCCGAATTCGGCAGCGTTGAAGTGCTCGTGAATGCTGCCGGCACGAATGCACCGCGACGCTCACTCCAGGAATTATCTCTCGAAGATTACCACGCGATTATCGCCACGAATTTCCACGGCGCATTTTACTGCGTTCAGGCGTTTCTTCCCACCATGCGCGCTCGAAGTAGTGGCACAATCATCAACATTGTTTCCGATGCCGGCAAACAGGCGTCACCGAAAGCCGGACCGAGTTACGTAATGAGTAAATTCGGTCTCGCTGGATTGACCCAAAGCATCAATGCCGAAGAACGCGTCAACGGCATTCGCGCCTGCGCCATTTTCCCCGGCGACATTGACACGCCGTTGCTCGACAAACGTCCGACTGTCCCGAATGCCGCCGCGCGAGCGAAAATGATGCGCGCCGAAGACGTGGCCGATTGCGCGATGTTCTGCATCAGTCTTCCATCGCACGTCATCGCTGAAGAACTCCTCGTGCGCCCGCGCTGAAAACCAAAATTTCCGAACGTGCCCTCATCTCGTCCTCTCCTCACCCGGTGGGGCGAGGATGGCCGAAGCCAGGTGAGGGGCTGGTAATTTTAGATTTTCGCCAACCGCTCTATTTCTTCGCCAACAGCCGTCTCAGTTCCCGCGCCGGTTCATCCACCAGCCTGGCGGTAATTGCGAAACGTTTCACGCGACTGCCGGGTAAATGAAATTTGAGATCGCGAAATACGCGCTCGCAAATAGTCATCAGTCCGCGCGCGCCGGTCTGTTCATCCGCCGCTAATTCCGCCAGTCGTCGCAGCCCGTCATCTCTGAACTCACACGTGATACCGTAAGCCGCAAACGCGCGTTCATATTGATGAATCAGACTGCTTTCGCTCTTGCGCAACACGTCGAACAGATCGTCCGTGTCCAACGCATGACACGCTACGCGCACCGGCAGCCGCCCGATAAATTCCGGCTCTAATCCATAGTTGATTAAATCCGCCGTGCTGAGCTGCGCCAACAACGCATCCGTTGTTTCGATGCGCTTACGATTCACCTTCCCTGTGTCCTCGTTCAATCGCAACCGTCGCTTGATGAGGTCTGTGATACCGGAAAACGCCCCGCTCACGATGAACAAGATGTGCCGCGTATTGATCGTCTCCGGCTGCAACGCCCCGCCACCCCGCATCGCCGACATCGCGCTTTGCAACTGCCCCGTCATGTCGTTCGGCGACACCACGGGCACATCGCCATCTTCCATCAGCTTGAGCAAGTTCGTCTGCACGCCGCGACCTGACACATCGCGCCCGCCGCTCTCGCCGCGCGTCGCGAGTTTGTCCACCTCATCGAGATAAATGATCCCGTGCTCCGCCTTCTTCACATCGCCGCCCGCGCGCCGCAAGAGATCGCGCACCAGATCATCCACGTCACCGCCCACATAACCCGTCTCGCTGAACTTCGTCGCATCCGCCTTCACGAACGGCACGCCAATCAACTCCGCCGCCGACCGGATCAGATGCGTCTTGCCCACACCCGTCGGTCCAAGCAACAGGACATTCTGTTTCTGATAAAATGGCGCGGCGTTTCCTTCGAGCGTCATTCGCACGTGTTGAAAATGATCGCACAACGCCACGCTCAATACTTTCTTCGCCTCACGTTGCCCGATGACGAATCGGTTCAGATGCTTTGCAATGTCCGCCGGCTTGAGATTGAAACTGAATTCCGGTTTCGGCGGCGCAGCGAATTCCGCTACCCCCGGTTTTGAAAGCCGCGATGATTTAAATTTTTTCGGTACGCCCGCCGTCACCGGACCAGGCGCATCAGGATGGCCAGAACTTGTTTCAATCATGATAAGTCAGTTAGAAGGCACAATCGTCATTCGCACGTCCTGCCAGTCAATCGCCCGCGAAAGATTTGTAAACAATCAAGTCCGCCGCCGAGCAGACTCGCAAACTGAGCCCCGGGAGCAATTCGAAGTCAACCGCACGGGCGACCGCAGACTCCTCAAAAGGAAGTGCGCCCAAGGCAATATCCACTCCGATATCTTTTGGCCCCGACACCAGCAAAACGCGGTTAGCAAATGCAAATTTTTCCCCGTCAGGAATACGACCGCGAAATCCCTGCAGTAACGGAGCATTGAATTGTTCTTCGCCCCCAACGTCGGTCAACAGCGTCATATCCACATCCCGGGTCAACCGGGCTTCCGACCAGGCTTGCACCGCCATGCCTCCAATAAAACAAAACCTCCAGTCCTGCTGCTGGGAGAATCGCTGCACTTGCGCGCCAAACTCGTAAAGCTCCTTCATCGCCGCATTTTTGCGAACCAGGCCTGTTGCTCCACCAACCCGGACGTTTCCCGGGGCTTGTAATGCAGCAGCACGGATTGAAACGCGTCGTTCAACTGCAAGTTCGCTTCGGTTGTATTAGTCCGCCGCACTTCCTCATCCCGCAACGCCTGCATGACCGGAGCCGCATCGGCCCATTGCTGGATGCGACGCCTGATCAGTTCTCGTTCGGCTTCAGTCACAGGCACAGTTTAGCGAAAACATGACACATAGCGAGTCTCTTGACGCTGTCTATGCTCACACCGTTTTCACAATAAACTTTTCCTTAATCTCCCACCCTTTTTCCGCTACAACACCCGACCGGTCATGAACGACCCGCGCATCAACGAACTTCGCCAACTGCTCCCGCAGGCCATGCTGCCTGATTGGGTGCGACTCGGCGCGCGCGCGGCTCGTCTCTTTCGTGACCACCTGCATCCGGATAAACACGACGCGCTGCTCAATCGGTTACTCGAGCAAGCCCGCGCTTCCGTCGTTACGCGACAATTACGCGAGCAGAATGTTCCTAAAACTTCCTACGCGCCGGAACTGCCCATCACTGCGCGCAAAGACGAAATTATCGCCGCCATCCGCGCAAACCAGGTCGTCGTCATCGCGGGCGAAACAGGTTCAGGCAAAACCACGCAATTGCCTAAAATGTGTCTCGATGCCGGCCTCGGTCGGCGCGCGAAAATCGGTTGCACACAACCGCGCCGCGTCGCTGCGCTTTCTATCTCGCGTCGCATTGCGGAAGAATTATCGGTCACGTGGGGACGCGAAGTCGGTTGTAAGATTCGCTTCGATGACCGTTCCAGCGCCGACACCTACATCAAGTTGATGACCGATGGCATCCTGCTCGCCGAAGCGCAAGGCGATCCGCAATTGTCCGATTATGACGCCATCATCATTGACGAAGCTCACGAGCGCAGCCTGAACATTGATTTCCTGCTTGGTCACCTTAAAGGCCTGCTCGCGCGACGCAGCGATCTCAAACTCATCGTCACTTCCGCCACGATTGATACACAGGCTTTCTCGCGTCACTTCAACAACGCACCGATCATTGAAGTTTCCGGTCGCATCTATCCGGTCGAAGTTCGCTACGAACCGCCTATCGCTGATTCCGAAGAACAGGGCGATGTGCACTATGTGGACGCCGCTGTGCAAGCGGTCGAACGCGTGCTTTACGAATCCAGCTCCGGCGATGTGCTCATCTTCATGCCCGGTGAACGTGACATCCGCGAAACCAGTGATCTGCTTCAAGGTCGCTTTGCTCACGATGCCGAAATTATCCCGCTGTTCGGACGTTTGAGTTCCGGTGATCAACAACGCGTTTTTGCTCCGTCCACTCAACGCAAAATTGTCATCGCAACGAACATTGCCGAAACCTCGCTGACTATTCCCGGCATCCGCTACGTCATTGACACCGGACTTGCGCGCATCAGTCGTTACAATCCGCGCACGCGCACGCGACGTTTGCCCATCGATCCCATCTCGCAAAGCAGCGCCAACCAACGCAAAGGTCGCGGCGGTCGCGTACAGGACGGCATCTGCATCCGGCTTTATTCCGAGGAAGATTTCTCCGCGCGTCCTGCGTTCACGCAGCCGGAAATTCAACGCTCCAATCTCGCCGAAGTAATTCTTCGCATGAAGGCGTTTCGCCTCGGCAACATCGAAACATTTCCCTTTGTGCAACCGCCGACGCCTGCCGCCATCGCGAGTGGTTACGCGTTGCTCCAGGAACTCGGCGCGCTCAACGCGCAACGCGAGCTTACACCGCTCGGTCAGGATCTCGCGCGTCTGCCGATTGATCCCACACTCGGCCGCATGTTGCTCCAATCGCAACGCGAACGGGCAGCGCGCGAACTCCTCATCATCGCCGCCGGTCTCAGCATTCAAGACCCGCGCGAACGTCCGCTCGATCAAAAAGAAGCCGCTGCCGCAGCACACAAGCGATTCACTGATCCGCAATCCGATTTCCTCACGCTGCTCAACATCTGGAACGCCGTTCACGACGAATGGGAAAAACTCCGCACGCAAAATCAGCGGCGGAAATTCTGTCGTCAGAATTTTCTTTCCTATCTCCGCATGCGCGAGTGGCAGGATTTGCATGCCCAGCTCTGCGATGTTCTTGAAGATCTCGACCTCCCAAGCTCCGGCCCCAGCGAAGTGCCAGTCTCCCGATCCGGTGCAAAGAACCTCGCCACGCGGAAGCACGCCAAGTCGGAGGCCGGCACTCCGTTTCACAACCCGAACTACGACGCCATCCACCGTTCGATTCTCTCCGGCCTGATTGGCCACGTCGCGCGACGTGAAGAACGCAATCAATACAAAGCGGCAGGCAACCGCGACGTCACCATTTTTCCCGGTTCTGCGCTTTACGAGCGCAACGAAAAACCGGTCAAAGGCCGCGACGCCAAAGCTCAAAAAAATCCTCCCCCCAAACCCAAGTCAAATCAGCCGCAGTGGATCGTCGCTGGCGAAATCGTTGAAACTTCGCAACTGTTCGCCCGCACCGTTGCCGGGATTGATCCGCAATGGATTTATCAACTCGCGCCGCACTGCTGCAAAGTCACCCACCAGAACCCGCACTGGAGCGTCAGTGCCGGACGCGTGCTCGTCGAAGAAGTCATCACGTTGCACGGCCTCGAAATCGTCCGCCGCAAAATCGCCTACGGCAACATCAACCCTAAAGACGCTACCGCTATTTTCATTCGCTCCGCGCTCGTCGAGGAAGATTTAGTGCCACCGCGACCAGCACCACGCCACGCGGCAGATGCCGACGCTGAAATCCGCGACGCGATGATGAAATCACCGCGCGCGACCGCGTCACAGACCAGCCGCAGCAACTCGACCGAAGCAAGGCAGAACGAACTCCCCTACGCTTTTCTCGCGCACAATCGCAGCGTCCGACAAAAAATCGAAAATCTTCAAACCCGCGCGCGGCATCACGGCATGATTGATCTCGACCAGGCGCTCGTAAACTTTTACGCCGCGCGACTGGAAAACGTTTCTTCATTTCACGAATTGAATCGTCTTCTGCGCAATCGCATAGCGGCAGGCAGCCCGCCTGCCGTGCCCGGCGTTCCGCCGAACCAACAATTCCTTTGCGCCAGCGAGAAAGATCTGCTCGGAGATCTTCAACTCAGCTACGACGCCAACGCTTTTCCTGATGCCGTGCAACTCGCCGATCAACCGCTTCCGCTGAATTACGCGTACGCGCCCGGCGAAG
>CALAYC010000067.1 GCA_937894935.1 uncultured Verrucomicrobiota bacterium
CCGGACATTACGCGCTCTCGAAGCAGCCATCAGCCGACGCAATCCCGGATTAATCACTCATCTGGACGCAGCCACGCAATTAGCCGCGCGACTGGCAACGCGCACCTCAGCTTTACACACGGCAATGGAAGAAATTAAAGCGCATCCCGGTTTTGACGCGGTTGCGCCGACGCTGGATTCTGTCTTGCGTTCCCTTGCCAATGCCGCTCGCTCAGCCGCACTCACCATCATCACGCATCGGCCGGAACAGTTGATGGCGCTCGAAGTCCGACTGCGCCGCGCGACGGATTTGCTTCAAGTGCTCGATGGACGACTCGCCGCGCTGAATTCAATGGACGCCGAGATGACGCAAGCGCGGGAATTGTTGCGACAACTCATCGAACTCTTGCCGACCGTGCGCACCACTTTGGCTGACACCGTGGATCATGGCGCTGCGCATTCCGGTTTTGCCCTCCGACTGCCAGAACTGAGTGGAATGTCGGTGCGTTCGTTAGGCTTCTGGCTGAATCCTCCGGCGTATCCCGATGCGGTGTTGGTGCGATACACCTTACGCGTTGCAGTGCTACTGATGATTGCCGTGGCGATTTACAAAGGATTCGAACTCCCGCGCGGTTATTGGATTGCGCTCACCGCGCTCGTGGTATTGCAACCGGACTACGGTGCGACGCGACAAAAAGCCGGGCAACGCATTCTTGGCACGCTTGCGGGCAGTGTGCTCGGCAGTCTGTTGTTGTGGGTGAAAATGCCGGTCGGCTGGCACATTTTCTTCGCCGCGATCCTGGCGTTCTGCTTCGCGTTTTACGTAAAACGCAACTACGTCCTCGCGGTGTTTTTCGTGACGTTGATGGTCGTGCTCATCACCGAAGCCATCATGCCGGTGCATCTCGATTTTACCCTCGCACGGGTATTTTCCGCTCTGGCCGGTGGCGCGTTCGCCTTGTTGGCAGCAGTATTGTTCTGGCCGAAATGGGAACAGGAACGTTCACCACACATCATCGCCTCGGCGTTGCGCGCGAACCGAAAATATCTGAAGACGGTCGGCGCGCATCTCACACGCAACGAGCCTTTCACCGGCGGAGTCGTGTTGGCAAAACGTGAAGCAGAACGAGCCAACAGTCTGGCGGCGGCTTCACTCCACCGATTGCTGGCTGAGCCCGCCAGATTGCAAAACAACGTCGAACAAACCGCCGCGCTGACGACCTACAACCAACGTCTGACTCGCGCCATCACCGTACTCGCTCTGCAACTCAATAAACGTTCTCGTCTCGCGTCGGCAGGTATTGAAGCGAGTATTGCCGCCATCGGCGACTTCATTGAATCGCTGGCGAATTGTCTCGAAGCCAGCATTCCTGCGCGAGTTGATACGCTACCGAATCTCACTTCACCCGCAGGCGCTTCAGCAGACGAGTCACTGGTTTACAGTCAACTGACAAAGATTGTTACTGAAGTCGAGGCGATGAATTTGGCGATCAACAGCCCGGATACTTCTTCGCTGCGACCGAGTTAAAGCCTGCGGCAGGTCTGGCGATTTTTGACGATTCTCGTTACGTTACTGATGCGTGAATTTTCAGTTCTCTCATCCGCATTGGCTCTGGCTGCTGTTGTCGTGGAGATGGATTGCCCGGTTCACGCGCAATTCCGGACGAAATATCACCCAAACAAATCCATCTGCGGTGGCGGGGCGAGTTGTTTGAGTTTGTCGCGATCCTGCTGACGACGCGGCGGACGGACATTGCCTTCCGGGGTGAGTTCGGATTCTTCGAGATTCGCCAGAATCTGTTTCGCGCGTTCCACCACAGCCTTCGGCACACCCGCGAGGCGCGCAACCTGAATGCCGTAACTCTTGTCCGTGCCGCCTTCGACAATCTTACGCAGAAAGACAATGGAATCGCGCCATTCGCGCACGGCGACGTTGAAGTTTTTGATGCGCGGCAAACGGAGCGCGAGCTCGGTGAGTTCGTGATAATGCGTCGCGAATAGCGTTTTTGCACCAACCTGATTGTGCAGGTATTCAACAATACTCCACGCGAGCGACAAACCATCAAACGTGCTCGTGCCGCGGCCGATCTCGTCGAGGATGATGAGGCTGCGCGGTGTGGCGTTGTTGAGGATGTTGGCGGTTTCGCTCATCTCGACCATGAACGTGGATTGCCCACGCGCGAGATCATCGCTTGCGCCGATGCGGGTGAAAATGCGGTCCACGAGATCAATGCGCGCGGTCTTGGCGGGAATGAAACTGCCGGTGTGCGCGAGCAATGTGAGCAACGCGACCTGCCGGATGTAAGTGGATTTACCCGCCATGTTCGGCCCGGTAATGAGGGGGATCTGCGG
>CALAYC010000068.1 GCA_937894935.1 uncultured Verrucomicrobiota bacterium
CCTTCGCCAAAAATCAGCTCACCAAAGAAATCCTCAATTGGGCGGATGCCGTCTTTACGTTCGACAAATCCCAGATGGAAGTCATCGAACGGAACTTCGCCAAAGAGGTTGCCGACAAGCCGGTAATCTGTCTCGGACTGGCGGACGTGTACACCTACAAAAGCGATGCGTTGGTCGTGAAATTGACTGCGAAGGTTGAACCGTATCTCGGTCGGCCCAACGCAAAAAAATGTCCGCGCAATTCGGTTTTCAACATGCGTCCGTCCAAGCCGACGGAATCCAGGTCTGAGAATGCGAGCAAGTCATCGCGTTCCCTGTTGACGAATCTGCTCGCTGCCGTGCGAGTGCGTCCGAAGAATTCCAACAGTTGAAGCGGCTCGCTTCGATCCGATTTTTTGCTTGCATCAAAGTGGTGGAAACCTGCGAGTTCCTTAGAAAAACTTGCAAATTGTTCTTGCGTGAAAATCGCGAAAACCGTTTATTCGCGGCAAGTCGAGTGACTTTTTAATTACAACTAAACCAAAAAACTAACATCACACACTATGGCAAAAGCATTGTCCAAGTCGCAGATCGCAGCCGAGATCGCCGACAAAGCTGGTATCAAGAAGAAGCAGGCCTCCGAGATTCTGGAAATCATCGCGCAGCTCGCTTACAAGAACGCCAAGAACACCTTCACGTTGCCGGGCATCGGCAAGCTCGTCCTGGTGAATCGTAAAGCCCGCCAAGGTCGTAATCCGGCCACTGGCGAAACCATTCAGATTCCGGCCAAGCGCGTCGTGAAATTCCGCGTCGCGAAAGCCTGTAAGGACGCCATCCTCGGCGCGAAGTAATTCGGTCGTGATTTTCGCAAGGCACTCTGAATTTTTCAGAGTGCCTTTTTGTTTTTCATTTCAAGAAAGCGGGAGCAATTGCCAAGAAATGCTATCTGTTGCGCGACTGCCACGCTTGACCGCCTGAAATCCTCGCTCTAGCCTTGCTTATGGCAAACAGCGGTAAATCAGCCAAACAAAAAGCAATATTGCTCGGCGTCGGACTGGATTCCGACGGCCACAAGCGCGTGACTAAAGGTCCGAATTTCGCGTTAGTCGGAGGCTCGAAAGAGACGCATGAGGAGATGACGGAGAAGGCCCTCAAGATTAATGAGAAACTGAAAGCGCGCGGCAAGCATCTCGAAGAAGTCAGTCGCGAGGAATTCGATGATATTGCGCACGAAGTCGGACTCAGACGCCATGTGCCGGAGAAAAATTAAACATGACCCAGTCGCCGTATCTTCCGGTAATCATTCTGATGGCTGCTGCGGTCGTATTTGCCGTTGCGCCGTTGATTCTCGCGCGGCTTTGGGCCCGATACTTTGCGCCGCGTAAACCCGGTCCGGATAAAAATGCCACCTATGAATGCGGTTTGGAATCCAAAGGCGACGCATGGGTACAGTTCAAATCGGAATATTATCTCTACGCCATTATCTTTCTCATCTTCGACGTGGAAACGATTTTTCTGCTGCCGTTTGCGGTCGCGTTTACGGATTTAAGCGTCGGAGCGTTTCTGGCCATGATGGTCTTTCTGCTCTTGCTGGTGGAAGGATTGGTCTGGGCCTGGAAGAAAGGCGTGCTGACGTGGCGATAATTTCCTGCCTCAATCTTCTTAATCGCCACTTTTGTGGCTTCACACGACGTTGATTAAGAAAAGGCGGAGAGTCGGAGGATGAATTGAACGATGGACGAAGGACTGAAAAACGAATTGCAGAAGCAGGGAGTTTTCACGACGACCCTTGAGGAGATTTATAACTGGGGGCGGCGGAATTCCATCTGGCCGCTGCAATTCGGTCTTGCGTGTTGTGCGATTGAAATGATTGCTACCACGATGGCGCGTTATGATCTGGCGCGCTTCGGCGCAGAAGTGTTTCGTCCGTCACCCCGCCAGGCGGATTTGATGATTGTTGCCGGCACCGTCACCAAGAAAATGGCGCCGCAAGTCGTGCGACTTTACAATCAGATGGCGGAGCCGAAATACGTCATCGCCATGGGTGCATGTGCGATTTCAGGCGGGCCGTTCAAACAGGGGTACAACGTGCTCAAAGGCATTGATCGTTTTATTCCGGTGGATGTGCACATTCCGGGCTGTCCGCCGCGGCCTGAAGCGTTGATTCACGCGTTCATGACGTTGCAGCGGAAGATTGCCGAGCAGGAATTGATCGGCGCTGCGCAACCGCGACATCTCAATCCCGATGCGCCGAGCGAATTTCCGGTGCCGCAATACGGCGAGCATGATTTACAGCCGCCGAATAATCCCAAGGTTTGGAGAGCGCCGGCGTTGGTGCGTTGACATGGAAACTCTCGCTCAGATCAAATCCCGCATTGAAGCCGCTGTTCCTGGCGCGACGGTGCAAATTATTTCGAACGATTCTCCGGCCGCGCAGAACTCGTTGTTAGTGGATCGCGCTCATGCGGTCGCTGTTGCTCAGTTCTTACGCGACGATGCAGAATTAAAATTTGATTACTGTTCCAATGTGACGGGGGTGGATTGGCCGCAGGCGGAGCTGACTGAAAAAATCAAGATCAAGAAACTCGTGGACGGCGTGGAAAAGGAAGTTGAGGAAGTCAAAAAGACCATCCGTCCTGCCTATCTCGAAGCGGTTTATCATCTCTATTCGATGGAGAAAAAGCACGGTCCAGTCATTCTGCGAATGCGGACCGAAGATCGTGCAGAGAAAACTCATCTGCCTTCGCTCACGCCCGTCTGGCGGAGTTGTGAATTTCAGGAGCGCGAAATTTTCGATCTTTTCGGAATCACCTTCGATGGCCATCCGGATCTGCGGCGCATTTTGATGTGGGAAGGCTACAAGGATCATCCGATGCGCAAAGATTACGTTGAGCCGGATGATTACGAATACGAGCCAACTCCGCACGATGAGGTGCTGGAGAAAGCGAAGAAGCATTATCCTGCCGCGTCTTGATGCTTTCGCCGGGCGCGGATTGCTGCTTCAATGCCCGCATTATGGACGTTAAAAATCTCGCTGCGGTCGAAGCCTTCATTACTAAAGATGGATCGGAAATTCGCGAGTTGCTGGCCTATCGCAATTCTGTAATTCGTAATCAAAGTCTGGCCGAAGCGCGTCTGCCGGTTGGTGGCAGCACGCAGGAACATTATCATCCGCGCGCCGAGGAGATTTACTACATCACCCACGGCACGGGCCGCATGCGGATTGAAGGTGAGGTGTGTGACGTTAAGCCGGGCGATGCCATTGCGATTCCGCCGGGGAAAAAGCACAAACTCTGGAATACCGGTACCGAAGTGTTGCGTTTGTTGTGCTGTTGCGCGCCTGCGTATGAACACGCGGATACCATCATTACGGAAACGTGAATTGACCTGGGCCGCAACGCCGGTTTTACTGCCGTTATGAAATTTTTGTTCGCAACCTTGATCGGAGCAACGCTGGTCATCACCGGATGCACGACGCAGCGGTCTGCGGCGACTTTCTCAGAACCGCCCGAAGGCGCATCAACGACTGTCACTTTACATCGAGATGGAAAGACTCCAGCCCCGGCGACAACGAACAACAACCGTCGCAAATCGGAATCCGAATCAAAGTTGATTGTGACGCCGGAAAATCGGCTGACCGGCACGGTGTCCGTTTACAACAGTGCCGGACGTTTTGTGGTCGTGGATTTTCCGGTCGGAAAAATGCCGGCGCGGGATCAAGTGCTCTCCGTTTATCGTCAGGGATTGAAAGTCGGCGAGGTGCGGATCACCGGACCGGAACGGGATCATAATACCGTCGCGGATGTTATTTCCGGAGAAGCGCAAAAAGGCGACGAAGTGCGCGACCGTTAAGCCGCTGACCGCGAGTTAATCCTCGTCTTCTTCTGCGGAAGCTTTTTTCTCCACCGCTTTCACCGTGCTTGGGAGTGCGTTTTTCTGGTACGGCGAATGGAGGTTGAAATAGATTCCGCACAATGGCCGCGGGCTGTCGCTTTGGCTCAGGATGATGGTGACCTGTTTATCGAGCGCGAGACCGTGGCGCATGCCCGGAGCGCGGTTTTCGTAGGCATGAATCGCTTTGTCCATCAGCGAGCGCATGGAAAGCTCAAATTCCTCCGGCGACTTCTCCAGGCAGACCACGAACTTCTCGTAAGCCTTGACGGCGGCGGCGATTTCTTTTTTGAACGTCTCGATTGTCACTGGATGCAGCCTAGCGCCAAAACAGAAATTGCGAAATAAAAAGTATTCAGGCGTTCGGGTCACGTCGGACGAGGCTTAATCGCTCGCCGAATAACGCCGTGCCAATGCGAATGATGGTTGCACCTTCTTCAATCGCTACTTCGAAATCGCCGCTCATACCCATGCTCAAATGCGGCAACGGCGCGCCGAGAATTGCTTCGGCCTGTTGCTTCAACTCGCGCAACTTCCGGAAATACGGACGGGATTTTTCTGCCACCGGCGAGAAAGGTGGAATCGCCATCAGTCCGTGAATTTCCAGTCGGGGCAGGGCATTGATGGCTTTCAAATCCGCCAACATCTGCTCCGGCTGATATCCGAATTTGCTGCGTTCACCCGCGACATTGATCTCCAGCAGAATGGGCATGGTCTTACCCGCCTGCTCAGCGCGTTTGTTTATCTCTTGCGCGATGGCGAGGCTGTCCACGCCTTGAATCATCTCGAAGAGTTCAACGGCATCGCGACATTTGTTGGATTGCAGATGACCGATGAATTGCCAGCGCGCTTTACCGGGGCACTGCGGAATTTTCGCTTTGGCTTCCTGAACCTTGTTTTCACCGAAGAACGTCAGACCGAGTTCCGTTGCTTCGCGAATTGTCTCCGGCGGATGAGTTTTGGAAACCGCGAGTAATTGCACGGATTCGCGCGGTCGTTTCGCGCGCTCACACGCGGCGCGAATGCGAGTCTCAATTTGTTCCAGATTTTCAGCCAGACCCATGCGTAAATTTAGCCTGAGCGAGGCGAGAGTTCCAAGTCCTGGAATATGGCGAATGAAGAGCGGTGCTTGGCTGGTAACAAACGAAACTGCGTTTGCTGATGAGTTTTAACTCAACCCGAACCACGTTGCGGCAAACGCTGCGGCGGCGACAACAAACGTGATTGGAAGGGCAAAATAGAAAAACGCCCATGCGCCGCGTTCACCGGCGTAGTTCGTAACCCGCCGCGCTTCTGCCAGGCGATAACCACCAATAATGCTTCCAACAAACGCAATCGTCGCGCCGGCCAACGATGCGAGACCCGAAAGAGCGGCGCGTTGCCAGATGGATTCCGCGCCTAAACACGCTTGCGTCAGCGTGAATCCGCCATAAAACCCGAGCGGGGCGCCGCCGATGATGCCGTACAGAATAGCGAGGAAACCGCGGCGACCTTCGTGTTCGCTGACGCGGCGCAAGTAGAGAATGCCGTAACTGATGGCGACCCCGAGTGCAATGGCGATGGGGACAACGGCCAGTCCGCCCAGTGTCGAAATGAGCCCGTTTTTCCAACCGGCGACTGACGCATTCATCGCCAAAGCGAAACCGTGTTCGTCTCGCCGGATTCAACGTTGATCAGGACGAGAATCGGCTCAGGAACTTTATTCGGTACGCGCGGGCGTTCGCCAATCAATACGATGCTATCAACCCCGGGCAACACTTGTTGCAACCGCCCGATGCCAGTGGCGGTGTCCCAGATTGATTTACCGTCGGGAGCAATGCGCGTCAGCGTGAACGGTGCGAAGAGTTCGTTCCCCACGCGATGCAGGAGAAACAGGCTGTCAGGATTCTCCGCTTGGAGAATGGCGCCGCCGGGTGTGGCGCGAAGAAAGGTCACGGCGCGATATTCGGTTTCGCTTAGACGTTCACTGCGCTCAATGCGGGGGCGCGATTCGCTGGTATCCACTGTGCCGTAATGCAATTGACGGACTTGATCTTTTTCACCAGCGGTGAAATCGCGCGGTAACGAGAAGCCGGGTTTTAAATCACTCTTCGCATCGTTTGGCGTCGCGACCGCGATCCATTCGCTGGCTGAAACCAAGCCGCCGGAACAGAGACTGCCTTCGATGCGAACCCGGGGCAGTGTTTCCAGTCCCGCTTTGCGTAGCGGCGGGGGACAAGCGGTCGCCTTCAACGTGTCCGCCGAAAACGAATACGCCTGACTCCAGTCCGGCGACACCGCCACGAAGCGATCTGTGAATTCCGCCCGGGCCGTTGGCAGAAATAACGCGAGTTCTGGATTGGCCTTCCGTAAATCCGCCTCGCGCGCGACGCGTTTCGTCTTCAGGTTTACGGCGAAAACATCGAGCGCTTGAATCCATATCGAGTCGCCGTCAGCACCGAGAATTTTTGTCACCGGCGTCAACGCGTTTGCTTGTTGTTGCCGCAGCAAGGTGAACGTTTCCTGTTTCGTTGGGTCCGCGAGCGAAATGGCCAACAGATCAATGCGGAAACGATCTTTGTTCGGTTGGCGATGCAGGCGTGGCAGGTAATGCTCCGTCGTGCTGATGAGTTGCAGGATGTGCGTTGGCGTGCGAACTGCCGAGCCGAGCGGTGTGCCCGTGGATTTGATGGAAATGAATTGCCACGCGGTCAATCCGACGGCGAGTAGTACGACGATGACCACGACCAGCCCGATGGCGAGAGGAGATTTATAATAATACATGGCGGTTAACGGGTGCGCATCTGGCGCAGAATCAGTTTCCAGGTGTCAAACTCAGAGAGTTTCTCAGTGCCGGCGTGGCGGGCAACGTCCCAGTTCAGGAAGCGGTAGAGCATTTTGAGAAACTCCGCTTCGGCAGTGAATTTCTGTTCGTCGGGATAGTCGCCATAATCGGAGCGAACGAACTGTCCGCCCTTCCAATAAATATTTGTGCCGCCTTCTTTGTGCGCCGTTCCGAACGAACCACCACCTTTCAATTTCGCTATGATGGCCTGTTGGATTGCGGCAACCGAATCGAGATGTTTCTCCGCTTGCAAAGCCGTATCGCACAATTTGCGATAGCGTGCTTCTGAACCCGCATTGGCTTTCGGCGGATTTGCGGGCATCAAATCGCGCGTCCAAAGCTTGAACCAGCTATCGAAAGTTTTGCGGCTGTAATCGTGACTTGTGGCTGGTTGATCCGCCCACGAAGCTTCAACTCGCAGGGAATAGCAGTTTCGAAAGAACAACGCTGCTTCGAAACGCAGCTCAAAAACATAGCGCGTGCCGATGACGATTGCCTTGGCGTGCATCGTCAGCTGGTCGTTGTCCATCGTCGGCGTGAATAACGTTCTCAGTTCTCGCTCTAGCGCGAACTGAACTTCATGCGGCGGTCGCGGGTCTTCAAAGTACAAAATCCACTTCGAACTGGTCGGGGTCTCGGTGAATAGCATCGGGCTTGGTAAAGGCACGGTATTTTTTGTGCGCTCGGATGGTTGTGAAACGACTTCTTCCAACGACGATTCTCCGAGAGCGATTTTTACGCTGGAGCCGGTCGGACGATTAGCGAGTTGCACGAGCGGATCTGACTTCGCGTTCAGCGCGGCGCGAATCGCATTCATGTCCGGTTCAGGTGGCGGCGGATTGGGCGGTTCGAGCACAAAGAAGAAGCGTTTGGAGTCCGTGAACTCGCCGGAATAACTCGGCATATTGCGCTCATAAAAACTGATGCCGTCGCCTGAAGCGCGCGGTCGGGTGCCGACTTTGTTGGCGAGTTTGAGATAAGCGCCCGCAGGCGGTGCCGGAAAGCCGTGACCGAATTCGACGATGGAATTGCCCGCCGCGAGTTCCGCATCAATCAACGCGCGGAGCTGCGGCGGGAACCGCTCAAGTTCCTTTTGTTGTTCGACAGTGAAGCTCATGGTTTAACGCGGTGGAGGATCAGTCGGTAGCGGTTCAATGCCCGCCCATTTATGCAGATAATAACTCGCCACGCGGCGGACGCTCGCTTGCATGACGCTGCTGTCAGTGCGCACGCGCGATAATTCGAGAATCGTTTTCAGTTCCGGCGTAAAGTCGCCGCCGCATTTGTCGCGTAAGGTTCGAACCGCTTCCATCCACCCACTGAAACGAACCGAGATATCCGCCGCGCCGTAATAGCTCGGATCCTGTTCGACAGGAGTGTTGTTTACAACGCGCATTCGTTCGGCGATATGCCGACCGGCAGCTTGCACCGTCGGGATTAATTCTGCCGTCGGATTAGGCAATTTTGCGATGCAACGCATGGCAGCTTCAGCGAGACGCGCGTCGTCGCCGGTCGCAAGCGCGCTTAATTCCGCCGCAAGATTCGGTCGACTGGCAATGATGTTTAGCGCGCGTTCCGTTTGCGGCTGTTCATAGGCGAGGTATGGAAACCAGCTTTGCACGGGTGCATCCGTTGGGATTGCGGCGAAGTCGTTTTCCTTTTGTGCGGCTTGCTCGGCTTCATATTCCGCCTGGGTTTTCGGGGGTGGCGGCGGCGGAATTTTCTGCACGCGAAAGCGGCAGGACATTTTGTCCTCCGGCCAGGGTTGCCCATCGTGTTGCTGCCGGGGAAACCATTCGCTCCAGGTCTCGAAAGCTTTTCCGGGCCGCCGCGGCAGCGGAATCAAGAAGCCGAAGACGTCCTTGGTTTCCTTGCGATACAAGGTGACGCTCCGCTTGCCGCGTTCAGTGAACAGCAAGACTTCCGTTGGCACGATCCAGCGACCGTTTTCGAGCCGCGCTTTGTCGGTGGCAACTTTGCCTGTGTCGGAGGTTCGTTGGGTGTAACCGGCGATCGAACTGAGTTGAAAGGTCCATTCGCCTTCTGCCGTGGGTGGCGTGGCGGTGTTGGTCGAAGCAGGGAAACGAAATTCCACTTCCAAAGTCAGTTCCTGCCCGTCAATGGTCGGCGGCACATCGGCGAGCAAGCGACAGAGCAAGGCGGTACCGCCGGAGATGAGCAACACGACCCCGAGTGTCGCGCCAAGTTGTGTGAGGAACCCGGCGCTATAATTTGCCGCAACGATGCGTGCGGTGATTAGCCCGATGATGAATCCCGCAATGCCGCCGCCGATCGCGGTGAAGATGACGAAGTAGCCTGCCGCGCCTTCGCGACTGGATATGCTATACCACGAAACGCAGGAGTTGGAGATAAGCCCGGCGAGGAACAGGCTGGCAACGCCGGTCAAGAACGCTGCAAAGATGGAGATTAACCAGCTCATATTAATCGGTGTGAGGTGCTCATTATTGGCAGATTATTCTGTCAGCCAGCGCAACCACGTCGGGCCTTGCCAGACGGTGGGACGCCAGTTCCAACCGGCACGAGTGACGGCCTCAATGAGCGGTGATTTCATTTCCTGCAAATTAAACGTGTAGGCGTACGACAACTCCGGTTTGAAGCGGCCTTGCTCATCGAGTTGCAGACCGAAAACGCGTTGGTGTTCGGATTGGAAAAACACAATGCCGAGCGACGCTTTCCAATCCAGACTCGCGCCGCCGTGTCCGGCGGACCAATCGAAGCTCGCGGCGTAATCTGTGGCGCGAACGGTATGTCTCGATTCATCAATGACGAGTCGGATGCGGAAAGTCCGTTTCATGCCGCGAGCGCGGGCGAGATCCACCCACTTCGCATCCGCATAACGCCACGTAGCGAAGAATTCGTTCGGCTGTGTGCCGCGTTCGATTTGGAACGGCACGTCGAAATCATTGATGGCTTCGAGCCGCGCCGACAGCTCCGAGGGGATGACGGGCGTCGTGTCCGGTTTGGCGCGATATGTTCCTGCCCAGGCCGCGCCTTTGAAGAAGTAGGACGCGACAATGAACATATACACGACCAGCGCTGCGGCGATCAGGACAATGGTGAGTGGATTCTTAGGTTTGCCCGGTGATTTTGCCGGCGCAGTGCTGTTCTCTGTTTCTGTGGAATTATCGAGCGGCGCGCGGCGGGGGATTTCAAAGCCGCCAGTCATCATGCGATTGCGGATGGTTGCGTCGTCCGTGCCGGTCCAGACGCCAAGCATCGTGCCGAACGGCAGCGCGTAGGCTCGGTCGCCGACGGGGCGGGTGACAACGTAGCCGCGATGCGAATCACCCTTGCCGCCGGCTTGCAGGCCCGCAACCCGCAGGTAATTCATCCACGCCTTCTCGGCGGCGGCAGAACTTTGAAAGCGCGCGAGCAACACCGTTTCACCATTCGGCAGCACGGCAAATTGTGCGAAATCCGCGCTGGCAAACACGTCGCCGTAAGCGCCGCGCACGTCGGAAATCAACTGCGGATCGGCATCCGGTCCGAATAGAGATTTGGCATCCGCGCTGCGCGTGGCGGAATTCGCATTGGGGGCGTCGGCGTTCGGAGCAGCGGCGAGTTGTTCCAAGGCGGCGGTGCGTGGGGCTTCGATTTTCGTCGTATGAAACGCCTTGAAAAAATTCCCGATGATTTGCGGGAAAACAATCAGCGCGAAGAATCCCGCGAACCAATAGATGGGGCGCAGCGACGCGCCGGAGCGCGCCATGATCAGGCCAAGAATAGTGCAGACGAATACGCCCGCCACGAGCAGACCGAGGCTGATGGAGAGTCCGATATTGGTGCGCACGAGTTGGAGCATGGTGATTCAGCGTTTGAAAACTTCGCAATAGAACGCGAGCACGATGGTTGAACAAAAC
>CALAYC010000069.1 GCA_937894935.1 uncultured Verrucomicrobiota bacterium
TCATGCACGCCGACGACTTCCGCCACTTGCACCATCGTCAGCGGTTTCAAATAGGCGACCCCTTTTTCCATGAACTCCCGCTGCCGCTTTACGATTTCGCGCGCAATGTTTCCGATCGTGCTTTGCCGTTGATGCAGACTCTTGATTAAAAATTTTCCGGCGCGGATTTTTTCGCGGATGTAGTTCTTCACCTCCGCGCTGTTCTCGCCCTGCGCCATCAGGTCCTTATAAACATTGCTGATACGCAAATGCGGAATGTGCTCGTTGTTCGTCGTGACAACGAAATCATTTCCGTTCCGCTTTACAAAAACTTCGGGGAGAACGAACTGATCGGGATTCGAAAGAAAGGCACGCCCGGGTCGAGGCTCCAATTGCGCAATCGAAGCTAACGCTTCCTGAACTTCTTCCACAGTCGCACCCGTACCGCGGGAGATTTCAGGAATTCGCCGTTTCCCCAGCGCGTCCATGTAATCGCGTACAATCTCATATTCCAACGATTCCTGCCGCTTCTCGCGCTCCAATTGAATCATCAGACATTCGCGCA
Organism: uncultured Verrucomicrobiota bacterium; assembly: GCA_937894935.1. Classification (GTDB taxonomy): domain Bacteria; phylum Verrucomicrobiota; class Verrucomicrobiia; order Limisphaerales; family JADLHS01; genus JADLHS01. Next base: position 545 of record CALAYC010000069.1, read on the forward strand.
AATCACGCGCTCCGACACCCGCCGGATCAAACGTCTGAATCACGCGCAAGACTTCCAGCACCTTATCGCCGGTTACATTTGCGAGGCTGGCGATTTCATCCACCGACGCCTTGAGATAACCGTAATCGTCAATGTTACCGATGATCACTTCCGCCACCGGCACGTCGGCAGCCGGCAAATCCGATTGCCGCACCTGCTCCAACAAACTCTCCGCCAGCGACGTTGAAGCGACGAGCGAGTCGAACATGAATTGCCGCTTCTCTTCGTCTTCCTCCGTTGCACGCATCGGCGTGTTCGTCTGAGAAAAATGATCCCGCCACTCCTGATCGAGTTGCAGCAACTTCTCAAACTCCGCCTGAAAATCATCAACAACTTCCCCGCCCTCTGAAGAACCATCGGCGAGATCATGGGATTCGCCGTTCAATTCGGCCGGAGGTTCGGCTGGATCAGCCGCTTCGGAAGGAGATTCGCCCTCGCTGTTGTGTTCCGCCAATTCCGGTTCAGCCACCTCCTCGAGCACGGGATTCTGCTGCAATTCAGCCTCGACAAGAGCCTTCAATTCGAGGGTTGGCGCCTGCAGGAGGGCCAACGATTGCTGGAGTTGGGGAGCCAAAACCAGCGACTGCGTCAGCCGTTGTGACAGATGTAAACCTTGCGCCATAAATCGAGCACTAATCTTACCAACGAAGCCTAATGGCACAAGGCTGAACTTGGCATAGGCTACGCTCTCACCCGCAGAATTCGCCCAATTCACCGCGATTTTTTCGCGGCACTCCACTTGAGAAACTTCCTGACCATCTTCTGGAATTCAATTCCCTGATTCCTGGCAGCGGATATCAGGAACAATAGAAAAATTTCTCAGACGCGACTCACTCAGACGCCAAACAACCGATCGCCAGCGTCGCCTAAACCCGGCACGATGAAACCGCGTTCGTTCAATCCCGCGTCCACTGCAGCGGTGAAAATTTGAAGACCGGGAAAATATTTATGCACGTGGCGAATGCCTTCCGGCGCTGCGACGAGATTCACCAATCGGACCTGTTTACTCTTCGCGCCGTGCTCCATCAGTAATTCCATCGCCGCGACCGTGCTTCCTCCAGTGGCACACATGGGATCAATCAGTATCACTTCGTGCTTACCCAAATCTTTGGGCAGACTCTTGTGATAAAACTGCGCAGCAAGCGTTTCTTCCTGTCGCTTTAAACCGATGAAGCCCACGCGGGCTCTGGGAATGAGTTGCAGAATCGAATCCAACATTCCCAACCCCGCGCGCAGCACCGGGACTAACACAACTTCGCGACTCAACCGCTCGCCTTTTGTTTTGGCCAACGGCGTGCGCACGGAAATGGTTTCCGTCGCAAAGGTCCGGGTGGCTTCGTAAATCATGAGCGCCGCAACTTCGCTGAGAACGCGGCGGAACTCATGCGGCGGCGTGGCCTTGTCCCGCAAACGCGTGACGTTGTGTTGCACCAACGGGTGCTTGATGATGGTGACGCCCTTCACTCAGTGTAGATAGGTTGGCGCGAGAAAATACGCGCGGCCTGCTTCCAGTTTCGGAAATTCGACGCCCAGGTCCACTTTCACACTGCGCGCTTCACTTTGTCCCCAGAGGCTGAACAAATCCGCAAGCTCCACCCGCTGCCGATATTCAATCAATGTCGCGCGCCCCGCAATTCCGGCGAGCGTTTCCGCGCGTTTCACCGCGACATCAAAATTTCCCAGTTCATCCACCAGACCGATTTCCAACGCTTCTTTACCGGACAAAATCCGTCCGTCCGCGTAGTCCAGCCAATTTTCCGCCAACGCCTTTCCATCAGGATTATCTTTGTGCGCTTCAGTGCGACCTTCGGCAACGACTTGCTTGAACTTACCGTAGGTTTCATCAATGAACCGCTGCACCATCGCGTGTTCTTCCGGCGAAATCTGTTCTTCAAGACGATCGCCACTGAGCATGTCTTTGAACTTGCCGCTTTTGTAAACCACCGGCTTCACCCCGACCTTGTTCATCAAGCCGCGATAATTCCAGCCGTGCATGATGACGCCGATGCTGCCAGTGATGGTGAGTTCGTTGGCCACGATCCAATCGCACGGCGCAGAAACATAATAACCGCCCGACGCCGCGAGACTGCCCATCGCAGCAACCACCGGTTTGCCGGCAACGGACTGAAATTTATCGATGTAACGGGCAATCTCGTCCGAAGCCAAAACTTCACCACCGGGAGAATCCACTCGCAAAATCACCGCTTTTACATCGCTGTCCTCG
>CALAYC010000070.1 GCA_937894935.1 uncultured Verrucomicrobiota bacterium
CCGCGTCCTCGAAAGCAAAGAATAGCGCAATCCAAAACGAGAAGGTAAAGTCGAGAAGACGAGTCGGCGCACCGTAGTGTTGCATGAACGCCAACCACTCAAAAGTATCCGAGTCTGCAGGCACACGCTGCATATACGAATGCGCGTGCCGTCTGAACTCTTCCCAAATTGCCTTCTCGCAACTCGATGCTGAAACACCACAACGTTTTGATGCTCGTTCCAGCGAAGTTTCGAGTTGCCAATCGGGGCAGCGATAGCCACGGAATAACCAGCCACGATATCTTTCTGCAAACCCTTCCAAGTCCTGCATTGTGGATGCGTTTACCGTGTTCATCGTTGTTTCCTTTTCCTACACAACTCTCGCCTCACCCTTGCCCTTCACCACTTCGCCGATGAGCCAGGCTTTGTGCTTCTGCGACTTGATGAATTTCATCACGGCGTCCGCCTTGTCCGCCGAGACGATGGACACCATGCCGATGCCCATGTTGAAGACTTGATACAATTCCTCGTCCGGCACGCCGCTCTTTTCTTCGATGATGCGGAAGATGGGCAGCATGTCCCATGAACCTTTCTTGATGACGGCGTCGAGTGTCTTCGGCAGCACGCGCGGGATGTTGTCCACGAAACCGCCACCAGTGATGTGCGCGAAAGCCTTTACCGGCAGATGGGAGTTGGCAGAAGGGCGTTTGGAATTGAAGCGCTTCAGCAACTTCTGCACGAGCGGTCCGTAGCTGATGTGTTCTTTCAGCAATTCCTCGCCGATGGATTTTTTCAGGCCGGGAATTTTGTCCTTGGGCTTGTAGCCGAGTTGCTCGAAGAAAATTTTGCGACCGAGCGAATAACCGTTCGTGTGCAGGCCGCTGGACGCGATGCCGATGATGACGTCGCCGCGCTTAATAGTTTTTTGACCGTTGAGCATGCGGGATTTTTCCACCACGCCGACAATCGTACCGCTCACATCATATTCGCCAGCTTGATAGAAACCGGGCATCTGCGCCGTTTCGCCGCCGATGAGCGCGCAGTTGTTTTCGGAACAGGCGCGCGCGAAGCCTTTGATGATTTCGGTGAAGACGTGCGGTTCAAGTTTGCCCGTGCCGAGGTAATCGAGAAAGAACAGTGGTTCCGCACCGAGGACGGCGATGTCGTTGACGCAATGGTTCACGAGATCCGCGCCGATGGTGTCATGCTTGTCCATCGTGAAAGCGATCTTCAACTTCGTGCCGACACCGTCCACGCTGCTGACGAGGATCGGCTCGCGGTATTTCTTGAGATCGAGCTGGAACAGGCCGCCGAAACCGCCGACCTTACCGAGGACTTCGCGGCGGTGCGTGCTGGCGAGCAATTGCGGGAGCGTGGCTTTGACTTTGTTACCGAGATCGATGTCAACGCCGGCGGCGGCGTAGGCTTTCTGTTTCATGCGGCGGGGAGTAAAGCGATTTGGGGCGCGGCTTGCGAGTCAAAAGCATTCGGCGGTGAACTGTTAAGCTGACCGGATTTGGGGCGGTCCGGCTGCATGACGCGGCTGATGACTACTTTGCGTTTCGGTCGGTCGAGAATTTCATTGGCGCTGGGCTGCGATTGCCGGTAAATAACTTTATGCGTTGGCGCATAATCCTCGGCGTATCGTTGGTGGCCAACTTGATATTGTTGGTGGCCTGGCTGCGGGCGCCGCGTTCGGTTGCCGCTGGCGATAACAATCTACCGAGCGGAACGAATATCCTTTCAGTCACCAACACCCGTCCGGCGGTCATCGTGCGGCGGCAATTTTTCTCCTGGCAGGAACTGGAGTCGCGCGATTACCCGACCTACATCAAGAACCTTCGTGAGATTGGGTGTCCGGAGCAGACGATTCGCGACATCATCATCGCGGATGTGACGCAGGTGTTGCGGGAGAAATATCAGGATCAATTATCGCAATTCCGACCGAACCCTCGCTGGTGGACGAATGAGCGTGAGCCGGTGGTGGAAACAAATTCGCAGGCTGATATGTGGGCCGAGCGCAACGTCATCCTGACGCAATTGCTGGGGCCGGATTGGGCGGTGCGCGGTGCCGTGAGTTCGTCGTCCACCAATCGTTACGAGCAGATGTTGTTGGCAACGATGGAAACCAATCCGCGTTTGCAAAATCTGTCGGAAGAAAACAAACAGGCGGTGGCGGCAATTTTGAGTTCGGCAGCGGGCAACTACGATGAGGATACCTGGGACGCAGCCAAAGAAGTGGCGGCGGAGAAAGAACGCTGGGCGCGGTTGAGCCAGATTTTGTCGCCAGAACAACTTGAGGCCGCGAAGCTTCATTTTTCAGCGCACTCCGAGCGGTTACGGAATGAATTGGATGCGTTGCCCGGGTTCACGGTTGAGCCGGAGGAGTTTCGTAAAATCTTTCAGGCGACGGAATCCATTGATGAACAATTGCTGGCTTTGGCAGGAAATGATTCGCCGGCGGCGCAACGGCAACGCGAGAAATTGTTGGCGGATCGCATGGAAGCCGTACGCCAAATTTTGACGCAACCGCGTTATGAGCAGTATGTGCGATTGCAGGATCCGGCGTATTCGAGCGCGGTGGAAACGTTAGGCAACGCCAACAATTCGGACGCACTCGCATTGCTTTACGCCATCAATCGTCAGGCGACGGAGGAACAGGAGCGTATTCTCAATGACGAGACGCTCACGGAGCGAGAGCGGGAGATTCAGTTGAAGCAATTGGAGCTGGAGCAGATGAAAGCCACGGCAGAAGCGTTGGGACAACGGCCGCCGGACACGCTCGCTCCAGAGCCGACGCAACCGCCGCGCGAGCCGATGAAAGTTCATACCGTGTTGCCGGGAGAAGGATTGGAACGGGTGGCGCGACTTTATGGCATACCGCCGGATGCCTTGCGCGCGGCAAATCCGAATTTGAACTTCGACCAACTTCCGTCTGGTGCGCAAATCAATGTCCCGTTGCGCATGGTGTATCCGCTGCCGCCGGTGCGGGCGACGCCTTGAAGTTTCATGCGTGCTGTTGTTCAACGCGTCAGCGAAGCGAGTGTCACGATCAATGCGGCGGTCAAAGGTCGGATTGGACGTGGATTGTTGATTCTTCTGGCAGTGGAGGATGCCGATTGGAGGATGCCGATACTGCTGAGGATATTGAATGGCTGGCGGGCAAGCTGGTGCGGATGCGGATTTTCGCGGATGACGCGGGATTGATGAATCGTTCCGTGCAGGAGATTGGCGGGGAGATTCTGTTGATCAGCCAATTCACTTTGTTCGCCAGCACGAAGAAAGGTAATCGTCCGTCATATCTGCGCTCAGCGAAACCGGAGAAGGCGATTCCGCTTTACGAACAGTTCAAGTTGCGGCTGGAACAGGAGTTAGGTCGGCCCGTGGCGACCGGGGAATTCGGCGCGGATATGCAGGTAAGCCTGATTAATGACGGGCCGGTGACCATAATTATCGATTCCAAGGCCCGGGAATAGCCGACGGGAGAGGCCAAATTGCAAAACCTCCGGCATTGACATCAGCCGCCATTCCGCTACCGTCTCGGCCCTTAAATTGATTTAGAAACGAATTATGCCGAATACCAAGTCCGCCGAACGTCGCATGCGCAGCAACGCGCGCAAGCAATTGCATAACCGATCGATTTCATCGCGTCTCCGTCGCATTGAGAAGGGACTGCGCGAGACGATCAAGGCTGGCAAGAAGGACGAAGCGTCCAAAGGATTGCCAGGCGCGCTGTCGGCCCTGGACAAGGCAGTGAAGAGTGGTGTGATTACCCGCGCGACGGCGAATCGCAAGAAGTCCCGTCTGACGCTGGCGTACAACCGCGTGAAGTAATTTTTAGTCGGAAAGAGGAACTGAGGTTTCGGAGGCGCGTTCATCGCGCCTCTTTTATTTTGGTTGGGCTCAGTAGTAATTCGGGCCGCTGAAGAAGTTGAACACGGCCAACATGTCTTTAAAACTCGCCTGCCATTCGGTGGGTAGAAAAATCCAGATTGCCGCCGCGCCGGCGATGTACGGTCCGTAGGGGATCCGTGCGAACCGTTCACGTCCCACGGCAATCATGCCGACGATGCCGACGATTGAGCCAAGGAATGAACTCACGAC
>CALAYC010000071.1 GCA_937894935.1 uncultured Verrucomicrobiota bacterium
AAGTTGCCGGATCGAGTTGTGCGATGACCTGATTGGATTTCACCACGGAATTGAAATCAGCAAAGAGTTTCTGAATGTTGCCGGAAATCTGGCTGCCCACTTGCACATTTAAAACCGGATTCAACGTCCCGGTCGCAGTTACCGCCTGAGTGATGTCACCGCGTGAAATCGTCGTGGTGACGAATTCCGGTGCGGCGTTACGTTTTTTGTTCCAATACCACCAGCCGCCTCCGACCGCGCCCGCGAGCAGTAGCAGGACAACCACCCAGATCATTGCACCGGAATTTTTCGCTTTAGCCATAATAACAAGTGCAACATTAGACGCAGAATTCCGATAGCGCGTCAAAAAATCTTCGCAGCTTGAGACGACAAGTGCACATAAATGCGCAATTAGGGATTGGAATTATCTGCTTTTCGGAAGTTGTTATTTCCGGACTTTTCGCCGCGCCAGATTCAGAATGTCACTGGCAGCCGGGATTTTCGCCGCTAGAGCGAGACCCCAATACACCGCGCCAGCCAGCGCTCCAGGAACAAACACCGCACCGATGCGCACGCCAGTGCCTTCGCTGCCGAACTGGGCCGTCCAACGTCGAAACGCGAAGTACGCAAGAAATCCGGCGATTGCGCTGGCAGCGGTCAGAATGGAGACGTTACGCGTCAAACCGACGAAATCCAATTTGGCGAGTTTGCGCCGCAGAGCGTAGATCAATAGCGCTGTGTTGAACGCCGCACTCAAGCAGTTGGCAATCGCCAGACCGGCTTCGCGATACCATTGCACCAGCGTCAAGGCGAACACGAGATTGATCGCCAGACAAAACACGCTGATTTTCATCGGCGTTTGAATGTCGCCCAGCGCAAAGAACGCGCGCGCCAGAATGTTGTTCATCGAAAACAACAACAGGCCCGGCGCCAAACATGCCAGCGTTACGGCGACGCGGCGGGTCGCTTCAGGACTGGACTTACCGTGCTCGAACAGTAATCGCACGATGGGTTCGGCCAACGCGAGCGCAATAGCGGCTGCGATTAAATTCGTGAACGAAATATAATTGAGCCCCTGATTTAGCGTGGCGCGGAATTCCGGATACTTTTTCTCGGCGGCCAAACCCGATAACGCTGGCAACAAAAACGTCGCCAACGAAATCCCGAAAACTCCCTGCGGCAATTCCATCAAGCGCACCGCGTAGTTAAAAGTGGCCGTGATGGTTTTGGTGTCGTCGAAAAGAAACGCGAAGCCTTGTGTGACCAGTACGTTGATTTGAAACGCCGCCACGCCGACCGAGCCAGGCAGCATCTTGCGCACAACTTCGCGCACCGTG
>CALAYC010000072.1 GCA_937894935.1 uncultured Verrucomicrobiota bacterium
CGTTGTAATCCGTCCATTTCGCTGTGCCGTTGTCCACCGCCAGGCGTGCGGTGGAATTGTTGAAGGTGCGCGAAACGACGAGGGTGTTGCTGGTCTGATTGGTGATGGTGAACGTGAGCGACCAGGAATTACTGTTCGCACCGCGCTGCGCAATCAAACGGAACTGCAGCCGATCCGATAAATCCGCCGCGCCAAAGCCGCTGAAGCCTAATTTCGTTTTCAAATCGGCCGGCGGATTGCCGTAGTCCGAATCCCAGATGCTGGAATTGGGTTGGTTCGGCGCGCTGAACGCTCCGGTGTATTCGGAATGGAACAGATGCGTGAGCGAACCGCGGTAATAGCGCAACGCCATTCCGAGCGTGCGCCATTCCGGAGTGGTGGGATTGCGCCCGGCGAATTCGACGAGAAAATCTTCGTTCCAGACGTTCGGTGCCAGCGCGCCAGCGCCGTGATCCCAGACGAGTTGCACGTTGTCCACCACCCATTCCCACCGCGACGGAGAACTGCGGAAGAACGGCGAGTAAGAAACGAATGCAACGTTGTTTGACGGATTAAATTTTGGATCAGTGCCGCGCGCGAGTTCTTCCCGGTCGTTGACGCCATCGCCGTCCGTGTCGGCCAGTTTGGGGTCCGACGGAAATCGGCCATTGACCTCCGCGCCGTCGGACAGACCGTCGCCATCAGTGTCTGCATTGAGCGGATCTGTGCCGAGTGCGATTTCCTGGGCATCGGTTAAACCATCATTATCGCTGTCGGCGCGATGCGGATCGGTGCCGTGTTGATATTCCTGCAAGTTCGTCAGACCGTCGCCGTCCGAATCGGTTCCCGTGAGCGCGGGCGAACCGGGTTGCAACGCATGTTTCATCTCCCACCAATCCGGCAGCCCCGAAGCGTCGGCATCGAGATTGCGATCCACAATTTGAACCGCATGAATGCCGACCGCCCAGCCTTCGACGTTTGTCACGGTCAACGTGGCGGTGCTGCTCGTGAGATTTGTAAAACGCACGAAGTTTCCGTAGGAATAGCTGTTTCCGCTGGGCTTGATTTCGACGAAATCGCTTTGTGGCGCAGTGGTCAACGTGCGAAAAAAACGATCAGTGCTGGCGTTGTTGTTGAGGCGAATCCGTCCACGTTGTCCATCGTACGTGCCGCCGACGATGACGTAGAGATCGTAGTTGGCGAACGGAATATTATTCAACGTGAGCGAAATCGGCGTGCTGGTGGATGCGCGGAGCAAACCGCTCATTAATTTGCGATCGGACGAACCGGAATTGTCGCTGGCAGCGGACGCTTCCGCGGTCCAGTTGAAAGTCAGGTTGGTGACGATGACGCCGTCGCTGCGGACAATCTGATTGGTGAGCGGCGTAAGAATATCCGCTTTGCTGCCGCTGGGACGTGTCCAGGTGCGAATCGGTAATGTGTTGTTCCATCGCGTTTGAGGAACAATGCCCGCCGTTTCATTGGTGCTCAACGTCGCATTGAGGTCACCAGCGGAAACAAAATTGATTCCGATTCCGCCGCGGAAAAGAGTCGGTGCGCTCGACGCGCTCATCGGATTTGTGCCGACGCGACGTTCGAGTGAATCCGGCGCGCCATCGCTATCGGAATCTACGAGCAATGGATTTGATGCAGGTATTCCGTGAACTTCATCGCCGTCAGAAATGGAATCGCCGTCCGTATCGGGATGATTTGGATTCGTTCCCAAGGCGAGTTCTTCGGCGTCACTTAGACCATCGCCATCGGTATCGGCACGATTTGGATCCGTGGAATTATTGCCGTTGTTGTATTCCTGAAGTGCCGTGAGACCATCGCCATCTTTATCATTGGCAGCATCGGCGGAGTTTTCATCGCTCAAGCCATTGTCAATTTCCCACCAGCGCGGCAAACCATCGCCGTCGGCGTCCGCTAGCGCATCGGTGTCCGCTTCAAGTTGAGCGTAATCGAATTGAATCCAATAGCCCGTGTTTGCTGTGAACGGACCGACACGCACGAACTCAATCGTGTTCGGTCCGGCCGATGCAGCCACGCTGCTGGCTGGAAAATCCACGACGATGCGCGTGTCGCGATCAATCCGATTGGAATAGATCAACGTGCTTTGACCGGCGCTGTTGCGGAATCGCACGACAATATCATGAACGCCGAAGCCTTCACCGCTTTGCGAAATCAGAGGCAACCAGATGCCGCCCTGAACCAGTTCAAAGCTGAGACGCAATCGCGCCGTTGTGCTTGCTTGCGTGCTGCTGAGAATGAAGTGAACGCGATTTGTGCGGTCGCCATCCGTAAGCGCGCGTTCCCAGCCTTTATCTAATTCGGCAACGAGCACCGAGCGATTCGTCATCAAGCCGTTGAAACCAGCGGGGTAAGTTCCGGCGAAGTAGAAATCGTCGTCCACCACCGGTTGGCTCAAAGTGTAAACCGTGCCAGGACGCGGATCGTTAATGTAATTTTCGGACGAGAATTCGTCGGTCGGATTATAGCCGGAAGCGAATGGGTCTTCGTCCACGCCAATGAGCCAGACGGGTTGCAGCGCGGCCTGAAGCGTTGCCGTTATCAGGAGGCCGAAGATTAAAAGTGTGGCGAAAAGATTTCGGTGCATGCAGGTGACACCTTGATGATGTGGCCACAGTAACATCTCCGGTGCCAACGGGCAAAGGGCGGAATCCGGGAATTGCGCCAGGCCGCCAAACTATTCGATTCAAAGCATCAACTGATAGCGCTTCTCAGACCTGAAGGCAGATCCGCTTTTCGCCGTTTCGACAGCGTGCAGAATTCAGACACGCTTGTGGAAAAACCGGACGGGTATTTGCCCCGGGGGGACTTAGCGACGGTTCATCAAGGCTTCGATTTCGTCTGCTTCAATCGGGATGTCCGCCATCAAATCCCGTTGTCCGGTTTCAGTGACGAGAATGGTGTTTTCGAGTCGAATGCCGAAGCCTTCTTCTTTGATGTAAATTCCGGGCTCGCACGTGAGCACCCAACCGGGAGCAATTTTGAAGTGATTGTACGTCACGTCATGGACGTCGAGTCCGATAGGATGAGAGACGCCGTGCATGAAGTAAGGTCGCACCGCCGGTTGGTCGGGCGTGGATTTTTTGAGCTGCGCGGGTTTAATGAGCCCGAGGTCCACGCATTCTTTGGTGAGCAACTCTTCGCATTCGGTGCGTAAATCTTTCGTGGTCTTGCCGGGAGTCATGGTTTTGACCATGGCGCGGAACACTCGTAGCACCGCGTTGTAAACCTGTTTTTGCCGCCGCGTGAAACGTCCGCTCACAGGAATCGTGCGCGTCAGATCGCTCATGTAATTGCCGAGTCCGGCGCCAACATCGAGCAGCAGGAGGTCGCCTTTCCTGCAAATCTGATCGTTCTGATTGTAGTGGAGAATGTTGTTGTTTGCGCCGCTGGCGATGATTGGCGGATAGGCGAATTGACCTTTGGACCGGATGAACTCGTGCGCGAATTCTGCTTCGACTTCGGCTTCGTTGACGCCCGGCTTGAGGAATTTGCAAACGCGTTTGAAACCTTTTCCGGTGAGATCGCAAGCAGCCTGTATGGCGGCGATTTCCGGTTCGGATTTCACAACGCGCAGGCGGTGCATGATGCGCGCGAGACGTTCGTAACGATGAAGCGGAAACTGTCGCTGGCATTCGCGCACGAATCGGGCATCGCGACTTTCGACTTCAATGCCGGCGCGTTGGTGTTCGTTGCTGTTGAGGTAAATGACATCAGCTTCGCAGGCGATCTGACGAAAGAGCGTCGGGAAATCGGAAAGCCATTTGACATTTTTGATGCCGGAAATTTTGGTGGCTTGTTCTCTGGTGAGTTTGTGGCCTTCCCAGGTCGCAAGATGTTCATTGGATTCGCGGATGAACAGAATTTCGCGATGATTCGGATCAAACGCCTGCGGTGCGATCAACAGTATGGTTTCTTCCTGATGAATGCCGGTGAGATAAAAGAGGTCAGCGTTCTGAATATGGCCCATCGTGCCGTCCGCGTTGGTGGGCATAATGTCGTTGGCGTTGAGAACGGCGACGGCATTCGGGAGCAACGCATTGACGAGGCGCTTGCGATTGTGAATGAACAACTCAGCCGGCAAAGGAATGGATTTCATGTCAGCAACGGTTAATGCTGCGGGCACTTTAAAAGAAGCTGGCGCGGAAACTAAGAAAAATTCCGAGCAGAAGAGTCTTAATCCAGTCCGCCGTTAAACCTGTTTCCGCTGCGCCCATTTCCGTCCTTTCGTGAGCGCGGCGAGCGTTTCTTTCAATCGTCGTTCGCGCGTTTCCGGCTGTTTCGCAGTGCTGAGCCAGACGAGATATTCGCGTTGGCTGGTGCGAGAGAAGGCGCGGAAGTTTTCTGCGGCGCCGCGGTTTTGCGGTTGCGCCAGCGCGTCTTTGAAAAACTTCGGCATCGGCCAGGGTTTGCGTTTTACTTTTGGCGCGGGAGGGATGGTGGGATCGGCATCAAATTCCACTGCGGCTTGCAGAAGATTTTGCAGCGCGCGTTGATTGAAATTTGCGAGCGATGTCAGGCGCAGGCTGCGAATGTTGGTGTTGCCGGCGCTGCCGGGTTCAAAGAGTTGCGCCGGGTCGGGCAATTCCGTGCCGCGAAAGAAGGAGAGCCCGAGATGTTTTTGGCACGCGCTGATGCCGCAGATGAGTTTGCGTCCCGAGAAACAAAGCATGTTCCATTTTATGGACGCGCTGAGGTCGGGCTGCCAATTGAGAATCCATTCGGTGAGTTGTTCCGCGAGTGGTTTCGAGAATGCTGGGCACAACTCCAACCATTCTGCCGGATCTTTCGTTTTGGGCCGGGAGCAATCCATAACGGCGCGGCAGGGTAACGGGCGTCGCCTTTCGAGCCAAAAAGAAAACCCGCGCCGGCGGACGCGGGTTCTTGAAAAGCGAGAACGATTAAAGTAACGGATGCGTGGTAACGTTGGTGAGATTTTGCCAATCCTTGAGTCCGCCTTTGGGGCGAGCGCCGCTCACAGTCCAACTGATGCTTTCGGCGTCACGTAGCTGATAAATCTCTGCATGACCATCGGCGAAATTGATTCCATAACCATTGCTGTGAATGCGCGCCGGAAGATCGAGGAATCGTGCCGAACCTCCCATGTCCACCAGGAACATTCCGTCGTTAATACTTTCCTGGTCCTCGTCTAAGACTACCCATGTTTGAGACGGTTTACGGATCTCAGAATCCTTTCGATAGACGGGTGCTGCGGGACTTTGATTGCCGGTCGGATTCGTAACCACCCAAGCGGGTGATACACCAAAGCTCTGGGCGTTCAGGTATGAATTCATTGAAATGGTTCTCAAAATTGGCTTGCCTCGATAGGCTGGCAATACCCCGGCAGCATCGGCGATCCGATTATCGGCTGCACATTTATACAGCTTCAAAGATTTTGTGTAAGGCCAGAGCAAGCCATTCTCAATGCCCCTCGGGTCAGACCCGCCGTACACATATTCACCAGGAAGGCCACCAGTTGCGGCATTGCCGCCACACCAGGTTGCAGTAAAGCCACCGAAGGTCGGATAAGCCGATACCAATCGATCCTGGTTATCGATTGAATACATTTTCCAGGAGATAGCGAACTGCCGGAGATTGTTGATGCACTGGATGCGTTGCGCACGAATTTTTGCCTTGGCCAAGGCGGGCAACAGCATGGCCGCGAGAATGGCGATGATAGCGATGACCACCAGCAACTCGATCAGGGTAAAAGCGCGACGTGTTGCGCGGATTGCCTTTGAGGGACTCATAATCAGGTTTAGCTTCGGTTGCCCTTAACAATTCTCTCTGTCGCCCCATAGCGTCAAGGCTGCCGGTGAACATGAACATGTAAAATATTAGCCGTATTCAGGGGTGCGCTGCGCACTATGAACGGCTTTCAAAGCAATAAAAAACCCGCGCCGTAACGACGCGGGTGAATGTGGAAACGGTTCAGATTCAGGATTTCTTTGCCTGATCGGATTTCTTGGCGTCAGCGGCCTTCTTGTCGCAATCCTTCTTGGCCGGGCAGCTTGCCGCGTCTTTAGCTTCTTTCGAAGCCGGGCAACTGGCCGGAGCTTTTTCCTTCGCGCCACAGGCGGATTTTTCGCCACAACCTTCGCCTGCTTGAGCGCCAATAGCGAAAGCCGCCACAGTGAGTGCAATAATGAGTCTCTTCATAATAGTTTCGTAATGTTTGGTGTTTCTGACTCGAGAGACAACCATTTTGTTCAAATTGAATTCAGTCGCATGATTTTTAGCGGCGACATCATTTCCGCAATCGCGCCAGAAAACCTGGTTCGCTTCCTGCGAGATCAGCGCGACGTTGCTGTGCCAATAGCTGGCCATAAACGCGGATGTCGCGAACGAACATTTCCAGCCGCGCCTTGAAAGTGTCGCTGGCGATTTTGCCGTCAACCACGTCCTGTTTCTCCGCGAACGAAACGCCGTACGGCAGCGACCACGCATAGCATTGTCGCGCCACCGTGCGGATTTGATCCGTCGCGGTCAGGCCTTTCTCGTGGGAGGCGACGATGCTGCTGAACAGTTTTCCGGTGAATTCCTTCCAGAAATGGTCGAGGAAATTTTTCAACGCACCGCTCATGCTGCCGTGGTAATCGGGTGTGCCGAGAATGAAAACATCGGCGGCGGCAACCCGTGCTTGGAGCGCGGGGAACGCGGGTTGGCTGTAGGCCGTTTCCACGTTGAATAACGGCAACGGTTCCTGAAACAAATCCAACACATCTACTTCGCAACCGTGGCGGCGCAATTCCTCGGCGACGTGACCGATGACGACGCGTGTGACTGACCGCTCATGGGTGCTGCCGACGACAGCGAGAATTTTCAGTTTAGGTTCGGACATAGCGTCGGGACTGTGCGGGGATCGGTTTCGGCGGGCAAGCACTTTAGCGGAACAGAACTGCCTATGATAAAACTTCGACTTGCTAATCTATTCCGATTGCTTAAAAGAAATCCCTCACATTGACAAATTCCCGGTCATCTCGCGTGACCAAGCACACAACTGAATCAAAGCTATGGCATTACGTTTAGGCGATATCGCTCCCGACTTCAAAGCAACGACGACCGAAGGTGAAATCAGCTTTCACCAATGGCTCGGCAACTCCTGGGGAATCCTTTTTTCCCATCCGGCGGATTATACGCCGGTCTGCACCACGGAACTGGGCGCGGTCGCGAAAATCAAAGCTGAGTTCGAAAAGCGCAACGTGAAAGTGCTGGCCATCAGCGTGGACCCGATCGAATCGCATCACGGTTGGATCAAAGACATCAATGAAACGCAATCGTGCTCGATGAATTTCCCGATCGTCGCCGACCCAGACCGCAAGGTCGCCACGGCGTACGACATGATTCATCCCAACGCCGACGACAAGGCCACCGTGCGTTCGGTCTTTATCATCGGGCCGGATAAAAAAATCAAACTCACGATCACGTATCCTGCGAGCACCGGTCGCAACTTCCTGGAGATTCTGCGCGTGATTGATTCGCTGCAATTGACGGCCGGACATAAGGTCGCAACTCCGGCGAATTGGAAAGATGGCGAGGACTGCATCGTTGTCCCGGCGCTTTCCGATGAGGATGCCACGAAACTGTTTCCGAAAGGTTTCCGCAAGGTGAAGCCGTATCTGCGCTACACGCCGCAGCCGAACAAGTAAGCTTTTGTCTGTCGAGGCGGTCTATGACCGTCTTCCCTTTCACAGCGACGTTCACCAGAACGTCGCTGTTTTATTTTGGGTGGAGTGCCGACTTCCGGTCCGGCATGTTTCAAAGCAGCTTTCCAACGAGTGGGGTCAGAGGCCGGCGTTCCGAAAACGTCAGCAAGTTTAGCCCGGTCCTGCAAACGGTCGGCGATTTTGTGTGACGATAAACAAGCGTCGCCCGAGTTCGTGTGCGATGGCATTCAGCTCTTGCGCTTCTTGTGGCGCGAGATGCCGACCGTTGTTTAACTCCCACAAGCCGAGCCAATGCTGGAAATGTTCGGCTTCCAATCCGAGCGACAGGTGCGCACCGGCAAATCCGCCACGATACCGCGTCGGCCCGCCGGTTTGCAGCGCCCAGAAATCCGCAATCTTTTCGAGATGCGCGGGCCAATCGTGAACGCGGGAATTGAAAATCGGTCCGAGCACGGCGTGTTGCCGCGCGTCCACGTAAAACGACTTGATGAGTTTCAGAATGCCGTCGTGACCGCCGAGGCGGGTGTAGAGAGACGTCGAATCGTTCATGTCAAAAATGTAGGAGCCGAGTTGGCAAATCTCAAATCCGCTGGAGCGCCGGTTTCCCGTCCCGGCGTGTTTCAATCAATTTTATCATCCAGTCGGTCAGGAGACCGGCGCTCGACCTCAGCCCAGTAAACTTTTTGCTTTCGCCGGCGACTCCTCCAGCTTACGCACGTTTTCGTCGCGCTGGCGATTGTTGTGAGTCGTTCAAGGATTTTGCGCGGCTGGCACTCGCGGCGTGGTAAGTTGCCTGGGCAAATCACGCGGTGCGTTGCCTTTGAAATCCAGAATTTCCAGCCAGGAACTCAGCTCGCGCGAACGTTGAATGTTGCCGCCCGTGGCGAGAAAAAATTTCCCGGCGCTCAAACCCGCATCAATGTTCTCTTTCGCCTCCCACTCTGCGTTCGAAGCCGTGAACCGCGCGCGCGTCAAAGCCGACCATTGCCCGTTCGTGCGACGCAACCAGCCGTTGCCGAATTGCGCCCGACGTTCATCGTGGACGCTGGCGGTGTCGCGACGAAAATCTTCCACGAAGCTGTATAAACCCCGCAAACCGCGTCCGCCGTCGCGGGTGCGAAAGGTCACCAGATGCCGCCACGTTTTGGCGTGATTATCAAAAAACCATCCGGAGTAAGCCGTCTTTTCTCCCTGCGGTTCGGCCGCGACCAGAAAGCGACAGACCTCATTCGTCTCCCATTGATACGGCCAAAAACATTGTCCACCCGTGCCTTCACCACCGAACCGCTGCACTCGCGTTCCTTCGCCCTCATGCAAAACTTCCACCCGTTGTTCGAGCGGCACCTGATTCGCATCATCGCCTGTGGTTGGATCCCAGACCGAGAACAGCACCACCTTGTTGGTCGGCGAATTGATTTGTTGCATCCCGAAGTAACCGCCGGTCCAGCCGCACGCCATGAAATAACTGCCGTTCACGGAGCGCTGCACGGCGACTTCGTTGTAAAACAATTCGCCGTCCCGTCCTTCGTAACTCAGATGCACAGAACGCGCCGCGCGCGGTGGCGTGACAGTTTGTGCCGCTGCCAAACCGGTTGCGAAAAAACTCGCAACCAAAACCCAGTGCGCGGCTGTTACGAACTGAATCATCCCAACAAACTCTTTGCCT